>NZ_BAABHS010000039.1:0-73813 GCF_039542225.1 Yinghuangia aomiensis | reverse complement strand
CGCATCCACACCGCAATCGGAGACATCCCGCCCCACGAACACGAGACCAACTACTACGCTCAACACCAGCCCCAACCGGCGGCTGGAGTCAACGCATAGAGCCTCCACCAATCCCGGAACGGTTCAGATGGCCAAGGGAAGCGGTCGTGTGACTTCCTTCGAGAAGATCGCACAGATCGCGGATGCGTTGAGGATTCCTGGGCAACTCGTCGGACTGGCAAACCGGCCATGGGAGTTGGTCCAGTCCGTCCCGAAACCCGCCGCCGACCAGGACGGACCGGAAGCTGTGAAACGCAGGGAGTTCATTCGAACGTCGTTAGCGAGTCTGGGAGTCACCGCGGCTGCCGTGCCCTTCATGCCGGTCGACGCAGGACCGCGTGTCGGAAGCTCGTTCACCCGGCAACTCGTCGACCGGACGGCACGCTTGCGGCAGTTGGACAACTACCTCGGCGGCTTGGACACCTACAGGGTCTATTTGGCAGAAGTTGAGACGACTCTGTCTGTGCTGAAGCACAGCAGCTACGACGGCGTCACCGAGCGCGCCCTGCTGTCTATCCTTGCGGAACAGGATCAGCAAGCCGGATGGGCTGCATTCGATGCTGGGTACCACGAGCGTTCCGACGCCCACTACAGGTCCAGTCTCGCTGCCGCGCAGCAAGCCGGTGATCTACCACTTGCCGCAAATGCCCTGATCTTCACCTCGTATCAACTTGTCAGCACCCAGCACACCGGTTCCGAAGCCGCCGCTGTTGCTTGCGGCATGATCCCGCCCGACGCCCCGCACACCGTGCGGGCGCTCCTCCATGAACGCCTGGCGTGGGCATACGCCGTGGAGGGCAACGGCTGCGAATGCGAACGTGCTCTAGCCGTCGCCGAAGACGCGATCAATCGTCCGGACCCGCAATCGCAACCCGACTGGTCCGCGTGGGTGGACCGGGACGAAGTCAGCATCATGGCGGGGCGATGTTGGGCAGAGCTGCGCCGTCCGCTTCGGGCGGTCCACGCGCTCGAGGGCGCACTCGACCGGTTCCAGGACACCCACGCGCGCGACAAGGCGCTCTACCTCACATGGTTGGCGGATGCGTACATCGATGCCTGCGAGATTGACGAGGCGGTGGCGACAGTCGACCGCGCCATGGAACTGTCTCAAGGCGTCGGGTCGACGCGACCGCATCAGCGCGCCAAAGCTGTCATGACCCGCCTTGCGCCGTACCAGGACGTTCCACAGGTCGCGGCCCTGCTGGAGCGGGCGAAAAGCTAGGTCGTCGCTTGACGGATCCACTCAAGGTAAGGGGCGGATCCCAAGACGATCGGGGTTGCGGTGACCTCGGGTTTGTCCCAGGGATGCTCGTTGATGATGTGCGCTTGAAGAGCGGGATACATGTCGGTCGTCGTCTTCAACCACACCGCCCACTCCGGGCCTTCGCCGAGTTCGCCGGCGTGCCAGAAGAAGGACGTCAACGGGCCGGCTACTTGCGCCGTGGCCGCCAGCCGTGTGGCTACGGCCGAACGAGCCAGTCGCTCGGCATCACTTTGGCTGGGTGCGGTCGTGGATACCTGGACGAAGTCGGTCATGGCGCGAGCGTAGACGTCGAGCCTTAGCGGTCGCCCGTGTGCGGACAAGGTCTCGCGCACCAGGTTCGGAGCCTTGCGGAGAGAACGCCCCGGTTTGGGCTTTGGCGCGCGCCGCCTTGGCGGCGCGCGCCACCGGTCTTGTTGTTTTGGTCCGAGCCGCGTCGCGTGTGTGCTCATCGACGAGCTTGCGGTCAGCGCGGCGGAGCCGCGCAACCGGCGTCGGGGTGGAGCCGAGTCGGGGGTGCGCGACGTACGGCGGGTTTTGGGGCAGGGCGCCGCCTTGGCGGCGCCGCGCAACCCTGAACTCCGCGATCGGCGGACGAGGATGGCGTCCGCGCCATCGAGCCCGAATAGCGGAGGACCGGCTCAGGTCGCGTCCGAAGCGCCGCCCTGGGCTGCCGCTTCGGCCTCCTCCAGGGCCTGGGCTTCGGCGATCTCGCGGAGGCGGCGGGTGCGCATGCCGATGACCGCGGCCGTCGCGGCGGCCGTGACGGCGAAGGCGGTCGGGACCATCCAGCCGCGGTTCACCGCATGGCCGAGGGCGTGGTCCAGGGACAGCCGGCCCGGCCCGGTGATGGCGAGGCCCGCCGCGGCGAGGCCGAGGAAGCCGGCGTACTCGTAGCCGCCGCTCTGCGCGAAGAACCCGGCGGGCATGTGCACGGCGGCGGCGCCGGCCATCGCCCCGGCCGCGGCGGCGCCCGCCGCGGGGGTGGCCAGGCCGAGCGCGAGCAGCGCCCCGCCGCCCGTTTCGGAGAGCCCGGCCGCGGTGGCGCTGGCCTTGCCCGGCCGGTAGCCGATGGACTCCATGAACTGGCCGGTGCCTTCGATGCCGTGTCCGCCGAACCAGCCGAACAGCTTCTGCGTACCGTGCGCGGCGAGGACGCCGCCGGTGCCCAGGCGCAACAGCAGCAAACCGACGTCGAGGCGCGAGCAGCCCATGATCACTCCCGGTGGAGACGGTGGTCCGGGGGCGGGTTCCCGGACGCGCCGCCGTGTACACCTGCCGCATCGGCCCGTGCCGGACGTGCGACCGCGAGCAGCGCCGTGTCGTCGTCCAAGCGCCCCGAGGTGTGCGCCCGGAGTGCGGCCATCAGGGTGTCCAGCAGGGCGCCCGGTCCGGCGAAGTCCCGGCCGCGCAGGACGGCCACCGGGTCGAAGAACCGTCCGGCGGGGTCCCGGCCTTCGACCAGGCCGTCGGTGTAGAGCAGCAGCGACGCGCCCGCCGGGAAGGCATGCTCGTCGGGTGTCGCGCCCCCGTCCGGGGCAAGGCCGCCGAGGCCGAGCGGCAGGTGGGTGTCCGCGCCGTCCAGGGTCCGCACGTCGCCCGCGTGGACCAGCAGCGGCGGCGGGTGGCCGCGGTTGACCACCCGCAGCGTGCCGCCGTCCGCGTCGATCTCGACGAACAGCGCGGTCGCGAAGTACTCCGCGTCGCCGCCGGAGTCGGCATCCTCCGGGTCCGGCTGGGTGTGCAGCAGCACGGCCTCCAGCCGGTCGGCGACGACGGTCAGGTCCGGGCAGTGGAACGCCTCGCAGCGGAACGCGCCGACCAGCGAGCACACCGCGCCGATGGCCCCGAGGCCCTTGCCCCGCACGTCGGCGATGAGCAGGCGGACCCCGTACGGCGTGGCATGCACCGCGTACGCGTCCCCGCCGACCTGCGCGTCCGTGTACGCCGGCGTGTACCGCACCGCGACCGGCAGCCCGCCCGCGGACACCGGCGCGTCCGGCAGCAGCACGCGCTGCGCCGCCTCCGCGACCCGGATGAGCCGCGCGAACCGGCGCCGCCCGTGCTCCTTTGTCCGGGCGAGCACGAGGACGATCGCGCAGACCGCCAGCACCGCGACCAGGTCGGCGAAGAACGAGGCGACGAGGACGTCGTGATAGCGGATCTGCTCGTACACCGCGAGCAGCCCCATGGCCGAGGCGGTGGCGACCGTCGTCCACAGGACCCCGGCGAACCCGTAGACACCGAGCGCGAACGTAGGCGCGGCGGCCAGGATCGGTGCCGGGTTCACCCCGGGCGGCGTGGTGAACTCGACGACCAGCGAGACGACGAGCAGCAGCGGGGGCACCCAGCGCAGCAACCGCCGCCCGCCCTGCGCCTCCGGCTCGTACACATCGGCCCCGATATCCACCCCGCGCCGGTTCCCGACGGGGGTGCGGCGTGCACGTCCGCGGGGTGGGTTCACCCGTTCGGCCGGGCGGAACGCGGGCGGAGCGCAGGTGGGATGCGGACCGAGCGCAAGCGTTCACGGGATCGGCAGGACGGCCCGCACACGGCGGTGGCCGCCGGATCCGCGCTCAGCGCTCCGTCGGCCCGGGTCCGATCAGCCCCTTGCGGTAGGCCATCGCGACGGCTTCGCCGCGGGAGGCCGCGCCGACCTTGGCGAGGATGTTGGAGACGTGCACGCTGGCGGTCTTGACGCTGATGAACAGCGCCTCGCCGATCTGCCGGTTCGTGCGTCCTTCGGCAAGCAGCCGGAGGACCTCCTGTTCGCGGGTGGTGAGCGTGCCGGCCGCGACTGCTGCCGCTGCGGAGTCCGCGGCCGCGAGGCCGGTGCGCCGGGCGAGCGCGTCGAGGGCGGCGCGGAGCGGGGTCGCGCCGAGCGCGACCGCGGTGGCCTGGGCGGCTTCGAGGACATCGCGGGCTTCGGCGCGGCGGCCGGCCGCGGCGTAGGCCTCGGCGAGGCGGAGGCGGCAGCGCGCGTGTTCGTAGACGTTGCCGTAGTCGAACGCGGCCACCACGCGTTCCCACCTGCCGACGTCCGACCGGCCTTCGGCGCGGGCGAACTCCGCCTCGGCGCGGAGCGCCCACGCGATGCCCTCGGGGCCGCTCGGCCGCACGGCCTCCTGGCGGGCCGCGATCTCGCGGGCCAGCGCGGCGAACTCGGCGGCCTCCGCGGCCCACCCGCCGGGGTCGCCGCCGGTGAGGCGCAGCGCGGTGGCCTCGTCGGCGATCGCGGAGAGCGCGAGGGTGGCCAGGCGGACACCGACCGGCGGGTACGGGTCGTCGTCCTCGATCAGGCGCGCGAACGTGCGCCGGAAGCGGTCGACGGCGGCGCGGACGTCACCCCGCAGGACGGCCTCGTCGACCAGCACGAGGCCCGCGACCAGCGTCGCCGTCCAGTTGAACGGCCGCTTGTCGAAGAGCGCTTGGGCGCGGTCGACGACGCCGGGTTCGCCGCGGCCGAGCGGCACATACAGTGCTCCTTCGGCGACGTGGCCGAAGGCGGAGGGGGCGCTGCCGGCGGCTTTGAGGGCCTCGTCCCAGCGTCCCAGGGTGTAGAGCGCAAGGGCGCGGACGTAGCGCAGGTGGAGGGAGTACGGCGACGACGTCTGTGCGGTGCGGCGGGCCAGGTCGAGGCCTTCGTCGGTCCAGGCGAGGGATTCCTCGACGAGGCCGGCTTCGAAGCAGCCGAGGGCCAGGCCGTACATGGCGCGCAGCTCGATCGCCGTGTCGCCCGCGCGCCGCGCCAAGTCCCGGGCTCGGTAGAGGATTTCGCGGCCTTCGGAGGTCTGCCGGTTGGCTTCGTGGGTGGCCAGCGTGCTGATCAGGACGTCGGCTTGCACGGCGTCCGCGCCCAGCTTTTCGGCGGCTGCGAGGGCGCGCTTGCCGACGTCGCGGACGACGTCGATCCGGCGGATGTACCAGGCGGCCTGGACGTGTGTGGCGGCCGCCCACGCCCAGGTGAGCGACGGCGGTTCCTCGGGGATCAGCGCGAGCGCTTCGCGGCTGAACTCGAAGGCGGAGTGCAGGCTGTCCACGTTCATCAGGCTGGACGCGAGCGTGTAGCGGACCTTCGCGGCGACCAGCGTGTCGCCGTGCGAGCCGACCCGGTCGAGGGCGGCGCGCGCGAGGTGCACGGCGCGGTGTGCCTCGCCCATGCGGACGGCCGCGGCGGAGGCGCGCAGGGTGAGCGCGATGTCGTCGGTGCCGGTCAGTTCCGCGGCGTCGGGGACGGCGTCCCACAGTTCCAGTGCGGCTTCGACGTGCCGGAGTTCCTCGGCGGGCGCGCCGACGACGGCGGCGTGGCCCGCGGCTTCGAGGGATGCGGTGAGCGCGCCGGGCAGGTCGTGGCTGGCGGTGTGGTGGTGGGCGCGTTCGGCGGCGCTGCCGCCGCGGCGCTCGAGGGAGCCGAGGAGGCGCGCGAACACCGCGTGCAGGCGGACGCGTTCGCCGGGAAGCAGGTCGCCGTACGCGGCCTCCCGGGTCAGCGCGTGCCGGAACGAGTAGCTGCCGTCGTCGCCGGACACCAGCAAGTGCCGGCCGACGGCCTCGCGCAGCGCGGCGTCGAGGTCGTCGTCGGGCAGTTCGACGGCGTCGCGCAGCAGACCGTGCTCGACGCTCCGCCCGGCGACCGCGGCGGTCCGCAGGACGCGCTGCGCGGTCGCCGGCATCTGCTCGATGCGGACCAGCAGCACCTCGGCGAGCCCGGCCGGGACACCGGCGTCGTCGGCGGTGGCGGCGCGGAGTTCTTCGGCGTAGAAGGCGTTGCCTTCGGCGCGTTCGACGATCCGCGCGACGGTGTCCTCCGGCAGCGGGTCGCTGCCGAGTCCGCGCACGAGTTCGGCGACCTCGGCGTCGGCGAGCGGCCCCACGTCGAGTCGGGCGACGACCGGGAGGCGGACGAGTTCGGCGAGCAGCGGGCGCAGCGGATGCCGCCGGTGCAGGTCGTCGGACCGGAGCGAGACGAGCAGGGCGATGCGCTGGTGCGGCGCGGTCTCGCCGGCGCGCTGCGGGGCGAGGCGGCTGAGGAGGAAGCGCAGCAGGTCGCGGGTGGACTGGTCGGCCCAGTGCAGGTCCTCGAGGACGAGGAGCAGCGGGGCCTGCTCGGCGAGGTCGGCGAGCAGGGCGGCCATGTCGTCGAGGAGGCGGAGCCGGACGCCGGGTTCGGTGCGGCCGTCGTAGGCGGAGCCGCCCGCGCCGTGCAGGCGCAGCACCGCGGGGTGCTCGTCGAGGATCGCGGCGGAGGCCGGGTCGGCGGCGACCGTGCGGAGGATCTCGGTGAACGGGAGGTACGGCAGGCCGACCTCGCCGAGGTCGACGCACTGCCCGGTCAGCACGGTCATGCCGTCGGCGGCCGCGCGGGCGGCGGCTTCGGCCAGGAGGCGGGACTTGCCGACGCCGGCGTCGCCGGCGAGCAGGAGTGCGCGGGGGTCGCCCGCGCGGGCGCGCGCGAGGACGTCGTCGAGGGCGGCGGTCTCCGCGCCGCGGCCGACGAAGGGCGTCTGGAATCCGGGTTGCGGCACCACACGGACATCCTGACACGCACGGGTGACGGCCTGCGGAAATGGGACGACACCGCGGGGCGGGCGGCTGTGGCGCCGGTCTCTTTCGCGCCTGCCGACCGACCCGGGTAGGCAAATTCGGACAATAACGGACGTGTACGGATTCGCCCCCTCGGGCTGTTCCGGCGAATTCCGATCATTTTGCGTGACCGGACCACCACGCTCACGCTCCGCAGTATCCGCATGTCACACCCCGGTCTTCGATATGTCGACCTGACGACAAGACGTTTTGACGCGATCTTTATCCCGCCTCCGGGGCGCCTTGCCGAGTTGTGGCGGCCGGTCCGACCTGGCTAGCGTCCGGGACCGGTTTCGCCGCCCAGGCGGAATCCACCCGGCCGGTACGCCGAATCCCGTCCCCGGCCGCGGTGCTCGGTGCCCAGCACGTCCGGACGGGAGCGGGGGAACCAACGTGATGCGCCGTACCCGGCTCGCCGGGTGCGGCTTGGGGTGAAGCCGTGCCCGTTTCCGGACCTGGTCCGGAGGACGCGCACGGCCGGGCCGCTCCGGCCCGAATCCGACAGCTCACCTCGCAGGCGGCAGGAGAGGAACGACTTCATGCTGTCTGCCCACAGCCTCCGGCGGGTCCTGGCCGCCGCGGGAATCGCCGGCCTCGGTGCCGCCCTTCCCGTCGTCAACGCCGGTGCCGCGCACGCCGCCCCCGAGCTTCCCCGCAGCGTCCCCGCGATGGCGCAGCCGTCCGTCGAGGACACCGCGGCCGCCCCCGCGCCGGCCGCCGCCCCGACGGCCGACACCACCGCCACGTACACCGTGGTCGGCGGCGACACGCTGTCCCAGATCGCCTTCGCGCACCGCATCGACGGTGGCTGGCCGGCCCTCTACGAGCTGAACCGCGACCAGCTCGCCAAGGGCGCGGACTGGATCGACATCGGCCAGGTCCTCAAGCTCGCCGGCTCCGCCGCCGCGCCGACCAAGGCCCCGGCCGCCCCGCTGACCGAGGACCCGGCTCCGGCCGCGCCGAAGACCACCACCCAGAAGAGCACCGCGAAGTCGGACGCGACCGCGCAGACCAAGACGCTGTCGGCCAAGCCGCAGAGCAGCTCCGCGAAGGCGTCGACGCTGACCGAGGACACCTCGTCCTCGTCCTCGTCCTCGTCGTCTTCGTCGACGTCGAGCAAGGCCGCGACCGCCATCGCGTTCGCCAAGGCGCAGCTCGGCAAGCCGTACGTGTACGGCGCCGAGGGCCCGGACGCGTACGACTGCTCGGGTCTCGTCCAGGCCGCGTACAAGGCCGCGGGCGTCTCGCTGCCGCGCGTCACCAACGACCAGTTCGCGGCGGGCCGCAAGGTCTCGACGTCGGACCTGCAGCCGGGCGACCTGGTGTTCTACTACTCGGGCATCAGCCACGTCGGCATCTACATCGGCAACGGCCAGATCATCCACGCGCCGAACTCGCGCACCGTGGTCAAGATCGCCTCGGTCGACTCCATGCCGATCGCCGGGGCGACCCGCCCCGCATGATCTGAGGGTTCTTCCACCGACCGCCCCGCGCGGGGTCCGACGGCTCGCACTTACTCAGCGGGCGAGCCGTCGTCCCGCGCGGGGCTTCGGCGGTTCTCACGGGCGGCGGGGTCGGGGAACCGCACGCGGGCGAGACGGCGCCGCTACCCGGCACTCCCTCGGACCGCCTCGCCGTCCGGCGCCTTGGCGGTCAGGTCCACCGCCCCGGGTGCGCCGCCTGCGGGCAAGGGCGTGGCGAGCACCGTGCCGTCCGCGGAGGCCTTGAGTGCGCCTGTCGCGTCGATGTGCGTGATCCCGCGGCTTGCCGCGGCCAGGAAATAGCGCTGGCCGGACGGGGCCTGCCACCGCCGCCCGGCCACGATGCGCTGGCCGAAGCGGCTGCACAGGGCCGTGTCGTCGGCGCGGCTCAGCGGCTCCGGCGCGGCCTTGCCCGGGCCGCGGAAGACCACGGCGGTGGAGCCGGGGCCCCGCCACGTGTCGGCGCGGACGCACTCCCACGTCGCGCGGCCCGCCGACTCGGGGAGGGTCTGCTCGGCGAAGTCCCAGACGTCGACCGCGCGGATCCCCCGTCCGCGCATCTCCCCCAGCCCGCACGCGTTCGCCGCCCAGCTCGTCAGCGCGGCCGGGCTCAGCGCCTCGCGGGGCGCGCGGGCCGGGTTGTCGGGGCCCGGCAGCGGGTTGTACGTCAGGTGCACCGGGCTCAGATCGCCCAGGTCGCCGACCAGGAACGCGTGCCGTTCGGCGATGCGGTCCGACGAGCGGAGCTGCAGCACCGGCCAGGACCGGCACGCGGTCTGCGCCTCGGGCAGGCCTTGCGTGCCCGTGGTCGGCACGGGGACGGGTTCGGTCGCGCCGTCCGCGGCGACCCGCAGCGGCCGGGGTTCGCCGTCCGGGCGCAGCAGGTCGCGGAGTCCCGCGGAGGCGACCCACGGCGCGAGCAGGTAGCGGACCCGGTCGGCCGACCGGGTGAGCACGAGAGCCGCGGCGGTGGTGACGTCGGCGTCGTCCACGAGGGCGAACTGCAGGGACGCGACGCGGTCCGCGGTTTCGGCGTAGCGCACGACGCGTTGGCCGTCGAACAGCATCACGACGGCCTCGATGCCGTCACCGCTGTCCACGTCGCCCGCGTACAGCAGCCGCGGGTCGGCGGGAGGCAGCGCCGCGGTGGTGCCGGGCGCCAGCGCGGGAAGCGGTCCGTTCCGGGTCCCCGGGGCCGCCGCCGCGCGCCAGGCGTCGAGGGCGCGGGCGAGCAGCGGGCGATCGGCGATCCGGGTGCCGCGGGCGGACCATGCGGTGAAGTCGACCCGGGAGGTGTCGGCCCAGGCCTCGGGCGCGGCCCGGATCAGCCGCTCGGGGACCAGGTAGTCGACCGCCGATCCCCGGACAGCCGCGGGCGCGACGGTGTCCTCGCCGCCGCTGCCGCCTCCCCCGTCGACCAGACCCACCGTCAGGGCCGCGACGCACGCGGCCGCGGCGGCGAGGGCGGTCACCCGGACCCGGCGCCTGCGCCGCAGCAAGTCGGTCGGATAGGCACGCACTTGGCAGGGGTCGAACTCCGGTGAGGCGAGCAGAACTTCGGCATCGACGTCGAAATCCGCCGCGATCCGCTCCGCCGCGGCCAGTGCCGCCGCGGTGTCGTCCGCGCCCGCGTCGTCGAGCACGTCCGCGGCGCCGTCGGCGTCCAGCCCGTCGAGGCAGCACAGCGCGAACGCCGCGCGGGTCGCAGGGTCCGTGTCGGACAGGGCGTTGAGCAACGGCAGTTCGTCTTCGTCCGCCAGTCCCGGAGTGAGCCGCAGCCCCCACACCCCGGGCAGCCCGGGGCGGCGCGGCCCCCGGCCGGGGAACGGCCGCGGCCACCACTCCGACCGCCGCGACTCGGCCAGCGCCGCGGCCACCACCCGCGCACGGACCCATCCGAACGCGAACCCGTCGGCGGGGTCCGCGGTGGCCGCCGCGCCGCCTGCTCCCCCCCGCGCGGCGCTCACCCGCCGGAAGTCCCCCGCCCCGTCGCGCCGATCAGGCTGCCCCGGCCCCCGCTCCGGCAGGCTTCCCGGCACTCCCCGCCCGTCCCGCACACGAGCCCACCACGCCGCCAACCCCCCGCCCGGCAACGCCCGCTGGACAAGCCGGTGCGCGGCGACCACCCGCCCGTGGCGGCCGAGCGCGGGCGGCAGGATGACGTAGGCCAGGCGCACCAATTGCGGATACCGGGCTATCAGGACGGCTTCGGCGTCCCGCAGATCGGCGGTCGGCCGGAGGGCCAGGACGGGCGGCGGTTTGCGGATGGGCATAGGCAGGTCGACCCCCACGGCGGACGGCGTATGCCCGGCAAACGAGTGAAACCCGCCCCGGTCACTGCCCCGCCGACACCGCCCGCGACGCCAGCCCGCACCAACCATTTGCCGCCACCGCAACGACAGCACGCACAGCCCCAGACGCTTGACGCGTCCCGCTCGCGCAGCCCGTCATCTTCGGACGCCAGTTCGATACCATCCTCAAACTCCCCCGCATTCGAACGAAAGTTCGTGGACAATAAGCGACACTTTGCCCGCGATCAGCCGCCTTGTCGGTTCGCGGTGCGAAACTGTGCGCGTTCAGGGCCTCACTCCGTGCCCGCACTCCGCAGGCCCGGATCGGCCCGCCGCTGCGAAGGAGTACCGCCATGCTCGGCACCGCATTCGTCAAGGGCTCGCCCTGCTGGATCGACCTGGGGAGTCCGAACATCCGCGCCGCCGCCTCGTTCTACGGGGAGGTCTTCGGCTGGACGTTCGAGGACTTCGGTCCGGAGGCCGGCGGCTACGGCTTCCTCAAGAACCACGACCGGTCCATCGGCGCGATCGGCGGTCTGGACGAGGGCGCGATGTCCGCATGGACCGCCTACTTCGCCGCACCCGACGTCGACGCCGTCACCAAGGACGTGCAGTCGCACGGCGGTTCGGTACGCGCCGAGCCGTTCGACGTGATGGACGCCGGCCGCATGTCGCAGGTCTCCGACCCGCAAGGCGCCGGGTTCGCCCTCTGGCAGGCGGGCAGCCACGCCGGGTTCGACACCGCGAGCCAGGTCGGCGAGCTGCTCTGGGTGGAGCTGCACACGCCCGACCCCGACGCCGCGTTCGGTTTCTACCGCGACCTCTTCGGCTGGCGCTCGCAGAAGATGGACGCCCCGGGCATGACGTACACGGTCGTGTCGACCTCGCAGGGCGACATCGAGGACGCGTCGTTCGGCGGCATCGCGCCGGACGACCAGCAGGGCCCCCGCTGGGTGCCCTACTTCCACGTCGCGGACCCGGACGCCACCGCGGCCCGCGTCCAGGCCTCCGGCGGCATGGTGCTGATGCCCGCCGCCGACGTGCCGGACGTGGGCCGCATCGCCTGGTTCGCGGACCCCGCGGGCGCGGTGTTCGCCGTCCTCAAGCCCGACCCGCGCCAGGGCTCCTGAGCGGTACCCGGCCCGTCGGCCGCGGCCTCACTCCCCGGCCGCGGCCGGCACCGACACCCCGATGCCGCCCCGGGTCTGCCCGCCGTAGCGCTCCTTCTCGGCGCGCAGGTCCAGCGGCCGCACCGGCGCCGCGCGGGCCGCGGTCAGCACGTCCTCGGTGATCAGGTCGAGCGGCAGCAGCCAGCAGATCTCCATCTCCAGGCCGTCCGGGTCCTGCGCGTACAGCGACTTGGTGGTGCCGTGGTTGCTCGCGCCCACCAGCGCGCCCGCATCCGCGAGGACGCGGGCGAGCCGCTCCAGCTCGTCCAGCGTGTCGACCTCCCACGCCAGGTGGTACATGCCGACGGTGCCCTGGCCCGCGCCGGACGGCCGGGCCTGGTCGCCGATCTGGAACAGCCCCAGATCGTGGTCGTTGGTGCTCCCGGGCGCCTGGAGGAACGCCGCGCCCGGGAACGCCATCACGGTGCGGAATCCGAGCAGCTCGGAGTAGAACGCGACACTGCGGTCCACGTCGCGGACGTACAGCACCGCATGGTTGAGACGAGTGACCGGCATGACGTGCTCCTCGGACTCCGGCGAACCGGATGCTTTCCCGGTTCCTCTCCTCCGACCCTACGCGCCGCGCACGGTCCGGCCGCGCCCCTCGTAGGGCAGCAGCCACTCCGCGTGCTCGGCGCGCTCCAGGGCCGCGGTGACCTCCTTCTCGGCGTCGTCCCGCGCGGCCCAGTGCGAGCCGTCGACGGACTTGCCGGGTTCCAAGTCCTTGTAGACCTCGAAGAAGTGCGCGATTTCGTTGAGTTGGTACGCGGGCACGTCCGCGATGCCGCGCTTCCCCACATGCCTGGGGTCGCCCGCGGGCACGCACAGGATCTTCTCGTCCGGCCCCTTCTCGTCCCGCATGACGTACATGCCGAGCGCCCTGCACCGCACCCGGCAGCCCGGGAAGGTCGGTTCGTCCAGCATCACGAGGGCGTCGAGCGGGTCGCCGTCGCCGCCGAGCGAATCGGCGATGAAGCCGTAGTCGGTCGGATAGGCGGTGGAGGTGAACAGCATGCGGTCGAGCCTGATGCGGCCGGTGTGCGGGTCCATCTCGTACTTGTTCCGACTGCCTGCCGGAATCTCCACGACGACGTCGAACTCCACGACAGCTCCTCCCTCATACGACCGTGCGCTACAGACGGCATTACAGAGGTGCGAATCGGCGCAGTCCGGGACCTTCCCCAGTGACCACCTCGTTACGCACGTGTGAACCACCCGAATGGAGCCGGAAACGGCCCCGCACAGCCCCCTCCGCGGATCACTTGACTCGGTCAAGAAAGAAAGGTTTCCTGTCCACCGACAGCCGAACGGCACGATCCCCCGACACGTGAAGAGGGCCGCGCATGATCCGCATCGAGGACACCGACCGCGTCCGCGTCCTGACGCTGGACCGACCCGACGCCCTCAACGCGTTCAACGAGGCGCTCTACGACGCCACCTGCGAAGCGCTGGCCGACGCCGCCGCGGACCCGGCCGTCGCGGTCGTGGTGATCACCGGCGCGGGGCGCGCGTTCTCCGCGGGCACCGACCTGATCGAGATGGCGCAGCGCAATTCCGGCGCGTTCACCGCCGGCAAGCACGGTTTCCCCGGCATGGTCGACCAGCTGGCGGCCTTCCCGAAGCCGCTGTTCCTCGCGGTCAACGGGCTCGGGCTGGGCATCGGCGCGACCATGCTCGGGTTCGCCGACCTGGTGTTCATGTCCACCGAGGCGCGGATCAAGTGCCCGTTCACGTCGCTCGGCGTGGCCCCCGAGGCGGCGAGCAGCGTGACGTTCCCGGCGCTGCTGGGCCGCCAGCAGGCCGCGTGGGTGCTGCTCAGCTCGGAGTGGATCGGTGCCGCCGAGTGCGTCGACATGGGTCTGGCGTTCAAGGCGGTGGCGCCGGACGACCTGCTCGACGAGACACTCCGGCACGCGAAGGTGCTCGCGTCGAAGTCGATCGCCTCGCTCGTCGAGTCGAAGAAGGTCCTCCTGGCCGGCCTCGGCGACCGCCTCGCCCAGGCGCGGGCGCGCGAGGACGAGGCGTTCCGGCTCCTGCTCGGCGGCCCCGCCAACCGCGAGGCCCTGACGGCGTTCGCGGAACGCCGCGACCCGGACTTCGCGGCGGTCGACGCGCGGGCGGCGGCGGAAGGCTGAGACCGGCCGAGGCGGCGGGCCCCTGAGGGCGGCCCGCCCGGTCGGGGCCGGGTGCCCGCTCAGGCGCGGAAGGTCCGCCGGTACGCCCCCGGCGAGACGCCGACCGCGGCGTGCAGATGCTGCCGCAGCGACACGTCCGTGCCGAATCCCGCACGTTCCGCGATCCGGGCCACGGACAGGTCGCTGCTCTCCAGCAACTCCCGTGCCAGATCGACTCGTTGGCGGGCGATCCACTGGCCGGGGCTCTGCCCGACCTCGGCTCGGAACCGGCGGGTGAACGTGCGGCGGCTCATGCCCGCGTGCCGGGCGAGGTCTTCGAGCCGGAGCGGTTCGTGGAGCCGGTCCAGCGCCCACGCCCGGGTCGCGGCCGTCCCCGCGTCGGAGGCGGGCGGGACGGGGCGTTCGACGTACTGCGCCTGCCCGCCCTCGCGCTGCGGCGGCACGACGCAGCGGCGTGCCACGAGGTTGGCGACGGCGCTGCCGTGGTCGACCCGGATCAGGTGCATGATCAGGTCGATCCCGGACGCCGCGCCCGCCGACGTCAGCACCTCGCCCGCATCCACGTACAGCACGTCCGGGGTCACGGTGACCTGCGGGAACAGCTGCCCGAGGCGGTCCGCGTGCCGCCAGTGCGTGGTGGCGGGGCGGCCGTCGAGCAGTCCGGCGGCGGCCAGCACGTAGGTGGCGATGCAGATGGACACGATGCGCGTCCCGGCCGGGATGTGCTCCAGCGCGCGGGCCAGCGGCGCGGACAGGGCGGCGCCGTCGACGATCTCCGCGAACTCCTCGGATGCCGGGATGACCACCGTGCCCGCGGTCGCGAGCATGCGCGCGTCGTGCGGGACGGTGATCGCGAAGTCGGCCGCGGTGCGCACCGGCCCCCCGTCGAGCGAACACGTCACGACGTCGTAGAGCGGCCGGTCCGCGGCGTCCGTGGCGGCGCCGAAGAGCCGCGACGCGAGGCTCAGCTCGAACGGGATCACGCCGTCGACGGCGAGGACGGCCACCCGGTGCGGAACCGGTGCGGCATCCGAGGCCGCCGGTTCCGGAACGTGCGGGGCAGTGACGAGAGCCATGGCCCGATCCTTGCACATCATGACCTTCGGGCCACTGTTTCCCCTGGTCGCATCCCGGACATGCTGGGCCGGTGAACGACACGACCACGACCGAGAACCAGCCGGAGGCCACCATGAAGGCGATCAGCCAGGACACGTACGGCGGTCCGGAGGTCCTCCGCGAGACCGACCTGCCCCGTCCGGTGCCCGGCCCGTCCGAAGTCCTCGTGCGGGTGCACGCCGCGGGCATGAACCCGACGGACTGGAAGCACCGGCAGTTCCCCGGCTTCCTCGGGCGGCTCCCGCTGGTGCTCGGCTGGGACGTGTCGGGGGTCGTCGAGGAGGTCGGCGTCGGGGTGACGCTGCACGAGCCGGGCGACGAGGTGTTCGGCATGCTGCCGTACCCGTTCGGCGTCGGCGCGTTCGCCGAGTACGTCGTCGCCCCCGCGCGCGCCTTGGCCGCCAAGCCGAAGAGCCTCGACCACACGCACGCGGCGGCCGTGCCGCTGGCCGCGCTGACCGCGTGGCAGGCGCTCGTCGACACCGCCGGCATCGGCCCGGGCGACCGGGTGCTGGTGCACGCCGCCGCGGGTGGGGTCGGGCACTTCGCGGTGCAGATCGCGAAGGCACGCGGCGCGTACGTCATCGGCACCGCGAGTGCGCCGAAGCACGACGTGGTCCGCGCGCTCGGCGCGGACGAGATGATCGACTACCGCACCGACGACTTCACCGCGATCGAACCCGTCGACGTCGTGCTCGACGCACTCGGCGGCGACACCGCCGCCCGGTCGCTGCGTGTGCTCAAGCCCGGCGGGCAGCTCGTGTCGATCGCCTTGCGCCAGCTGCCGGACGACCTGGCCGAGCACGTCGCCCAGGCGGCCCCGGGCATCCGGGTGCGGCCGATCCTCGTCGAGGCCGACCAGGAGGGCATGCGCACGCTCGGCGAGATGGTCGACGCCGGCACCCTGCGTCCGCTGGTGGAGGCCGTGTTCCCGCTCGCCGAGGCGGCCAAGGGGCACGCACTCGGCGACACGGGCCGGGTGACCGGGAAGGTCGTCCTGACTGTCGGCTAGGTCGTATCCGTCGCATGCCGCGGGGGATCACGGGTTCCGGTATTCGCGAAGCCGCGGCCGGATCCCCCGCCACGTCGCCAGGGCCAGCGCCACCGCGGCTGCCGAGCCGAGCCAACGCCAAGCGCCCAGGTCGCGTTCGCCGGTGTCCGAGGCGGCGGTCATGTGGGTGCGGTTGATGGCGACGACGGCGTCGAGGTCGCTCTGCAACCGCTCGTAGGCCCAGTTCGAGTTGCCCGCGCGGTGGCTGGTGTTGAAGTCCACGGCGCCGCGGAAGTCGGCGGACGCCATGCCGCGCATCTTGGTATCGAAGGCCTGGTAGGTGGCGTTCGCCTCGTACGCGGTCCGTGCGGCTTCGCGTTCGCCGTCGAAGGTGATGTTGTCCAGCTCGCGCGTGAAATGCATGGTCAGCAGGCGGGTGGTGTCGGCGTACCGGTCCGCGTACTGCCGGGCGTTGGCGGCGTCGACCAGCCAGCGGCTCTCGTCGCCGTTCGCGTCCGCGACCAGCGCCTTGGTGCGGGTCAGCGCGAGGACCGAGTCGAACGCGTCGTGTTTGGCGACGTCGAGTTCGTCGCGGGCGTCGAACGCCGCGCCCGCGCCGATCGCGACCACGCACATCGCGGCCACCGTCACGGCCGCCAGGATCGGGTTGAACACCCGGTGCGTGCGCCGGAACAGGAAGACCTGGCCGCCGATCAGCAGCAGGACCAGCAGGATTCCGACGGCGAGGGCCAACCCCGCGTACAGCGCGGTCCCGTCGCGCCCGTCCTGGTAGCCGCGAGTCACCGAGGCGGCGTCGGCGTCGAGCAACGCGTCCGCCGAGGGCAGGAGTCCGTTGTGCATCATGTCGGTCGCCCGGCGCAGATTCGGCAAGGCCGGCGAGGGGTCTTGCAGGCGCCGGGCGTCGTCCTGGGCGTCGGCGTAGGTGATCTGCCCGGCGAGGTTGTCGTAGGCGCCGAGGCCGTCGACGAGCCTGCCGACCGTGTCGCGGGCGGCGGCACCGGACGCGTTCGCGGCCGAGGCCCGCAGTGCCTCGGCGACGGCGGTCCGGGCGTTCCGGTACGCCGTCTGAGCGTCCGCCCGCGTGTAGCCGAGGCCGGTTTCGTCGCCGACCAGGACGATGTTGGCGAGTTCCGCATCCATCGACGCGAGCCCCAGGTACAGGTTGTTCGCGGCCACCACCTGCGGCCCGGCGCCCTGCCCGACGACCCGCAGCCCGTCGTCCGCCGCGACCACGGCACGCGTCAGCAACGCCGCGAACCCGGCGGCGAGCACCGCGACGGCGATGCCGTAGAGCCGCAGGAGTGTGGGCGTGGAGGTGAGCCGGAGGCCCCGGTGGCGCGGCTGCGGCGCCTTGCCGTGCGGGGCCGTTGCGCGGCGCGGCCGCCACGGGCGCTCCGGGAAGTCGGCCGGGCGGTCCGGGGCTCGGCCGGACGGACGCGGGGGTGCGCCGACCGTGCCGACGGTGCCCACGGTGCCGACGCTCCGTGCAAACGTGGGAGCCGTATAACCGCTGCTCCCGGAGTTCCCCGTTGATCCCTGCATGAGGGGGACGGTAGGAACCCGCGTGAGGGGGAGGCAGAGCCGCTGCGGGATCCTGACGCGGGGAGCCGCTTTCCTGACGAATCCTTAACGGGTACAAGGCTGTTGCCGCTCCCCCGCGAACGGCACCACCGTCCCGCCCCGGATCAGCTCCCCGTGCGGCTCCCCCGCTCCCGCGGGCGGCAGCGCTGCGCGAAGAATCCTTTCCGCGGCCTGCCCCCATGCCGTGTCGGCCGCCGAAGACGAGAGACCCGCGACGTCCGGCACGTCCGGGTCGACGGCGTTGACGAGCACGTCACGCCGTTCGCCGCCCACGTCCTGCCCCCACGCCGCCGCCCGCACCGCCGCCACCTGTCCCACGTGCGAGGCCACTTCGATCCACGCGGGCCAGCCCTCCGCGACCGCCGTCCCGGCTTCGACCGCCGCCACGTACGCGTCCATCACCGCGTCCACTTCGGCCGCCCCCGCACCCGCGAACCGGTCGCGCAGCCGCAGCGGCAGATGCTCCAGGGAGCCGAACGCCCCGGTGACCGCCACCGCCCGCCCGCCGTCCCGAAGCACCGGCAGGAACGCGGCGAGCACGCGGGCGAGGCCGTGGTTGTTGGCCTCGACGTAGTCCCGGACCTGCGCGGCGATCGGGGCGTCGAAGCCGATCTGCGCCCCGGGGACGGCCACCAGGATGTCGATGCCGCCGTGGCGCGCGGCCAGTTCCGCGGCCAGGTGCCGGGCCTGCGCCGGGTCCCGGACGTCCAGCGGCTCCCAGCGGACCGGGCGGCCCGCGGCGCGCAGGTCGCGGGCGGCTTCGGCGCCGCGGACCGGGTCGGTGCCCGTCAGGTACACCACCGCCCCCGGCCTCGTGCCCAGCGCCCGGGCGACCGCGCGGGCGAGTCCTCCGGTCCCCCCGGTCACCACGGCGGTCGGTGCGGTCGTCGGCATGGCGGTCTCGATTCGTTCGCGCGGGTGGGGTGGCTCCACGATCGTCCCGTCCGGCCGCGGGAACAACGGTCAACCCGGCAATGCTTGTTAATCCACGGGTTACCGAACGCCGCGGCCGGCCGCGGCACGAACCGAAGGGCGCACAGGCGTGGAACTGCGCGACATCGAGATCTTCCTGACGCTGGCCGACGAACTCCATTTCGGGCGTACCGCGGACAAGCTGCTCGTTTCCCGGGCCCGCGTGAGCCAGGCCATCAAGCTCCAGGAACGCCGCATCGGGGCACCGCTGTTCGAGAGAACCAGCAGAAGCGTCGCGCTGACCCCGATAGGCGCGCAGCTACGCGAGGACCTCGACGCCGGCTACCGGCGCATCCACGAGGGCCTGGAGCGGGCCGCGGCCGCAGCGCGCGGGCTGACGGGCGTTCTGCGGCTCGGCGTGATGGACGCGATGCTGCACGAAATCCACGCGGTCACCGACCTGTTCCGCGAGCGCCACCCGGAATGCGAGCTGAGCATCCGCGAGGCCGTGTTCGGCGACCCGTTCGGGCCGCTGCGGGCCGGCACCGTGGACGTGCAGCTGGTGTGGCTGCCGGTCGAGGAGCCGGATCTCACCGTGGGCCCGGTCGTGATGGTCGAGCCGATGGTGCTCGCGGTGTCGGCGAAGCACCCGCTGGCGCAGCGGGAGTCGGTGTCGTTGGAGGACATCGCGGACGGGCCGGTCTTCCGCATGCTCGGCAACGCACCCGCCTACTGGGAGGAGGCGATCAACCCGCGGGTCACTCCCGGCGGGCGGCCGATCCGGCGCGGGCCCGCGGTGACGACGGCCACCGAGACGCTCGCGCACGTGGGCGCGGGGCTGGGCATGTCGCCGGTGCCGGAGCACGCGCCGCGGTACTTCTCCCGGCCGGACATCGCGTATGTGCCGCTGACCGACGCGCCGCTGATCCGCTGGGCGCTGGTGTGGCGGACGGCGGGCGACAGTCCGCTGGTGCGGGCGTTCACGCGGGCGGCGGCGGACGCGGCCGCCGGCTGACCCGGCGGCGGGGGCCGGTCAGCCCGGCCCCCGCCCCGGCCTACGCGTAGCGTTCCTTGAGGTCCTTCTTCAGCACCTTCCCGGCCGGGTTCCGCGGCAGCACCTCGACGATCTCCAGGCGTTCGGGCAGCTTCTGCACCATGAGGCCCTGCTCGCGCAGGAACTGCCCGAGCGTGTCGAGCGCGGGCGGCGCGGCCGGGTCGGCGGGCACGACGATCGCGCAGGCGCGTTCGCCGGTGGCCTCGTCGGGCAGGCCGACCACCGCGACCTCGGCGACGGCCGGGTGGGCGCTGAGCAGGTCTTCGATCTCCTTGGCGCTGATCGTCTCGCCCTTGCGGATGATCACGTCCTTGAGGCGGCCGGTGATGTAGATGTTGCCCGCGTCGTCGATGCGGCCGAGGTCGCCGGTGCGGAACCAGCCGTCCTCGTCGAACGCGTCCGCGTCCAGGGCGGCGTCGAGGTAGCCGAGCATGAGCTGCGGGCCCTTGGCGCGCAGTTCGCCTTCGCCGCCGGGGGCGGCGTCGGTGCCGTCCGGGGCGACGACGCGCACGCGCACCCCGGTGTTGGGGCGGCCTTCGGCGGCGCCCAGTGCCTCGTCCGGGTCGTGGACGCCCGCCATGCTGAGGATCGGGGCCTCGGTCAGCCCCCATCCGGCGACGATGCCCGCACCGCCGATCTCGTTCTTCACCTGGAGGTGCAGGCCCGGCGGCTTCGGCGCGGCACCGCCCGGGAAGCAGCGCACGTCGGGGAAGAGCCTGCGGCTCGGGTCCCGGCGCTGCGCGGCCAGGTAGGTCTGGTGGAAGACCGTGCCCGCACCCGCCAGCGTGACGCCTTCGCGGCGCAGCAGTTCGACGGTCTCGACCGGGTCGAAGGCTTCCGTGAGGATCATCGCGACGCCGAACACGACGGACGAGGTCAGCCACGTCGTGCAGCCGCCGATGTGCGCGAAGGGGAACACCAGGCCGACCCGGTCGCCGGGCACGCACTCGATGCGCTCGGACATGCCGACCCCGGCGGCCATCACGGTCGCGTCGGTGTGCCGGGCGCCCTTCGGGTCGGCGGTGGTGCCGGAGGTGTAGAAGTACCAGCGCACGGGTGCGTCTTCGGGCTTGGCGGGGACCGGCGGGGGCGGCGGCAGCTTCGCCGGGTCGCCGGACGGCAGGTCGCCGTCCACGACCAGCACGTCGAGGCCGCCGGGCGCCTTCGCGGCCACCGCGGCGGCCATCGCCGGGTAGTCGAAGCCGCGCCACACCGGCGGCACGATCAGCAGGCGGCTGCCCGCCTGGCCGGTGACGAAGGAGAGTTCGCGCTCCCGGTAGATCGGCATCACCGGGTTCTGCACCGCGCCCAGCCGGGCCAGCGCGCCGACCACGACGACCGACTCGACCCAGGTCGGGAGCTGCCAGGTCACCACCGTGCCCGCGGCGACGCCGTGGTCGGCCAGGTAGGCCGCGAACGACTCGGCGGCGTCGCGGTACTCGCCGTACGTCAGACGGCGGCCGCGTTCGTCGACCATCATCTCGGCGTCCGGGGTCGCTTCGGCACGCGCGGCGATCTCGGCCCAGAACCCGGTGTGCATACTGCCTCGCTCTCGACGGGACGACGGCGGATGCCCGTTTCTACCGCGTCCGGCGGCAACCCGCCACGGTGGGGGCGGGGATGGTCGGCTACGGCTTGCCGTCGCGGGCGAGGGCCTGCTTGGCGACGACGACCTGCTGGATCTGGCTGGTGCCCTCGTAGATGCGGAACAGCCGGGCGTCGCGGTAGAAGCGCTCGACCGCGACGCCGCGCACGTAGCCGACGCCGCCGTGCACCTGCACCGCGCGGTCGGCGACCCGGCCGACCATCTCGCTGCAGAAGTACTTGGCGGCGGACGGAGCCATGCGGACGTCCTCGCGCCGGTCGTACTGTCCGGCGGCGGCTTCGATCGTGGCGCGGCCCGCGTACACGTCGGTCTGCGAGTCCGCGATCAGGCCCTGCACGAGCTGGAACCCGGCGATGGGACGACCGGACTGGGTCCGCGACTTCGCGTACGCGACGGTCTCCTCCAGCAGCCGCTGCGCCATGCCCACGCACAGTGCGGCGATGTGCAGGCGGCCGTGCGCGAGGCAGCGCATGGCCGTGCGGTAGCCCTGGCCGAGCCCCGCGTCCCCGCCGATCAGCGCGCTGTCCGCGACCCGGACGCCGTCGAACACGACCTCGGCGGTCCACGCGCCGGCCTGGCCCATCTTGTGGTCGCGCGGCCCGACCGTGACGCCGGGGGTGCCCGCTTCGACCAGGAAGGCGGAGATGCCGTCGGCGCCGCGCCCGGGATGGCCGGCGTCGCGGGCGAAGACCATGAACACGTCGGCGATCGGCGCGTTGGTGATGAAGCGCTTGGTACCGTCGATCACCCAGCCGCCGCCGTCGCCGTCCGCCCGGCGGGCGGTGGTGCGCAGGTCGCCGGGGTCGGAGCCGGCCTCGGCCTCGGTGAGCGCGAACGACGCGGTCCATTCGCCGCTCGCCAGGCGCGGCAGGTAGCGCTTCTTCTGCTCGTCGGTCGCGCCTTCCATGAGGACGTGCCCGGCGATGCCGTTGTTCGTGCCGAACAGCGACCGGAACGCGGGCGTCGTCCAGCCCAACTCCTGCACGAGCGCCACTTCCTGGCGCATCGTCAGGCCGAGGCCGCCGTACTCCTCGGGGATGGCGAAGCCGTAGAGGCCCATCGCGGCCGCGGCATCGCGCAGCTCGGCGGGGACTTCGTCGGTCTCGTCGATGTGCGTTTCGAGGGGCACGACCTTGTCGCGGACGAAGCGGCGTACCGAGGCCACGATTTCTGCCACGTCGGAGTCGTCCACGCACTGCCTCCCGTTCGCCGACGGCTTCTCGCCGTTCCCGCAATCTCTCAAACTTTATAAGGAAAGAGTGCGGCGGTGGCTAGGCCGTGTCCGGTGGATATTCGCCGGACACGGCCTGGCGCCAAGCGGTGATGTCCCCGGCCACGTGTTCCAGGTCGGCGAGTTGAGTGGGGTCGTAGCCGACCACGACGACGTGGGATTCGCCGGCGGCGACCGCGCGGCGGACGTCCTCGAGGTGGTCTTCGATGCCGACCTGGGGTCCGTCCGGCGTCCAGCACACCACCGGCACCGAAATGCCGCGGGAGGCGGCTTCGGCCACCGCCTCGCGTGTCGCGTCGTCCGGTGCGCTGCCGTCGACGAGCGCGACCGCGGGCAGTCCGGGCTCCGCGGCGCGTCGCGCGAACACCGCCCGCGCGGCGAACCCGGGCTGCGGCTCGGACGGCAGCTCGACGCTGTGCGGGCGCAGCGTGGGGAAGGTACGGGCGAGGAAGAAGCCCGCGGTGCCGGCGTCGGCGGCGACCATGCCGCGTTCGCCGAGCAGGAGGGCGTATTGGCGGGTGATGAGCGTGGGCGCCAACGGCGGCTTGGCGCCGCCCCACGCCTTCTGCACCACGGCCGCGAGGCGGTCGCGCAGCGGGGCCTCGGTGGTCTCCGGGCCCTCGCGGTCGGCGCAGCGCACCGCGAGGATCTCCAGATCGGCGACCGGGCAGTCGGCCAGCGGCAACCCGTCGGGGAGCACGGGCTGCTCGCCGTCGGCGAGGCCGGTGGTGACGATCAGGTCGTAGGACTCCAGCTCGCACAGCTCCAGGTCGCGGGCCTGCAAGCCGATCGTGCCCAGGTGGTAGTCGCTGTCCCACGGCAGCACGCCCTTGGCGCGCCATGTGTTGTAGACGCCGATCCGCGCCTCCGCGGCCAATGCCCGCAGCCCGGGATCCGCGCCGGACACCACCACCCCGGACCCGGCCACGATGAGCGGCCGCCGCGCCCCGAGCACCTTGTCGGTGAGATCCGCCAGGGTCAGCGCCTCCGGCGCGATGTCCCGCGGCGTCCGCCAATGCCGCACCCGCGCCCGCCACGGATGTTCCCGCACCATGCCCAGCCACCTCCGCGCATCCGCCCCGACCCCAAGACCTACCGGAAGGAGCGGCAATGCACCACCGAGATGGGGTGGGAAGCCGGACGGGACCGTGCGTGACAGCGCTCCCGACCCCGCGACAACCACCACTCGCCCGCCGAGCGCGCCCGGCTTCGCGGAGCCGCCTCTGCCTCGTCGGACTACATGTACAAGAAGTGCGGCGACACCACGACGAGGGTCGGCACCACCACCGCCGCCGCCGTCAGCGCCCGGAGGCCGGCGACGGCGACCGGGGGCCTGGGGAGGCGCGGCTGGGGCGGGGCGAGTTCGAGGTCGGCCTGGCGTTGCAGGGGCCAGGCGAAGCACGGGCAGAACGGCCCGTTGGCCTGGCCGGGGCCCGACAGCTTGGCGAGCGCGCGGCGCAGGTTGGCGCGGGCGATCGGGCCGTGCACGTCGGCGTCGGCGCCCTTCTCGGCCAACGCGGCGCTGTGGTCGGCCCAGCGGGCGAAGAACGGGATGCGCGGGAAGGCCTCGGCCAGCGTCTCGGACGCCGTCATCCACAGCGCGTCGCGGCGGCGCAGGTGGCCGGACATGTGGGTGAGGACCGCGTTGAGTTCCTCGGGCTTGAGCAGGTCGAGCGCACGGGTGGTGACCTCGACGCGCGGCGGGCGCGACGGGAGCAGCACCAGGCGCGGCTGGGCGTCCTCGACGATCACCAGCCGCGGGTGGCCGCGTTCCACCTCGTCGAGGACCGGGCTGGTGCTCTCCAGCCGGTCGAGCTGTACGCGCAGGGCACGGCGGTAGTCGCGGACCACCGCGCCGCCGCGCCGCCAGCCGGCCGCGAGTCCGGCGAGGACGCCGCCGGCGACCGCGAGTTGCACGGACAGCGGCACCTTGACGAGGCCGATGTCCGGTGTGACGCCGATCGCGCGGGCGGGCGCGGTCCACAGGTCGGGCGTGAACACGGGGACGGCGAGCGCGAGGGACGCGACGGCGCCGACCACGGCCGCGCGCCAGCCCTGCTGGACGAGGCGGGGGCTGAATCCGGCCGCTTCGGCACGGTCCAGGACGAACGGCGCGGTGAGGAGGATTGCCGCCGCGAAAAGCGCCAGCACGTAACCGTGCATCACGTCGCCAGCCGCCTTCCGCCGTGGGGCCGATCCGGTCCGGTTCGGGCGCGGTACTGCGGGCATCCGGTGCGGACGCCGCCGTGGGGCCGTTCCCCAGGCGCCCTTTCTACCAAGGTTCGGGGCGTGAAGCCCAGGCCTTGAGTGCGTGTCCGGGCCCGCGAATTGGTCACATCGCGGGCCCGGTACGGCGTGGCCGGAGTCAGCCGCGCCGCAGGCCTTCGAGGGTGGGGCGGGCCGAGGCGAGGACGGTGCTCAGCCACGCGGTGTGGTCGTGCTCGGCGAGCCAGGCTTCCAGGCCGTCGAGGGGGACGTACACGACCTCGTGGACTTCGTCCGGGTTGAGGTCGGGAGCGCTGCCGACGCGGCCCACGAACAGGTGGTTGTACTCCTTCTCGACGAGGCCGGAGACCTCGTCGGTGACGTCGTACGTCACCGTGCCGGCCGGGGTCAACCCGGCGGCCTTGACGCCGAGTTCCTCGTCGACCCGGCGGGCCACCGCGTCCACCGGCGGCTCTCCCGGGTACGGGTGGCTGCAGCAGGTGTTCGACCAGCGGCCCGGCGAGTGGTACTTGGTGAGCGCACGGCGCTGCATGAGCACCGACCCGGCGTCCGGCCCGCCGGCCGGGCCCAGCAGGAAGACGGAGAACGCGCGGTGGAGTTGCCCCGGCGGCTGGTGTGCCGCCAGCTTCTCCGCGAGGCCGATGGTGTTGCCGTCGGCATCCACCAGCTCGACCATGACCTGGTCGGGCGAGGTTGCCTGCGTCATGCGTGCTCCCTAGCGTGCCGCTACCGTGCGTGCTCTCTTTGGTACTGCTCAGGGAACCCTACCCGGGCGACGTGGACGCCGGGCGAATACCGGGCGAGGACCACCCGTGCGGGGACTGTTCGGGGACCCGGACGCCATCGACTTCCCATCCTCGCGCTGCTTCACTGCCCCCAACGGTTAATGAACTCGCATCACACCGGGAGGCCCCATGCACGACCTGGTGATCCGCGGCGGCACGGTGGTGGACGGCACCGGCGCCCCCGCCCTTGCCGCCGACGTCGCCGTCGACGACGGCCGCATCACCGCCGTCGCCCCCGCCCTCGGCCCGGCGCGCCGGGACATCGATGCCGACGGCGCCCTCGTCACCCCCGGCTGGGTCGACATCCACACCCACTTCGACGGCCAGGTGACCTGGGACGACCTGCTCACCCCCGCCTGCTGGCACGGCGTCACCACCGTCGTCACC
This sequence comes from Yinghuangia aomiensis, assembly GCF_039542225.1. Classification (NCBI taxonomy): domain Bacteria; kingdom Bacillati; phylum Actinomycetota; class Actinomycetes; order Kitasatosporales; family Streptomycetaceae; genus Yinghuangia; species Yinghuangia aomiensis. The sequence continues at coordinate 47,944 of NZ_BAABHS010000039.1, read as the reverse complement.
GGCAACTGCGGGGTCGGCTTCGCGCCCTGCCGCCCCGACGAGCGGCGCCGCCTGATCGAGCTGATGGAAGGCGTCGAGGACATCCCCGGCACGGCGCTGCACGAAGGCATGCGCTGGGGCTGGGAGTCGTTCCCCGAGTACCTGGACTTCCTCGCCGACCGCCGCCTCGTCATGGACGTCGGCACGCAGATCTCGCACGGCCCCCTCCGCACCTACGTGATGGGCGAGCGCGGCGCCCGCAACGAGCCCGCGACGCCCGACGACATCGCCGCCATGGCCGCGATCGTCCGCGAGGCGATGGACGCGGGCGCGCTGGGCTTCACGACGTCGCGCACGATCATGCACCGGGCGATCGACGGCGAACCCGTCCCGGGGACCTACGCCGCCGAGGACGAGCTGTTCGGCATCGGCGCCGCCCTCAAGGCGGCCGGCCACGGCGTCTTCGAGGTCGCCCCGGCGGGCGTGGCCGGCGAGGACGATCTGGCACCGTCCCGCGAGGTCGCCTGGATGCGCCGCCTGGCCGGGGCGATCGGCCGGCCGGTCGCGTACGGCATGACCCAGTCCAACGCATCCCCCGACCTCTACCGCGACCTCCTCGCCGAGACGCAGGCCGCCGCCGACGCGGGCGCCGAGGTGTGGATGCAGGTCGCCGGGCGCGCCACGGGCCTGCTGTTCAGCCTGGAGACGACGTTCCACCCGCTGCGCGGCCGCCCCACCTTCGACGCGCTGGCCGCTCTGCCGCTCACCGAACGGGTCGCGAAGCTCCGCCAGGCCGACGTCCGCGCCGCGATCCTCGCCGAACCCACCCCGCCGCGGTCGCTGCTGTCGTCGTTCGGCGACCGCATCGTGCCGATCGGCGACGAGGTGGACTACGAGCCGTCGTACGAGGACAGCCTCGTCGCCCGCGCCGACCGCGAGGGCCGCGCCCCCGACGCGGTGCTCTACGACCTCATGCTCGAGCGCGACGGCCGCCGCATGTTCATGATCCCGATCCTCAACTACGCGTCCGGCGACCTCGAACCCGTCCGCGAGATGCTCCTGCACCCGCGCTCGGTCTTCGGCCTCGGCGACGCGGGCGCGCACTGCGCGACCATCTGCGACGCCAGCATGACCACCACGATGCTCACCCACTGGGCGCGCGACCGCAGCCGCGGCGCCAAGCTCCCGCTGGAGCTGGCGGTGAAGAAGATGACCGCGGACACCGCCGCGCTGTACGGCCTCCGCGACCGCGGCGCGCTCCGCCCCGGCCTGCGCGCCGACCTCAACGTGATCGACCTGGACCGGCTGCGCGCCCACCCGCCGGAGGTGCTGTACGACCTGCCGGGCGACTGCCCGCGGCTGATCCAGCGCGCCGACGGCTACACCGCCACGGTGGTCGCGGGTGAGGTGACGTTCCGGGACGGCGAGCACACCGGTGCCCTGCCCGGCCGCCTGGTCCGCGGCGGCCGCGGCTAGGCACGGCACGACTCCGGAACGACTCCGGAACTGCTCCGGAACGACCACGAGGGCCTTTCCCGGCCGGCGCCGGGAAGGGCCCTCGTTCGCGTACCACTGCCTGTGCCTGCCTGGGCGGTCGGCCCCTGAGCATGGGCCGACCGGAAACTCCGGACGTCAGACGCGGGCGCCGTCGACCGCCACGCGGTCAAGCTCGATCTCGGGGCCGCAGGGGCACTCGTCTTCCTTCGGCGCACAGTCGTGCTTCGGCGACTCGTGGTGCGGCGGCGTCACCGGCGGGGTGGTGTGGTGCGGGGGCTCGTGGTGCGGCGGGGTGCTGGGGGGGCACGCCGGCGGCTCGTGCTTCGGCGGCTCGTGGTGCGGCGGGGTCACCGGCGGGCACGCCTCCGGCGGGTTGTGGTGCGGGGGCTCGTGGTGCGGCGGCGTCATCGGCGGCGCCACCGGGCCCTCGGCGTTGATGCAGGTGTTGCCGACGGCGGGGTTGAGCGCACCGATGACGTTCACGGTGTTGCCGCAGACGTTGACCGGGACGTGCACCGGAACCTGGATCAGGTTGCCCGAAAGCACACCGGGCGAGTCCACAGCGGCGCCGTTCGCCCCGGCGGACGCGTACGCCGTCCCGCCCATGGCGAAGATGCCGCCGACCATGGCGGCGGCCACCACGGTCTTCTTGGCCAGCTCGTTCACTGATGTTTCCCATCGTTCGAATGACGGTGGAGCCTCGGCTCCACCGCCATCAACGCGCGAACACGCGGCCAGGCAACGGGAAGATCACCAATTCGCCCGTATGCGCGACAACGCCCGGGGTGACCGTTTATGACGTGTCGTCAGTTGACCGGACGACAGCGGCGGCCGCCCTCGGGAAGACCGGGGACGACCGCCGTCGGGGCGTTCGGAGGCGCGCTCAGTCGCGCGGAATCGACGTGTGGTGGTGGATGACCTCGGCGATGAGGAAGTTCAGGAACTTCTCCGCGAAGTCCGGGTCGAGCTTGGCGTTGGTGGCCAGCGCGCGCAGGCGCTGGATCTGCACGGCCTCGCGCCCGGGGTCGGCGGGGGGCAGGTCGTGCGTCGCCTTGAGGATGCCGACCCGCTTCGTGCACTTGAAGCGCTCGGCGAGGAGGTGGACCAGGGCGGCGTCGATGTTGTCGATGCTGTCCCGGAGATCCTGCAGTTCGGCGGGGATCGCGGCGGGCGCGGCCTGCGCCGCGGCGTCGCGGGGCGCGTCCCCGGGCTGCTGTGCGGTGGTTCGGTCGGCCATGGCGCGCCACCCTACCGGGGGACGGACCGGCGCCGACGCGGAGGTGTCGGCGCGTCCATCCGGGGGAACGTCAAGGTACGGCCGATTCACCGCCGGCGCACGCCGGTGCGTGGTCGGCGGACTGCATGCGACGAGGCACGAGGGGGCGCTCGGCATGGATGACGTCCGCCTGACGCCCGCCGAACGGCGGGCGCTCGAAGAGATCGAAGCGGAACTGCGCAAAGACCGGGATCTCGACCGCGCGCTGCGGCGCATGCGCGCCCCCAAACCGGGCCGCCACCTGACGCGCCGCCAACGCCCCGAGCCCCCGGCCGGCGCGGCGGCGGGCGACGATGCCGCCCCGGGAGAGCATCCGGGCGCGACGGCGGTTTCCGGCCACGGCGATGCGGCGCACCGCTGGCTGCTGGGCGTTCTGTTCACCTTCGCGCTGTTCGCCGCGATGCTGAGCCTGGGGACGGTGTATTTCCTGGTCCTGGCTCTGGTCGCGATCACGCTGGCGGCGACGGCGGGCGTGGTGTGGATGTGCGTGACGCTGTACATGCGGGGACCGAATACGGGGTGAGTCGGCCGGTGCCGCGTCGTCGCGTGCCCGACGGCGCGTCAGCGAGCGTGCCGCCGCCGCCCGGCAGGGCCCAGCCCACGCCCGCGTGCCGCCACGAGCACCGTGCCCATCGGCCCGAGAGCGCCGACCACCAGCGCCACGTCGAGCGCGCCGAGCCGGCCCTGCCCGATCGAGAGGAACACCAGGGCGAGGCAGGCGACGATCGAGGCGAGCACGCACGCGGTCATGCGGTTCTGCCGCGGGCCGTAGAAAAAGGCCCACCCGCATGCCGCCATTCCCAAGACGGCGGTGGCGAGCGCGGCGATCGAGGTCGTCGTCATCGCGGGAACCTCCGCATCCGTACCCGGGCCGGTCGCGGCCCGGAATCCGAGTGTTACCCGGATTGACCGCAATGATGCCGCAGCCACCCCCGCGAACCCCGCCCCCACCCCGCGCGACGCACCTCACATCACACGCAGGTGATTCCCGGCGACGAAGGGTGCCGACGACGGGATCACGAGCCGGACCGCACGAGCGTCCGACGGCGCACGGGAACACCCGAGGCCGTGCGGGCCGACACGCTCCACACATGGGAACGCTCCGCGAGCAGCGCAGGTAGGCCGCGCGGTGTCGTCATCAGCGCGTCCGGCGGAATGCGGCCCAAAGCCGCTCCCGTGCGCACGCCGGAGCCGGCACCGCGCCGCCGCCTCGTGCGGCGCGACAGCGGTCACGCCTGAGCCGGCCGGCCGCCGCATCCGGCCGCACCGCGCCGCGACCGCTCGCCGTCGGCCACAGACCGGAGCGCTTCGTACGCCGCTCGCTCGGCCCACGCCGGTCGGATGCCCGTCCTCATGCCCGGGCTTCCGACGAACGCCCTGCCGTCCGGCCCCGCCTCATGCCCCCTTCGGGGCACGTCCGCCGATCGACTGGGTGATCCGCGTGCAGGCCTTCAGCAGGCGCTTGCCGGCGCGGTCGATTTCTCGCGGAGTCAGAGCGCGTTGGGGCTGGATCGACAGGTTCATCTGGGTCGTGCCGTCGTGGTCGAAGACCGGGGCGCTGAGGGAGCTGACCGGGTGGCGGGCGGTGTCGGTGAGGTCGCCGGGCAGGTACTCGGCCTGGTGGAGTTCGGCCAGCAGGGTCATGACCATCGGCTGGAGGCCCTCGGCCAACGGGTCGTCGCTGAGTTCGGCGAGGGCGTGGCGGAGGCGGACGCCGGCCGGGGTCAGGCGTTCGACGCTGTAGCCGCGCTCGCGGATCGCCGCCAGTGAGGCCAGCAACGGGTCGTGCGGTGCCGGGCGTTCGGTGCGCGAGGCCCATTCCTCGGCGACCGCGTCGCCGGCCCACGCCACGAAGACGCCGCCGAACGGCGGGGCGAGCGGGATCCGGCGGCCGATGCGGACCGCACCGGTGTCCGCGCCGCCCGCATACGCCACGATCACCAAGTAACCCTCGCTGCGGATCGCCGCGGTCGTCTCGTAGCCGAGGTCCTCGGCCAGCGCCGCGGCCTCCGCCTGGGCCAGCCGCACCGCCGGGTAGGCGAGTTCGGCCGAGCGCCCGGCGGCCACCAGCGCGGGCCCCAGCGTGAACGTCTTGTCCGACGGGTTGCGGATCAGGTAGTCCGCGCCGGCCAGGCTCGCGGTCACCGCGTGGCACGTCGCCTTGCTCATGCCGAGCGCCCGCGCGATGTCGCTGAGGCTGAACGCGTGGTCCGGGCGGCTCGCGAGCAGTTCCAGGACCCCCACGACGCGGTCGGTGGGCGGGGACGGGCTCGCCGCCGCGGTATCCGTTCCGGTGCCTTCGACCTCCGCCATCGTCCCTCTCCGCCTCGGCGCCGCCCCCGGCCGGTCCGGCGCCGTCCGCAGGGCGCGGACACGCTACCAAGACCGCGGTCCCCATAGCGCGGCCATGGCCCCGGCACCAGCCGGAACACGCGTACCAACAAACCCCCTGGGGGTACTTGACCGCCATCCCTGAAGCCCAGTAGCTTCAGGGGCGACGGAGATACCCCAGGGGGGTATTGGGCAGACTGTCGGACCAGGGGTGGGAAACGATGAGCGGCAACACGACGCAGCGGCACGACGAGCACCGGAACCACGGCGGCCACGAAGGACATGACAGGCACGAAGGCCACGAGGCGCACACGGCACACGAAGGACACGAAGGACACCAAGGGCGCGAGGGGCACGAGGGGCACTCCACCCACGAAGCCCACGGCGGCCACGACGCCCATGCGGGACACCACGCCCACGCCCACGGCCCCGTTTCCTGGCGCATGGCCGCGCTGGCCACCCTGCACTGCCTCACCGGGTGCGCCATCGGCGAGATTCTCGGGCTGGCGATCGGGACCGCGTTCGGGTGGGGCAACGGCGCGACGATCGTCATAGCCGTCGTCCTGGCGTTCGTGTTCGGCTACGGCCTGACCATGTTCGGCCTCCGCAAGGCCGGCCTGTCCTTCACCACGCTGGTCAAGACCGCGCTCGCCGCCGACACCGTGTCGATCGTCGTCATGGAGATCATCGACAACGGCTTCATGATGTTCTACCCCGGCGCGATGGATGCCGGACTCGGCGACCTGCTCTTCTGGGGCGCGCTCGTGGCCGCCCTGGCGCTGGCGTTCGTGGTGACGACCCCGGTCAACAAGTGGCTCATCGCGCAGGGCAAGGGCCACGCCGCCGTGCACGGCATGCACTGACCCGCACTCACCCCGCGCCACGCCCCCCGAGCCACGCCGGACGGCGGCACCCATCCCCTCGGTGCCGCCGTCCGGCGTTCGCCGCAAAAGCGGTGCGGCTACCCCGGCACCGTCCCGGTCACGCCCTTATCCGCCAGCTCCGCCAATTCCTCATCGGACAATCCGAGTTCCCCGCCCAGCACCGCGGCGTTGTGCTCGCCCAGCGTCGGCGCCGCCGTGTCGATCCACGGCTCGGTGACCGAGGCCAGCCGGAACGGCAGTCCGGGGACGCGGTGTTCGCCCGCGACGGGATGGACGACCCGGTTGAGGAAGCCGCGGTGCTCGAGCTGCGGGTCCGATTCGATCGCGGCCGGCGGCACCACCACGGCCGCCGGAATGCCCGCCTGCCGCAACTGGTCCGCCACGTCGCCCGCGACGCGCGACGCGCACCAGGCGCCGACCGCCTCGTCGATCGCGTCGTGTGCCGCGCGCCGTTCCGCGAGGTCCTCGTCACCCCGCCACGGCAACGACGCGTCGAGGAGTTCGACCAGCGCCGCCCAGTGCGCGGTGGATTCCACCGCCACCGCAACCCACGCGTCGTCGCCCGCGCACCGGTAGACGCCCTGCGGCGCCGCGCCCAGGCCGCGGTTGCCGTCCCGGCGCATCTCGCGCCCGTCCGCCGTCCAGGCGATGAGCGATTCGGCGGCGACGTTCAGCGTGGCTTCCACCATCGTGGACTCGATCATCGTGCCGGCGCCGGTGCGGTCGCGTTCCGCCAGCGCCGCGAGCAGCGCGAAGACCGCGTGCGTGCCGGCGTTGGGGTCGCACGGGCCGCGCGGGATGAGCGGCGGGCCGTCGGCACGTCCGGTCATCCAGGCCATCCCGGACACCTGTTCCATCGTCTGCGCGAAGCCCGTGCGGTCCCGCCACGGGCCGTCGAGGCCGAACGCGGGCATGCGCAGCAGGATCAGCCTCGGGTTGCGGGCGTGCAGGGTGGTCCAGGTCAGGCCGAGGTTGTCCATGACGCGCGGGGAGAAGTTCTCGATGACGACGTCGGCGGTCTCGGCGAGGCGCAGCACGAGGTCGTGGCCTTCGGGCGTGCCGAGGTCGAGGGTGATGCCGCGTTTCCCCGGGTTGGCGCCGAAGTAGACCATGCCCCATTCCCACCACCGGTCGTCGCCGGCGCGGCGGGCGGAGGCGAAGCGCATGCCGTCGGGGCGGCGGTGCGATTCGACCTTGACGACGTCGGCGCCGAGCGCGGCCAGGGTGAGTGTGGCGCTGGGTCCGGCCCAGAAGGCGGTGAGGTCGAGGACCCGGAGTCCGGCGAGGGGGCGCGACGAAGGGTCGGCCGTACCCGCCGGGGCACGCGTACCGGCGGCCACGTCCCCCTCCCCTACGTCCGGTGCGGGGGCGAAGGCTTCCCCGCGGAACTCCCCGATGCGGTACGGCACTCGCGGCTGCGCGAATCCGCCGCGCGGGTTGGCCACGAACACGCCGCGTTCGACGAAGTGGTCGACCGAGGTGAGCGTCGTCGGTGTCCCCACGTCCGCGACCGGGATGCGCAGGGCTCCGGCGAAGGCGACGATGTCGGCGGTGCGCTGCTTGGTCGTCCAGGTCCGCACGATGTCGAGGAACTCGTCGCGGTGCCGGGCGCGTTCGCCCATGGTGGCGAAGCGGGGGTCGTCGATGAGGTCGGGGCGTTCGATCATCAGGAGGAAGTCCTGGAGCTGCTGCCCGGTGCCGAGGCAGAACCCGACCCAGCCGTCGGCGGTGGGTTCGATCGACGGGATTTCCACGGTGCGGCCGCTGGTGAGCGGGTTTCCGGCGGCGCGGAACAGGGAGGCGGCGACGGAGCCGTAGGTCTGCATGGTCGACGCCATGCTCTCCAGCATGGACACGTCGGCGTGGTCGCCGTGTCCGGTGCGGCGGGCGCGGAGCAGTGCGGCCAGGGCGGCGACGGAGGCGTAGCCGCCGCTGACCCATTCGCCGATGTGCCCGCCGGCCTGCAGCGGGGATTCGGTGGCGAGGCCGCGGCCGCCGGTGGAGCCGCATTCGGCTTGCAGGGTGAATTCGGTGGCGGGGCGTCCGGCGTGCGGGCCGGTGCGGCCGTACGGGGTGATCGAGACGACGACCAAGGCGGGGTGCGCGGCGCGGAGTCCGGCGATCTCGTCGTCGGTCAGGCGGCCGTCCTCGACGAGGATGTCGGCGGTTTCCGCGATGCCGCGCAGGGTTTCGGCGGCGAGGACGCGGGAGGCTTTGCCGGCCGCGAGGTAGCGGAAGAGCGCGGAGTCGGTGCCGGGTGCGGCGTCGCCGTCGCGTCCGCGGCGCAGCGGGTCGCCGCCGGCGGGTTCGAGTTTGACCACGGTCGCGCCCGCGTCGCGGAGCAGCTTGGTGCAGTAGCCGCCGGGGACGCCGCAGGAGGCCTCGACCACGGTGACACCGGCAAGGGGGACGGGTGCCATCGTGCTCACTTCCCTTCGGCGATTTCGGCGGTGGGGAACTCCGGGCGGAAGTACGGCAGGACGCGTTCGCCGCCGACGCCGTGGTGGTCGACGCGGACCCGGAGTCCTTCGCGGACGGCGGCGGCGTCGATGCCGATGAGGTTGGTGAGCATGCGGTAGCCGTCGTCGAGGTCGACGATGGCGACGGCGTACGGCGCGGTGAAGGCCGGGGTGACGGGGCGGTGCACGACGGTCCAGCTGTAGACGGTGCCGAGTCCGCTGCTGACCCGCCATTCGAGGGCGCGGGATGTGCAGCCCCGGCACAGGTCGGTGGGGGTGAAGTTGGCGGTGCCGCACTCCGTACACCGCTGATAGCGCAGCTCGCCCCCGGCGCAGCCGTCCCAGAAAGGTGCGGTGAGGGGGGTGACCGGGTTCAGGGGTATGCCTGTCTGGGGCTGGAGCACGGTCAGGGCCTTTCCTTTCCGAAGAGGGCGACCTGGTTGAACAGCGCGCCGGATCCGCCCGCGCTGGCCAGGGCGATCTCCGCTCCGGGGATCTGCGTCGAGACGCAGGTGCCGCGGACTTGCTGGACCGCGCGGATGGCCCGCTGGAGCATCTGCGGATTGGAGCCGGCGTGGCTGTACGACATGAGTCCGCCGTCGGTGGTGACGGGGTACTTGCCGTCGGGTGCGAGGTGGCCTTCGGCGGCGAACGGGCCGCCTTCGCCGGGTTCGCAGAAGCCGAATGCCTCCAGTTGGCGGATGACTTCGAAGGAGAAGGGGTCGTACAGCTCCAGCACGTCGACGTCGGTGCGGCCGATGCCGGCGGTGCGGAACGCGCGGTCGGCGGCGCGGCGGCCGACGGTGACGACACCGGTGTCGTCGGGGCGGCGGCCGGTGAGGTCGTAGCCGGGCGGGTGCTGGTAGGCGGGACCGTAGGAGTCGGCGGCCATGCCGAGCAGCCACACCGGGGTGGCGGCGAGGTCGGGGACGCGGTCGGCGGTGGTGAGGACGAGCGCGCAGCCGCCTTCCGACGTCGTGGCGCAGTCGAGCAGGTGGAACGGCTCGGCGATGGGCCGCGAGGCGCGGATGTCGGCCGGGGTGAAAGGCCCGCGGCCGTAGTAGACGGCTTCCGGGTTGACGTGCCCGTTGTTGCGGATCGTGGCCGCGACGGTGGCGAGCTGGTCTTCCGTGGTGCCGTATTCGATCATGTGCCGGCGGGCGATGAGCGCGAATTCCGCGGTGGTGAACAGGCCCCAGGGGATCACGAATTCGTTTTCGGGGCGGGTCCAGGGCGCGGTGGCGGCGTGGTCGGTGTAGATGCCGGCCTCGCCGGAGGCCACGACCGCGACGTCGCACATGCCGGCGGCGACCGCGGACGCCGCTTCGGCGATCATGCCGAGCCCGTACTGGGCGCCGCGCCAGGCGGGGCCGAGGCGCAGGTCGTAGATGAGCCGGGCGGACAGGTCGGCGGCGCTGATCCCGTCGACGTCGTCGAGGGTGAGCCCCGCGTCGGCGAGCGCGCCGTGGATGGCTTCGACGGTGATGGATGCCGACGTGTGGCCTTCCAACCGTCTCGCCTGGACGGTGTTGTGCACGCCCGCGATCACCACATCGCGGTACGGATGCCCCGAGACCGCCATACCCGCGCCTCCTCTCGCCCGCCCCGTTGCGTGAGCGCGATCACCCCGCATGACCGCCCCATTGGATGCGTGACGTGTTGCAGAGTCAAGGGGAACCGGTGTGGCGGAAGGCCGCACCCCGCCCGCGAGGCCGCGCGTTTGCGCAGGTCACGGACGGGGCAGGGAGGCCGGTCGAAGTGCGGTCGGTCAGCGTCGGCCGATGCGGTCCATGAGGACGGCGCCGTCGTTGTAGAGCGCGACGCCGGTGATGCCGCCTCCCGCGAGCACCGCGGTACTCGGGGTGAGCGTCACGAAGAACGGCAGGTCGGTGTCGAGGGCCTGCTGTACGGACGCGAACGCGGCGGTGCGCGCGGCCGGGTCGGTGGTGGCGCGGGCGGCGGCGAACGCCTGGTCGACGGCCGGGTTGGCGTAGCCGAGCCAGTTCTGCTTGCTCGCCGAGGTGAGGAGCTGGGCGAGGGCCGGTTCCGGGTCGTCGATCCACTGCTGGGTCAGCGTCGCCTGATAGTCCCGCTGGATCTGCTGCCGGGGCACGAACTGGGCGGCGGCCACGGCGTCGACGCGCATGTGCACGTTGCGGAACGTGCCGAGGCGGCTCTGCAGGTACTCGGCGACCTTCGCGGTGGTCGGGTTCTGCGTGACGAGCAGCCCGAAGTCCAGCGGCTTGCCCGCGGCGGCGAGTTCGTCGAACAGCCGCTGCGCCTCGGCCTTGTCGGTGCCCGGCTGCGGGGCGAGCCGGGCGCCGCCGAGGCGGGCGCTGCTGAGGACGCCGTGCGCGACGGTGGCTTTGCCGTCGTAGATCAGCTTGTTGAGTTCGGCGGGGTCGATCGCGAGGGACACCGCGCGGCGCGCCCGCGGGTCGTCGAACGGCGGCTTGGCGTTGTTGAACGCCAGCATCTGCCCGCCGTGCAGGTCGAGCGACGTCACCGCCAGGCCGTGGTCCTTGGCCTGCGCGATGATGCCCGGGTCGACGGACACGGTCAGGTCGGCCTGCCCGCCCGCGACGGCGTTCATGCCCTGCAGCAGGTCGGGTGTCGTCTTGAAGACGACCTGGTCGAGGTACGGCTTGTCCGGCCCCTGCCAGTACTTCGGGTTCCGCTTGAGCGTCTGGTGGTCGCCGCGCACCCATTCGGTGAGCATGAACGGCCCCGCACCGACGGGCTTCGCCGCGAACCCGGCCGGATCGGCGCGCAGCGCGGTCGGGGACGCGATGTAGGTGAGGGCGGACGCGGCGACGTGGTCGAAGGTGGCGTTCGGCGTCGGCGGCACGATCTTCAGCGTCAGGGGGTCGGCGACGGTCAGCGCGAGCCCGGTGGCGGCCGCGGCCTGGAGCGAGCGCACGGCCGGGTCGGCGTGCCGTTCCCACGTGTACTTGACCGCTTCGGCGTCGAAGGGTGTGCCGTCGCTGAAGGTCACGTTCGGACGCAGCTTGAGGATCCAGGTCGCGCCGTTGTCCGCGCTGGTCAGGGACTCGGCGAGGTGCGGGCGGACGGCGCCGGTGGCGGCATCCGTGAGGAGCAGCGGGTCGTAGATCGCGGCGAGCCGGGACGCGTCGGCGACGTTCACCGGCGCGGCGCTGAACGGGTCGAGGGCACGCGAGTCGACGGGCAGCAGGAAGGTGAGCGAACCGCCGCGGGCGGGCGTGCCGGACGCGCCGTCGGCGGGCGGGTGCTTGGCGGATTTGCCGCCGCCGCACGCGGTGGCCGCGAGCAGCACGGCGGCGACGGCCGTGGCGCAGCGCCGCAGGGCGCGCGCCCGGGTCGGCCGGGCGTTCGGCCGGCCTTGCGCCCGGGCCCTCATCGCAGCGCCTCGGCGACGGGCACGACGCGGCGGACCGGGCGCGGGTGGGCGTCGGCGATGAGCAGGTCACCCGCGCTGCGTATGTCGTCGCAGAAGCGGGCCCAGATGGCGCGTTCGTCGGTCATGACGCTCCTGGGTGTTCATATTTGGACACTCAATGAGTAATATGTGAATGACGTCGTGAAGCTAGGAGCGCCCTGCCGCGATGTCAATGGCCGTATCCGAAGGGGGACCCCGCCGTGGAACGCCCGTCGCCGCCCACCCGCCGCGTCGCGGAACTGCTCGACGCGCTCACCGATGCGGGCGACCGGCCTTTGTCCCTGGCCGAGTTGGTGCGGCGCACGGGTATCGCGCGGGCCACCTGCCTGGGCATCGTCAACGAGCTGACGGCGTCCGGATATCTGGTGCGGAACGCGGCGGACCGGACCTACTGCCTCGGCCCCGCGCTCATCGCGGCCGGCCGCGCCGCCGAACGCACGTTCCCCGCGCTCGCCGGGCTGCGCCCGCACCTCGCGGAACTCGCCCGCGAGTTCGACGCGGTGTGCACGGTGATGGCGACGGTGGACGAGCAGTACATCGCGGTCCTCGCCGCCGTCGACCCGGTGCGCCGCTTCGACCCGGCCGTCCGCGACGGCCAGCGCTGGGACTACGCGCCGCCCGCCGGAATCGTGCACGCCGCCTGGGACACCGACGACGCCGTGGAACGCTGGCTCGCCCGGCCAGGCCTCCCCGGCATCGGCTTCGACCCCGCCCAACTGCGCGCCGCCGTCGCCGTGTGCCGGGCCCGCGGCTACTTCATCGAACGCCTCACCCGCGTCTACACCCTGCTCGACGGCCTCAGCGGCGAGGAGATGTCGCCGCGCGCCCGCGGTGTCGTCGAGAGCGTCGCCGCCACGATGGGCGAACGCGACTTCCTCGTCGAGGGACTGCGGGACGGCGAGACCTACGACATCGGCGTCGTCTCGGTGCCCGTCTACGGCCCGGACGGCCGCCCGCGCCTGGAAATCAGCCTGCGGCTCATGCGGACCGGCATGACCCCCGCCGCGATCGCGGCCTGCGCCGACCGGCTGCGTGGCGTCGCCGCCCAGGCCACCGCCGCGACCGGCGGCCGCGACCCGTGGTCCGCTACCCGTCCGCGGTGAACCGGATCTCGCGCAGCGCCCCGGCCGCGGGACGGTCGATCACCACGGCCGACCGCCAGCCCGCGGGCGGCGCGTCGGAAGCCGACAGACCGTCCAACGCCCGCGCGGCGACCGCCCGGTGCCGGGCGAACTCGCGCGCGGACACCGCCCGGCCGCGGGCCTGCTGCCCGGCCCGCGCGGTCGCCGGATCCACGTCGAGGATCAGCAAGTGCACGGCCCTCCCCTGCCGGTGCGCGGCCCGAGTCAGCCAGCCGCGCACGAACGGCACCGTCCCGCAGTCGTGCACGACCACCGGCCCGCCGCGGCGCAGGGCGGCGCCGAGCCGCCAGTAGTGGGTGAGCCGCACGAACGGCCTGAACAATCGATACGGCACGCTCTCCGGCAGCCGTGCCTGGTACGACTCCCGCACGTGCTGCGAATCGATCAACCGCGCATGCGCCGCACACCGGGCCATGAGCGTGCTCTTGCCGGCCCCGGGCAACCCGGACACGACGAGCAGGTCGGCGGGACCGTAGTGGAGGGCGTCGGGCCGAGGGCCACGACGCAGGTCGTGCAGACCCCCGGGCCGGAGCGCGGGCGCGAAGGCGGGTTGATCGGCCGGGGCCACGACGGGTAGGGCCGCGGGCGCCGACTGCCTTGGCACAGCGTCGTCTTCGGGCATGGCGCGTACGCCGGCCGCCCCCGCGCCGGTTCTCGGAGCCGCCGCCCCCACCCCCTCGTCCGTCGTCGCCACCGCCCGGTCCGGCGCGGCGCCCCCGTGCGTCCCGTCGAAATCATCTCCAGCCCGGCCGGACCGCACACGGGCGGGTGCGGTGTCCAACGACGCCTCTGCGGAAAACGGACGCCCATGGGGCGGGTGCGGTTTCCGGGTGCCCGGGGTGCTCTCGTGGGACCGCAAGGCGGACGGACCGCGGCGGCGCCAGACGTCCACCGGGCCGTCTCGGCCCGGTCGCCCTGCCCGCACACCGGCCTCCTCCGCTCTCTCAGCAAATCCTCAGCACCCCTCCGCCACGCTTCCTACGAGCCGGGCCCGCGTCCTCCGACCGCGTGCCCCGGCGGACGGCCGTCGCCGGGAGGCGACCCGAATCGTTGGAGGGGTCGTGACCGATCTCGCTTTCTCCGGTGCCGACGTGGACGGCGGTCTCTACACCCGCGTCACCGACCTCGCCGCGCACGCCCCCGGGTTCGTCGACAGACTCGTCGCCGACTGGACCGACTACGGCCTCGCCGTCTTCGCCGTCCTCATGCTCGGCGCCTGGTGGTACGCCCGCGGCCAGAGCACCGGCCGCATGGCGCAAGCCCTCCTCGCCCCCGTCGTCGTCGTGCTCGTCTACGCCGTCAACGACGTGCTCAAGGGCCTGGTCCAGGAGCAGCGCCCCTGCCAGACCCTGCCCGGCTCCTCCACGATCGAGGCCTGCCCGGGCGCCGGAGACTGGTCGTTCCCCAGCAACCACTCCGTCATCGCGGCCGCGGCGGCCACCGCCGTCTTCCTCGTCCACCGCGCGCTCGGTTGGGTGGCCGCCGTCGCCGCGCTGGCGATGGCCGCGTCGCGGGTGTGGGTCGGCGTCCACTACCCGCACGACGTGCTGGTCGCCCTGCTCCTCGGCGTCGCCGTCGCGTGGCCGCTGACCGTCGCCGCCGGGCACGCCGCCCCCGCCGTCGAACGCCTGCGGGCGTCGCGCTGGCGGGTGGCGGTGGCGCGCCGCTAGCCGCGGGCCCGCACTTCCGGCACGGCGGTGATCATGCGTCCTAGGCTGGCCCGCATGCGGGCTTGGGTGCGGCAGCGGGCCGGGGCGCGGGTGCGGGCCGCCTTGGCCGCCGCCCTCGTGGTCGCCGTCGTGCTCGGCGTCGGCGCGGTCGGGTTCGTGTTCCTCTACCACCGCCAGCTCGTCCGCACCGTCGACGGCGCCGCCACCCAGCGCGCGCAGGCGGTCGCCCGGGAGATCGACAAGACGGGCGTGCCCACCGGCGTCCTGCCGACCGAGCACGGCGAGCCGATGGCCGTCCAGGTGATCGACCCCGCGGGCGACGTCGTCGCCTGGTCCGCTTCGCTGGCGGGGCTGCCGCCGATCTCGCCGGACCGCCCCGGCGACGGCCGCATCCGGCACGAGGACCGGCACCCGGTCGGCGCCGGCGGCATGGAGTACCGGATCGCCGCCCTCGGCGTCGACACACCGCAGGGCACCTACACGGTCCTCGCCGCGGAATCACTGGACCCGATCGACGACAGCGTCGAGGACGCCGCCGCCCTGCTGGTCATCGGCTACCCCGTGCTCGTCCTGCTGGTCGCCGGTGCCACCTACGTCTTCGTCGGCCGCGCCCTCGCCCCCGTCGAGGCGATCCGCCGCAAGGTCTCCGGCATCACCGCGTCACGGCTCGGCGAACGCGTCCCGGTGCCCGAAGCCCGCGACGAGATCGCCCGCCTCGCCGAGACCATGAACACCATGCTCGACCGGGTGGAAACCCAAGTCGACGCCCAGCACCGGTTCGTCGCGGACGCCGGACACGAACTCCGCAGCCCCCTGGCCACCCTCCGGTCGGGCCTGGAGATCCTCGGCTCCCGGCCGCTCCCCGACCGGGACCGCGACGTGGTCGCCATGCTGCACGCGGAAAGCCTCCGCCTCGGCGGCCTCGTCGACGAACTCCTCCTCCTCGCCCGCGCCGACGAGCACGAACTGCGGCTCGCCGACACCGACGTCGACCTCGACGACCTCGCCGCCGCGGAACGCGACCGGCTCACCGCCCAGCACCCGGAACTCGCCGTCGACGTCGTCCTCACCCCGCTGCGGGTCCGCGGCGACCCCGGCGCCCTCACCCGCGTGCTGCGCAATCTGGCCGACAACGCCGCCGCGCACGCCGCCTCCCGGGTCCGTATCGCCCTGTCCGCCGCGGGCGGCCGCGCGGTCGTCGAGGTCGGCGACGACGGCCCGGGCATCCCGGAAGCCGAACGCGACCGGGTCTTCGACCGGTTCGTCCGCCTCGACGCCAGCCGCGGGCGCACCACCGGCGGGTCCGGCCTCGGCCTGGCGATCGTCCGCGAACTCGTCGCCGCGCACGGCGGCACCGTGCGCGCCGAAGCCGCGCCGTCGGGCGGCGCACTGTTCCGGGTCGAACTCCCGCTCGCGGACTGAGGGAGCCTGCGTCGGACTCTCAGACGTCGGCTACCCGGTACCCCGCCCCACGCACCGTCTCGATCGTCGCGCGGCCGTACGGCTGGTCGATTTTGCGCCGCAAGTAGCCGACGTAGACCTCGACCACGTTCGCGGGGCCGTCGTAGTGTGCGTCCCACACGTTCTCGAGGATCTCGGTCTTCGACACCACGTCGCCCGCATGCCGCATCAGGAACTCCAGCAGCGCGAACTCGCGCGGCGTCAGCGCGATCTCGGTGCTCCCGCGCGCGACCTTGCGGCGCGCCGGATCCAGCGTCAGGTCGCCGACCGCGAGCACCGGGGGCCGCACCGCGCCGCCGCGCCGGATCAGGGCGCGCAGCCGGGCGAGCAGGACCACGAAGGAGAACGGCTTGGTCAGGTAGTCGTCCGCGCCCAGGTCGAGCGCGTCGGCGAGGTCGTACTCGCCGTCCTTGGCGGTCAGCATGAGCACCGGCGTCCACACGCCGGCCTCGCGGAGCTTCGCACAGACCCGGTAGCCGTCCATGCCGGGCAGCATGATGTCCAGCACGACGACGTCGTACGTGCGTTCGGTGGCCGCCCACAGCCCCTCCGGGCCGGTGTGCTCGACGTCGACGTTGAAGCCCGCGTCGACGAGGCCCTGGCGGACCATTTCGGCCAACCGGACTTCGTCCTCGACCAGCAGCACCCGCACCGCGCTCTCTCTTCCGCCGTGGTTCCTCGTACTGTCACACCGCGAGCGGCTGTGCCGCACCGCGTTCCCCCAGGATGCTCGACCGTGCTCGTTTTCGGTCGCAGGGGGCGCCGAAGCAGGGAAACCCGGTCGCGTGTCCCACGAAGTCGACCGGATCCTTTCGGTCCGTATCGACGATTGCCCGCCGCGTGCCCGTTCCCGGCCGGGGCCGCGACCGGAAGGCGGCGTCCGCACGTGCCCATCCGACCGGTGCGTCGTGCAATCCTCACAATCAATGAGGACTTCTGTGTTAAGGCGGGCACATCGGGTGACCTTCATAGGCCAGGATGGGAACTGCAAACGCGCCCGGCCGGCCGCCATCGACCGGCGCGTGCACCCTCGTGGGGAAGGTGCCGTCATGGCAGAAGCGAACGGAGCACGGGGATCGGGAGCCCCGCGGCCGCCGGAACCACCGGCGGACGGACCACCCGAGTCACGCCCGGAAGGGGCGCTCGTCCGGCACGCCGGGAGTGCGCACCGGCTGGACGTGCGCGGCGTGGCGCCCGTCGACGTGTCCGGCTGGGATGGCTCGGAACCACTCCTGACCCGGCCGCCGTTACTCGAGCGCGAGGGCGAACGCGCTCTCGTGCGCACGCTGGTCGAGGAACTGTGCCGGCACGCCCGGCCCCGGCCGCGCACCCCGTCCCGGGCGGCAGCAGCCGCCGCTGCCGCCGCCGTGGAGGCGGCCGTGCCGCGGCAGCACCCGGGCGACGACGCACAGTCCGGCGAGCGGTGCGGGCAGCTCCTGATCGTCGAAGGCCTGGCCGGCTACGGCAAAACCGTGCTGCTGAACGAAGTCCGCCGCATATCGGTCGAGAACAACTGCATGGTGCTCTCCGCCATCGGCGCCGAGCGCGAAATGACCCGGTCGTTCTCCGTCGTCCGCCAGTTGTTCTACAACCTGCTGCGCACCTACGCCCCCGAAGCACGCGCCGAACTCCTCGGCGGCTGGTTCGACATCATCGCCCCCGCGATCGGCCTCACCCCCGCGGGCGACGGCCAGAACCCGAACCCGCTCGGCGTCCGCGACTCGCTCGACTACCTCATGGGGGGCCTCACCCAGGAGCGCGGCCCGATCGTCCTCATCATCGACGACGTGCAGTGGGCGGACTTGCAATCGCTCGGCTGGCTGGTCGAATTCGCCCGCAACAACCTCGCCGACCTCCCGGTGCTCGTCGTGGTCGCCCGCCGGACCGAGGAGCAGACCGACGCCGACGAACTGCTCAGCGACCTGGGCGCGGTGGAAGATGTCCTGCGTCTGACCGTCGGCACGCTGTCGCCGGACGCGGTCGGCCAGATCGTCGAGCAGGCGCTCGGCCGTGCCGACCCGCAGTTCAAGGCGCGCTGCCACGAAGTCACCGCGGGCAGCCCGTACGTGCTGTGGGCGATGCTCGGCGAGGTCAAACGCCGCGGACTCGCGCCGACGACCGCCAACATGGCGCCGCTGTCCAACATCGCGGCCGGGCAGATCGGCCCCAAGCTCGCGCGCCGCCTGGAGAGCATGGGCGACTCGACGATGCCGGTGGCCCGCGCGATCGCCGTGCTCGGCACCGACGCCACGATCGCCCGGGTCAGCCAACTGGCCGACGTCGACGGCGACAAGGTCAGCCTGATCGCCGACCGGCTGCGGCACCGCGCCATCCTCGCCGACCAGGACACCCTGGCCTTCGTGCACCCGCTGGTCGCCAAGGCCGTCTACGACTGGATCGACCACGGCGCACGCGGCACGCTGCACGCCCGCGCCGCGCGGCTCCTCATCCAGGACGGCCTCGACGCCCGGTTCGCCGCCCTGCACCTGCTCATGACGGAACGCTGCGGCGACCCGTGGGTCGTCGACCAACTGCGCAACGCCGCCGAGCAGGAGAAACGCGCCGGTGCCCCGGACGCGGCCGTGCGCTGCCTCAAGCGCGCCCTCGCCGAACCCCCGCCGGCCGAACACCGCGCGGCGGTGCGCTTCGAACTGGGCCGGGCCGCGTTCGTGAAGGGCGACCTGCCGGACTCGATAGGGCACCTGCGCGGCGCCCTCGCCGACGACGCGGGCGACCGGGTGCTCCGCGAGCAGATCGTGCTGCTGCTGTCCCGCGCGCTCGGCTACACCGACCAGATCCAAGAGGCCGTCGAACTCCTCGACAGCGAGGCCTCCGCCGCGCACGCGTCCAGCACCAAACTGCGGCTGCAGGCCGAGCACTTCCTGTGGGCGGTTTTCTGGACCGGCGACCCCGACTACTCCAAGCGCGCCCGCCGCCTGCGCAACCTGGTCGTGCGCATGAACGGCGCCAACCGGACCGAACGCAGCCTGCTGGCCCTGCGCGCCTGGTACGGAGTGGTGCGCGGCGACCCGATGGTGCAGGTGCTGGCCAGCGCCGACCAGGCCTACGGGCCCGGCCTCACCTGGACCGACGAGGACTGGGGCTTCGAAATCCCGAGCCTCCTCGCGCTGGTCTACATGTACTGCGACCGCAACGACCGCGCCGAACAGCTCTTCAGCGACGGCATAGACGAGCTGCGCGCGCACGGCTGGCAGGGCCACCACATGGCCTACGCCTATTCGATGCGCGGCTTCGTCCGCTACCGCCAAGGCAAGCTCCAGCTCGCCGAGCAGGACTGCCGGCACGGCCTGCGCCTCGCCCTCCGCCTGGGCCCGGACGCGCCCGCACGCTGGTACTCGCTCGGTCCGCTCATCGAAGTCCTCATCGCGCAAGGCCGCGCCCGCGAAGCCCAGATACTCGCCGAGCAGTTCGCCTTCCGCGAGCCGTTCCCGAGCGCGGTCGTGTTCCCCGACCCGCAGGCCGTGCACGGCGAACTCCGCCTTGCGCTCGGCCGCGAGCACGACGCCGCCGCGGACTTCACCGAAGCCGGGTACAAGCTCGAGAGGCGCGGCGTGGACAACCCGGCGTGGTGCGCCTGGCGTGTCAATCTGGCCAAGGCGCTGACCAGCACCGACCCGGAGAAGGCGTACGAGCACGCGTGCGAGGCGCTGCGCCGCGCGTACCGGTTCGGCGCGCCGTCGGCGATGGGCCAGGCGCTGCGGGTCGCCGGACGGCTGGAAGGCGGTCCGAACGGGCTGGCGAAGATCGAGGATGCCGCGATGTGGCTCGAACACTCGGATTCCCGCTACGAGTACGCGGTCTCGCTGATCGAGTACGGCATGGCGCTCCGCCGCGAGCTGGGCGACCGGGACGCCGCCGACGCGCTGTTCGAAGGGCTGACCGTGGCCGTGGAATGCGGCGCCGACCGGTTGGCGAACGCGGCCCGGGAGATGCTCGTCGACATGGGCGAACTGGTGCCCGCGTCGCACGCCGGGCTGGAAGGCGGGGGCGCGGAGGGGATGCGGTGACGGCCGCGGCAGCCGCCGCGTACGATCCCGCCGCCGAGCCTCTGCTGGAACGCGTACGCGAACTCTCGGTCGTCCACGGGCTGATCCGCGACCTTCGCGGTGCCGGGGCGGAGGGCGCGGCTTTCGGACCGGGCGGGGCGCACGGCGGTCTTCTGCTGTTCGAGGGGACCGCGGGTATAGGCAAGACGTCGCTGGTGGATGCGACGCGCCGGATGGCGGCCGCATGCGGCTGCCCGGTGCTGTACGCGAAGGGCGGGGAGCGCGAGCAGGGGCGGGCGTTCCATGTGGTGCGGCAGTTGTTCCGCCCGCTGCTGGTCGCGGCGGACGACCGTGAGCGGCACGAACTCCTCGGCGCCTGGTGGGACATGGTCTCCCCCGCGCTGGGTCTGGCGCCGGTGGTCCCGGCAGTGCCCGCGGCCCCGGAGCCGCAGGGCGTGCGGGACGCACTCGATTGGCTGATGGCCGGTCTCGGTCAGCGGCACGGGCCGATGGCGGTGCTGGTCGACGACGCGCACTGGGCCGACCGCGAGTCGCTGGCGTGGCTGGAGTCGTACGCGCGCACGTCGGACGCCGCGCCGGTGCTGATCGTGGTCACCCGGCGGCCCGAGGAGCCGACGCCCAACGCCGATCTGCTCGACGACCTCGCGGGCCTCCCCGCGGCGCGGCGGCTGGACTTGTCGCCGCTGTCGCCGGACGCGGTGGCCGCACTGGTGCGCGACCGGCTGGGGGCGGGCGCGGACGACGAGTTCTGCCGGGCCTGCCACGCGGTGACGGACGGGATCCCCTACGTCGTCGGCCAACTGGTGGGCGAGGTCGCCGACCTCGACCTGCGGCCGACCGCGGCGAACGCCCGCAAGCTGGCCGGGCTGGCCGCGGCCATCGTCGGCCGGGGCATGATCGCCCGGCTGGAACGCGCGGGCATCGAAGCGGTCCGCCTGGCGCGTGCGGTCGCGGTGCTCGGCACGGACGCCACCCTCGGCCGCGCCGCCGCCCTCGCCGGGCTGGACACGGACGCGGCCGTGGCGCCGGCCGACAAGCTGCGCGCCGTCCGGGTGTTCGGGGAGACCGATCACCTCGACTTCGCGCATCCGACGATCGCCACCGAGGTCTACCGGCGGATCCCGCCGCAGGCCCGCGGCGCCCTGCACGCGCGTGCGGCGCGCCTGCTGATCGCGGACGGGCACGAGGAAGCCCAGGCGTCCACACATCTGCGCGCCACCTATCCGTCGGGCGATCCGTGGCTGGTCGCGCGGCTGCGGTCCGCGGCGGGGCAGGACCTGCGGGCGGGCGCGCCGGATGCCGCGTACCGGAACCTGCTGCGGGCACTGAACGAGCCGCCGTTCGGCGAGGAACGCACGGCGGTCCTCTACGAATTGGGGCTGGCCGCGTTCCTGCACGACCCGCGTGCGGCGATCGAACACCTGTATTCGGCGCTCGCCGTCGCCCACCCGGACCAGGAACTGCGGCAGCCGATAGTGATCCGGTTGGCGAAGGCCCTCGCGCACGACGACCGGATGCCCGAAGCGGTGCAGCTGGTGGATGCCGAGGCGCGGGCGACGAAGCTGTCCCGGTCGCGGCTGCGGCTGCAGGCCGAGCATTTCCTGTGGGCGCTGTTCTGGGTGGACGACAACGACGGGCACATGCGGGCCCGCCGGCTGCGGTCGCTCGCGGGGCGGCTGGCGGGCGCGGACACGACGGAGCGGTGCCTGCTGGGGCTGCGGTCGTACTACGGGGTGGTGCGCGGCGATCCCGCGGTGCAGGTGCGGGCGTATGCGGAACGCGCGATGGTGCCGCCACTGAGCTGGGTCGACGAGGACTGGGGCTTCGAGATCCCGATCCTGACCGCGCTCACGTTCATGTACTGCGACCAGCCGGACCGCGCCGAAGCGCTGTTCGTCGACGGGATCGCGGCGTTGGAGGCACGCGGCTGGCGCGGCACCCATCTGGCGTTCGCCCACGCCCTGCTCGGCCACATCCACTACCGGCAGGGGCGGCTCGCGGAGGCCGAGACCGCGGTACGGCTCGGCCTGGAGTACGCGGAACGGCTGGGGCCCGACGCCCCGGCCCGCTGGTACGCCATCGGCACGCTCATCCAGGTCCTCATCGCCCGCGGGCGTCTCGACGAGGCCGAGGAACTCGCCGGGCGCCACCGGTTCGGCGAGCCGTTCCCGCAGGCCGTGGTCTTCCCGGTGCCGCAGACGGTGCGCGGCGAACTGCGGCTCGCCCGGCGGCAGTACGCGGCCGCGGCGGCGGACTTCGCGGAGGCCGGGCAGCGCCTGGACGCGCGCGGCGTCGGCAACCCGGGGTGGTGCCCGTGGCGGCCCAACCTGGCGCTCGCCCTGGCCGCGGACGATCCGAGCGGTGCCCGGCGGGCGGCGAACCGCGCGGTGGGGCAGGCGTACGTATTCGGCGCGCCCGCCACACTCGGCACCACCCTGCGGGTCGCCGGCCAGATCGTCGGCGGCGCGGAGGGCCTGGCCAAGCTCGGCGAGTCGGTGCGCTGGCTGTCGGAGTCGCCGTCCCGCTACGAGTTCGCGCTGTCGCTCGTCGAGTACGGCGCCGCGCTGCGCCGCGCCAAGCACATCGCGGAGGCGCGGATCCGGCTGGCCGAAGGCCTCGACGTGGCCACCCGCTGCGGCGCCGACGCGCTGGCCGCCCGGGCCCGCGCCGAACTCGTCGCGGCGGGCGGACGGCCGCGGCGCGCGTACCGGACCGGCGTCGAAGCCCTGACGGCGCGCGAACGCCAGACCGCGGAACTCGTCGTCCGCGGCCTGTCGAACACCGCGATCGCCGGGGAACTCGCGGTCCGGCTCGGCACCGTGCAGAAGCACCTGACGGCGATCTACGCCAAGCTCGGCACCGACCGGGACGGGCTCGCCGCGTACTTCAGGGAGTCCGGGGCTCCGGGTCCTGGCGCAGGAGAACCGCCCGCGTATACATGACCGGGCAGTACGTGATCACCGAGTCGCGCAGCCGCAGGACGAGGGCGCCGGCCGCGTTGTGCACGGTGAGTCGGCTGTGGCCGTAGCCCTCGACGGTGACGACGCCGGTGCCGCGGGCGAAGTCCAGACGGCCGTAGGCGTAGCCGAGGAGGACGTGGGAGCGGCGGTAGCGGAACCGGGTGACGTCCGACGGGTCGTCGTCGGGCTTCGCGTCGATCATGTAGGTGGTGTGCGAGCCGCGGAACCGGCCGTCGGAGGCGAGTTGCACGTCGAGGAAGAAGTCGCGCAGGTCGAACCCGTCGTGGCCGGCGAGCCCGGGCACCACCGATTCCTCGGAGGCCCACCGGGCGCCCGCTCCGCGGGGCAGGGCGCCGAGCCGCGGCGGGGTGCGGGAGGTGAGCATCGGGGGACGCTCCTTCGTCTGGTCGATCGGCCGGTCGGGCGGGGGACTCGTGCGTGCCGGTGGCCTCGCGGGGCTGCCCTGCCGGGAAGCCCGCGCGGCGGCGCGGGCAGCCCGGGCGGCCGCCGCCACGAGCCGCCGACCGCGCCGCGCCACCGCGCGACCCGGGGCGCCACGGCCCTTGCGGACCTGCCGATCGGCCCCGCCACCCCGGCGGAGCCGACCGACCCACCCCCCGCGCGGCCGCCCGACCTCCCCCAGAAGCCGAGCCGCCGACGCCGAGCGTGCGGGCGCTCGTGCTACTCAGCGTGCCGGAGGGGTGGACGCAGCGCAGTGGAGGACCCCCTCTACTCTTTGGGGCGTCCTGTTGCGGGCGTTCCGCGACGTGGCCGCGGCGGGCTCCCCGGTAACGTAGGCCGCGTGATCGAGACCTCTGCTTCCCCCACTTCCGGCGCCGTTGCGGCGGGCCTGGCGACGCTGGCCGCCGACGGCACCGTGCTGGACACCTGGTACCCCGCCCCCGAGCTGACGGCGGGCGGCGACAAGGCCGAGACCGTGCGCCTGAGCGCCGACGAGGCCGTCGCCGCGCTCGGCGCGGACACCGCCGCCGGACTCGGCCCCGACGAGGTGCGCGGCGTCGAGGTCGTCGCGGTGCGCACCGTCATCGGCTCGCTGGCCGACGCGCCGGTCGACGCGCACGACGTGTACCTGCGCCTGCACCTGCTCAGCCACCGCCTGGTCCGCCCGCACGGCGCGAACCTGGACGGCCAGTTCGGCCTGCTCGCGAACGTCGCGTGGACGAACCTGGGCCCGGTCGCGGTCGACGCGGTCCCCGCGGCCCGGCTGCGGGCACGCGCGGCGCGCGTGTCGTTCGAGGTCGCGGGCGTGGACAAGTTCCCGCGCATGACCGAGTACGTGGTGCCGTCCGGCGTCCGCATCGCCGACACGACGCGGGTGCGCCTCGGCGCGCACCTCGCCTCCGGCACGACCGTCATGCACGAGGGCTTCTGCAACTTCAACGCGGGCACCCTCGGCGCGTCGATGGTGGAAGGCCGCATCAGCGCGGGCGTCGTGGTGGGCGACCACAGCGACATCGGCGGCGGCTCGTCGATCATGGGCACCCTGTCGGGCGGCGGCAAGCAGGTCATCTCGATCGGCGAACGCTGCCTCCTCGGCGCCAACGCCGGCATCGGCATCTCCCTCGGCGACGACTGCGTCGTCGAGGCGGGCCTCTACGTCACCGCCGGCACCCGCGTCACCCTCCCGGACGGCACCGTCGTCAAGGCCGCCGAACTCTCCGGCCGCAGCGGCCTCCTCCTCCGCCGCAACTCCCAGACCGGCGCCGTCGAAGCCATCTGGCGCACCGAGTCCTGGGGCAGCCTCAACGCGGACCTCCACAAGAACGACTGACCCCGACCAACACCGCAGGGCGGCTCCCCCTGAGGGAGCCGCCCTGCGGCGTTTCACCCACTCGAACGAACCAGCGCCAAGCCGGCCCACGTCGCCGCCACGGCTGCCTGGCGTGGCATGGTGACCAACCGCTTCTCCGTCGAACTTGAACCCGAGGTCCAGAATTGGCTTTCCGGGCTGCCTGTTTCTCACTACCTGATCGCCGAAGAGAAGGTCGACCGCTTGGCGGATCAACCGACAGACCTTGGGGAACCGCATTCGCGATGCTTGGGAGACGGACTGCGGGAGCTGCGCTTCAGCCTGTCGGGGGCGGCTATCCGGGTCACCTACTGGCTGGCTCCAGGTCGCCGCATTGTCTTGCTGACCGTCTTCCGCAAAAGCAGGATGCGCGAGGATCTGGTCTGTGAGGCGTGGCACGGTCCTGCTCAGGTCGTGTACACCCGACACGACAAGCCGCAGGCATGATGAACCACTCGCGCTGGCGCACCGCACGCGAGCGCGCCCTTCGCGGTGAGGTCGAGGCGCCGCGGATCGCCGCCCAACGCGAGCAGATCCGCTTGGCGATGGACCTCGGACAACTCGTCTACGACCGCCGCAAAGTGCTGGGGCTGTCGGAAGAGGACCTCGCGGGTCTGCTCGGCACCGACGCCGACGAATTCGAGGCGATCGAGGTCGGCAGCGTCCTTCCGCTGACGTCCGAACTCCTGTCGCGGATCGCCGCCGCGCTGCGGGTCGACGTCGATGTCCGGTGGAACGCCGACGGCGCGGTCGTCACGTTCGACGACCGCGCCGCTTGAGGCTGGATCTCGCTTACTCCTCGACCAAGTCCGCCGACTTCGCGCCCGTGGCGACGGCGCGGATGACCTTGCCGGTGGGGGTGCGGGGCAGGGGCTCGGTGCGGATCTCCCAGTGGGTGGGGATCTTGTAGTAGGCGAGGCGGTCGCGGAGGTACTCGGTGAGGGTCTCCGGGGCCAGGGTGCCGCCCGACTTGGGGACGACGATGGCCTTGACCTCTTCGCCGAGTTCGGGGTGCGGGACGCTGACGACGACGGACTCGGCGATGTCCGGGTGGGCGTCGAGGCAGTGTTCGATCTCCGCGGGGTAGACGTTCTCGCCGCCGCGCAGGATCAGGTCGGAGCGGCGGGTCGCCATGAAGAACTGGCCGTCGCGGGCGAGGCCGAGGTCGCCGGTGCGGAGCCAGCGGTCCGGGGTGAGGGACTTCTCGGTGGCCTCGGAGTTGCGCCAGTACTCCAGCATGACGAGGGGGCTGCGGATCCAGATCTCGCCTTCCTCGCCGTCCGGCAGCCGCTCGCCGTCCGGGCCGTGGATCTCCACCTGGACGGTCGGCACCGCGACGCCGATCGCGCCGCGCGTGGCGGTGAGTTGGGCCGCGCCCGCGGAGGTCGCGACGCCGCCGCTCTCGGTGAGGCCGTAGCCGACGCCCATGGCGCCCTTGGCGTTGGGGAAGACCTGCTGGAGCCGCTCGACGAGTTCCGGTGCGAAGGCCGCGCTGCCGCCGCCGAGCCGGGTGACCGACGTGAGGTCGTACGACGCCACGTCCGGGTGGTTGACGACGCGCCAGCCCACGGTCGGCACGACGGACCAGTTCGTGCACTTCTCACGGGCGATCAGCGACAGCACCGCGGGCACCTCGAAGCGTCCGCTGAACAGCACCATCGTGTGCCCGTCGGCCAGCGCCGCGACGGCGCCCGCGAGCAGGCCGGAGACGTGGAAGAACGGGCTGTTGACCAGCCAGCGCCCGGGCGGCGGCACGAAGCCGGCGGGCATCTGCGCGAACGCGCGGGCGGCGAGCAGCGCCTGCACGTTCTGCATGGCGATGACGTTGCGGTGGGTGAGCACGGCGCCCTTGGGGCGGCCGGTGGTACCCGACGTGTAGAGGATCAGCGCGGCGTCGTCCTCGCTCGCCGGCCCGGTCGGGATTTCCGCGTCGGGGGCGTGGTCGACGAGTTCGGCGAACCCGGACTCCATCTCCACCACGGGGACGCCCGGGTCGGTGCCGCCGAGGCGTTCGAGGCGGCGGCGGTCCGCGACCAGGACGGCCGGCTCGCAGTCGGCGAGGCCGTAGCGGATCTCCTCGCCCGCCCACCAGCCGTTCATGCCGACGGCGACCGCACCGAGGCTGACCGTGGCCCAGAACGTGATCAGCCATTCGGGGCGGTTGGCGGCGAGGATCGCGACACGGTCGCCGGGGCGGACGCCGTACTTGTCGCGCAGCGCGGCGGCGACCGAGGCGACGGCGCGTGCGTGGGCGGCATACGTCCACCGCGTGCCGTCGTCGTGGACCATGTACTCGCGCTCGCCGAACCGCGCGGATGCCGCCACGAATTCGGAGAGCGAGCGCTGCCGACCGGCCAGCACGCGCATCGTCACGCCCAGGACCTCCTCGTCCACGAGGTCGAGGCGTGAGCCGGACGCGGGAGCCGCGGCCGCGGGTTCTGGGGTACGGGAGGTCGTCGCCATGCCCGGACCCTAAGAATGCTTGACCAAGTCAGTCAAGTGCCGCACCCTGCGAACGGACGTGTCCCACGCCACGGCATCCCCGCAGCGTGACACGTGTCGCACACCCTCGACCCCGGGAAACACTTGTAAGGGTCAACCTTCCCCTCTAGGGTGCGGACGGCCGCCGATACCCGATACCCCCAACCGGTAAGCTCTCCCCCACAGGGCCCCGGCGGCGGAAGGACGGCGCATGCGCAACGCGACCGCGCTCGTCCGCCTGTTCCTCTTCGTCGTCCTCGCCGTCGGCACCGTGGGCATGCACACCGTCGGCCATCCGCCCGAGGCGCGCGCCGAGGCCACGATGGCCGCCGACGCGATGTCCGCCGACCCCGTGGCCGGACGCAACGCGCCCGACGCACCCTGCCCCGACGGCCACTGCGCCGCGGGCGGCCCCGCAGCCGCCGAGCACCGGAACGCCGCCGACCACAACTCCCCCGCCCGGCACCCCGGCATGGACCCCGCGTCCGTCTGCCTGGCGATCGCTCTGGCCGGGTTCGTGCTGGCCGTGACGCTCTTGGCGCTCCGCCGCGGTGCGGCCCGGCGCACCGCGCTCTTCGTGCGCGGGCTGTGGGGACGGGTGGCCTCCGTCCTGCCCCCGCCGCAACCCCCCGACCTCTCCCAGCTCGCGATCCTGCGGATCTAGGCCGACCCGTGTCGGCAGGCTCCGGCCTGCCCGCGACCAGGTCCCGGCCGCGCCACCGCGCGGCCCAGCCATCCGCAGCGCCTCCCCGAGGCGTTCGACACGGGAGTACCTCTCACCATGAAGCGCCGTATGCCGCGCGTTCTCGCGCTGTCCGCCGTCGCCCTGTCCGCCGCACTCGTCCTCGCCGCCTGCGGCAGCGACGGCGGCGACGACGGCATGAACACGGGCGACCAGCCCACGTCGCCTGCCGCCTCGTCCGCCGCGCCGCAAAGCGCCGCCGGGTTCAACGACACCGACGTGATGTTCGCGCAGATGATGATCCCCCACCACGAACAGGCCGTGGACATGGCGAAGGCCGTCCTCGCCAAGTCGGCGAATGCCGACGTCAAGAAGCTCGCCACCGCCATCGAGGCCGCGCAGGCCCCGGAGATCGCCCGGATGAAGGGCTGGCTGGCGGCTTGGGGCAAGCCCGCGGCCATGCCGAGCACGGGCGGAACGGGCGGGATGAGCGGCATGGACCACGGCACGGGCGCCGACGGCATGATGTCCGACGCCGACATGCGGAAGTTCCGCGCCGCCGCCGGCACCGAACTGGACACCCTGTTCCTGCAGATGATGATCGTGCACCACAACGGGGCGATCACCATGGCGGAAGACGAACTGGCCAAGGGCGTCAACGCGGACGCCCGCAAGCTCGCCGAGGCGGTCAAGACCTCGCAGTCCGCGGAGGTTCAGCAGATGCAGAAGCTTCTCGGCAGCGCCCCGGGCGCCCAGCCGGCCACGTCCGCCACGCCCTCCGTGCCGGGCATGACCGGCATGCCCGGCCACGGCATGTAACCCACCTCGGGCGGCCGGCACCCCGCCGGCCGCCCGCACCCTCACTCGGGCGAGCCGCCTACCGCGCCACCGGCTCCCGCGCCTCCAGCATCGGGATCATCACGTGGTCCACGATCCGCTCGATCGTCTCCCGGCTCGGTGCGGCCGATTCCCGCATGTACGTGGTCCCGACCAGCGCCGGCCCCGCCGTCACGCACTCGTCCGCGAGCGCGCCCGGCCGGGCCTCGCCGCGGTCGATCGCCTCCCGGATCAGGCGGCGGATCAGGTCCAGGCGCGGCGCGACGGCGCGCTCCTGCCACAGTTCCTTGAGTTCCGCGGAGACCGCGGCCTCGCCGCACACCACCCGCAGCGCGACGCCGAGCGAGCCGTCGCAGCTGTTGCCGTACATCGACAGCACGGCGATCAGGTCGTCGCGGAGGCTGCCGCTGGAGCGGTATTCGGCCAGATCGGGCAGTGAAGCGGAGAGGCCGTCGATGACGATGGCCGGTTTGTCGGCCCATCGCCGGTAGAGTGTGGACTTCCCGGTTCCCGCCCGCGAGGCGACGCCTTCGAAGGTGAATCCGGCGTAGCCGCGCTCGGCCAGCTCTTCCACCACGGCGTCGTTGATCGCTTTGGCGAGCACCGCGCCGCGGCGCCGCGGGAACCGGCGGTGGTCATAGTCGCCGACCTCGACGACGAGGCCGTGCGGCGGCGCGACGCGGGCTTCGTCCCGCACCGCGGCGTCCTGGGCATCGCTCACATCGGTCACCTCCGCCATGGGGTCGGCCTCCGCAAACCATCGTACAGAAAACGTTTGCGTTCTCTAACGGGCTTTGCTTACTGTGACCAGAGTACGGAACCGTCCTCTATTTTCCGTCTTCTCAGAACGAGGTACCTCTATGTCCACGGCACCCCCCGAGGTCGCCGCCTCCACGGGATCGCCCGGCGCGCCGGGCAAGAGCGTGCACCCGGGCCTGGCGCTGGCCGTGCTGGCGGGTGCGCAGCTCATGATCGTCCTCGACGCCACGATCGTGAACATCGCCCTCAAGCACATCAAGACCGCGCTCGACTTCAACGACGCGTCGCTGACCTGGGTGATGAACGCTTACACGCTGACCTTCGGCGGCCTGCTGCTGCTCGGCGGGCGCCTCGGCGACCTGCTCGGCCGCCGCCGGATGTTCATCCTGGGGCTGGCCATATTCACGGTGGCCAGCCTGCTCGGCGGGTTCGCACAGAACGAGGCCATGCTGCTGGCCGCCCGTGCCCTGCAGGGCGTCGGCGGAGCGATCACCGCCCCCGCGGTGCTGTCGCTGGTCACCACGACCTTCAAGGAGGGCGCGGAGCGCAACAAGGCGCTCGGCGTCTATGCCGCGGTGTCCGGTATGGGTGCGGCCGTGGGCCTGCTCGCCGGCGGTCTCCTGACCGAGTACGCGAACTGGCGCTGGGTCATGTTCGTGAACGTGCCGATCGGCCTCGCGCTGGGCCTGGCCATTCCGCGGATCTTCCCGAACGACAAGGTGACCGGGGCGGGCGGCGGCCTGGCCCGGTTCGACCTGCCCGGCGCGATCACCTCGACGGTGGGTGTGTCCGCACTGGTCTACGGCTTCATCCGGGTGTCGGAGCAGAGCCAGAACCAGAAGGACCACACCTGGACCGACGGCATGGCGATCGCCAGCTTCGTGGTGGGCGTGGTGTTCCTGGCGCTGTTCGTGTTCGGCGAGCTGAAGACCCGTCAGCCGCTGCTGCCGCTGCGGCTGTTCCTCAACCGGACGCGGACCGGCGGCTACCTGGTCATGATGCTGGCCGGTGCGGGGATGATGAGCACGTTCTTCTTCCTCACCCTGTTCATGCAGAACCAGCTGCTGCTCGACCTGTCGCCGATCCTGGCGGGCGTGGCCTATCTGCCGCTGACCGCGGGCGTCATCACGTCGGCGCAGGTCACCTCGCGGATCATCACGCGGACCGGTCCGCGGCCGTTCCTGGTCGTCGGTCCGCTGCTGGCCGGCACCGGCCTGCTGTGGCTGTCGTTCCTCGACGCCGGTTCGAACTACTGGACCGGTGTGCTGCCGGGTGTGGTCCTCATGGGCCTCGGCATGGGCGGCGTGTTCGTCTCGATCATGGCGACCGCGACCGCGGGCATCGACCCGAAGGACATGGGCGTCGGTTCTGCGGTGCTCAACGTCACGCAGCAGATCGGCGGCACCATCGGGCTGGCGGTGCTGGCCACGATCGCGACGTCGGCGGTCAAGTCGGCGGACACGCCGGCGGAGGCGGCCAGCGTCTTCTCGACTGGGCCGATCTTCGCCGCGTCGCTCATGCTGTTCGCCTCGTCGGTGATCGCGTTCGTGCTCGTGCGCGTCCGCCGCGAGGACATCAAGGTCGACCCGGCCGCGGTCAGCCACTGACACAACCGGAATTCCGTCAAACGCTTGGCCGAGCGGCCGGTTTCCCTGCGGGGCCGGCCGCTCGGCATATGCGCACCCGGGACGAACTCGATCGGTCGGGAACCCCGATCCGCCGTCCCGCGTCTCAACGCAGTGAAAGAAGCACCGAAGCATCCGCGACACCCGCCTCCGACGGAGGCACACCGTGGGCGGCGGCGCTCGCGGGCCGGTACTCTGCCTCAGGCAGCAGGGGGATTCCGGACGCGGCGCTCCGCGTCCCCGGTGGCTGCACACGCGCCGGTCGACCGGATCGGCGCGGACTCTGTCGCAGCGAGGAACCGGCGGGGATGATGGGCGGTGGTGGGGGAGAAATCGGGGGGATTGTGACCGAACACGAGTGGCCGGGTGAGCCCCTCGCCAAGGGTGATCCGAACCGGATCGGGCCGTACACCGTCCTGGGCCGGCTCGGCGCGGGCGGGATGGGCCGCATCTACCTCGGACGTTCGCCGTTCGGCCGGCTGGTCGCCATCAAGACCATCCGCTCCGAACTCGGCGGCGACCCGGGCTTCCGCGCGCGCTTCGCGCAGGAAGTCGCCGCGGCCCGCCGGGTGAGCGGTGTGTTCACCGCCGCCGTGGTCAACGCCGACCCCGATGCCGCCGTGCCGTGGCTGGCCACCGCCTACGTGCCCGCCCCCTCGTTGGAAACCCTCGTGCGCGCCTGCGGTCCGCTGCCCGCCGGTGCGATCCGCTGGCTCGCCGCCGGCATCGCGGAGGCCCTGGAGTCGGTGCACGCGGCCGGGCTGGTGCACCGCGACCTCAAGCCGTCCAACGTGCTGGTCGCCAGCGACGGCCCGAAGGTGATCGACTTCGGCATTTCCCGGGCCGCGGACTTCGGTTCGCTGACCATGACCGGTGTCGCGGTCGGCACCCCCGCCTACATGTCGCCGGAACAGGCGCAGGGCGTGCGGGACATCACCCCGGCGAGCGACATGTTCTCGCTCGGCGCCACGCTCGTGTACGCGGCGACGGCGCATTCGCCGTATCCGGACCGGAAGCCGGCCGAGGCGCTGCTGCGCCTGGTGACCGGCTCGGCGGACCTGGTGGGGCTGCCCGACGAACTCCACGACCTGATCAATTCGTGCATGCAGCGCGCGCCGGAGCACCGCCCGTCGCCGACCGCGCTGCTGACCCGGCTGGCGCCGCTGCTGGACGCGGAGAGCAGCTACTCGGACTCGGACAGCCGGCTGCCCGAGGCAGCTGCCGCGATGGTCGAGCGGTTCGAGCGGCAGTACCGCCCGGCGGGCCAGCGCACTCCCCCGGTGCCCGAGCCGCAGGCCGCGCCCGAGGAGACCGACGACGACATCGGCAAGCTGAGCGACGACGACTGGGGCAAGCTGCCCGCCCAGATCCAGGCCGAGTCGCCCGCCCAGCCCGCACCGACCGGTCCCGACCCGGTGCCGCGGGTACCCGGCCCGTCCCCGCAGCCGCCGGTGTCGCAGCCCGGCGGCCCGGGCGGCCCCGGTGGTCCGTTCGGCGGTCCGGGCTCCCAGCCGCACGGCGCCCCGCCGCGCCCGGTGATGCCGCCCGGCGGCCCCGGGTCCGCGCCGCCGCATCCGCAGCCGGTCGGCGGGCAGCCGATGGGCGCCTACCCGATGACGGCCCCGCCGCGTCCGGGCTCGCAGCCCGGCTCGGGCATGCCCGGCGGCGGCGTGCAGCAGCGCCCGATGCCGACCCCGCAGCCGACCGCGCCGGGCCCGTACGGTCCCCCGCCGGGGTCGCATCCGCCCGGTCAGGCGCACGGCGCGCAGCCGGGCGCCGCGGAGACGATGCTGCGCAAGGGCGGTCCGGCGCCGGGGGCTACGCCGACGTACATCGCCGGTGCCGACGACGCGCCGCGTCCGCATCCGCCGACGCCGCGCACCCCGACCGGGCCGATGTCCGCGCCGACGACGCGCCCGTGGCGGTTCGCGGCGAGTGCGGAGATCCTGTCGCCGCCGGTGCGTGCGGGCGGCGTCCGCACGTCGCGGATCCACGTGCACAGCAAGGACAACGGCCTGCACACGCTGCATCTGTCGACCCGCGAATGGCGGTTCGACAGCAGCGGCTGGTCGCATCCGCCCGCGGTCGAGGGCGAGATGATGTACCTGAGCAGCCAGGACAACCACCTGTACGCGCTGGAGTTGGCGAGCCGCCAGTGGCGGTGGAGCTTCCCGACCGGCGGCGAGGTGGTGGCCGCGCCTGTGGTCGCCAACGGCACGGTGTACTTCGGCAGCAGCGACAACGCGGTCTACGCGGTGGACACCGCGACGGGCCTGTGCCGCTGGCGGTTCCCCACGCAGGGCTGGGCGACGACGCCGACGGTCGTGGACAACGTCGTGTACTTCGGCAGCAGCGACCGGTGCGTGTACGCGCTGGACGCGGTCACCGGCTACGCGCGTTGGCGCTACCAGACCGGCGGCTGGGTGTCCGCGCCGACGGTGTCCGGCGGCGTCGTGCACGTGGGCAGCACCGACCAGTACCTGTACCTGCTGGACGCGCAGGGCGGCCAGCTACGCGGCTGGTACAAGGCGCAGGGCCCGGTGGCGCAGCCCGCGGCGGCGAACGGCGTGTCGTACTTCGGCAGCGGCGACGGCGGCCTCTACGCGGTCGACGTCAACTCGACGAGCTGCCTGTGGCGGTACAAGACGGACGGCTGGGTCACGTCGCCGGTCGTGGAGAACGGCATGGTGTTCGCGGGCAGCAGCGACCATTCGGTGGTCGCGGTCGCGGCGACGGGCGAGCCGCGGTGGCGGTACGTCACCGATGGCCGGGTGACGTCGCCGGTGGTCGCGGACGGCATGGTGTTCGTCGGCAGCACCGACCGGCACCTGTACGTGATCGACGCGGCGACCGGCGGAGCACCGCCCGGAGCCACGACCAACTGAACTTTCCCGTAAGGGAGTTCAGGCGGCCATCCGGCCGCCTTCCCGGCACTCGAAAGCCCCGGCGGACCCGTTCCGCCGGGGCTTTGCCGCATCCGTGGGCCACCGTCCGGTTTTGATCACGGTCACATCACATACCTACCGATCGCTCAGTCGGGGTCGTACAGTCTGGCGCACGCGGCACCGTCCCGCCCGCGCGCTTCCCGTGTTCCACCCGCTCGTGCCTTGCTCGCCTCGCTCTGCCCGCCAGGCCCGCTCGAAGTCGGTGGTGATAGGTGCGTTTCCTCATCCGGCGTATCGCTTTCTACGTGGTGACCGCGTGGGCGGCGATCACCATGAACTTCCTCATCCCCCGGCTCATGCCGGGCAGCCCGGAGAACACGATGCTGTCCCGTTTCCAGGGGCAGATCTCGAAAGAACAGATCGACGCCATCAAGGCCCAAATCGGCGTCAGCAATGCCAGCCTGCTGTCGCAGTACGGCACCTACTGGAAAGACCTGCTGCACGGCGATCTCGGGACCTCGGTCGCCTATTTCCCGGGCCGCGTGTCCGAGGTGATCGGCCAAGGCCTGTGGTGGACGGTCGTGTTGGTCGGCGTCGCCACCGCGATCGGCTTCGTGCTCGGCACGCTGCTGGGCGTGGCGGCCGCGTGGAAGCGCGGATCGTTCCTCGACCACCTGCTGCCGGTGACCACGTTCTTCGCCGCGGTGCCGTACTTCTGGATCGCGCTGGTCGCGCTGTCCGTGTTCGGTGCCGAACTGGGCTGGTTCCCGTTGTCCGGCGGCTACCGCCCGGAGCTGGAAGTCGGCTGGTCCGGCGAGTTCATCGCGAGCGCGTTCAGCCACTCGGTGCTGCCCGCGGCGACCATCGTCGTCGGGTCGATCGCCGGCTGGCTGCTCGGCATGCGCAACATGATGCTGACCACGCTGTCCGAGGACTATGTGCTGGTCGCGGAGGCGAAAGGTCTCCGCACGCGCCGCGTCATGCTCGGCTATGCCGCGCGCAACGCGCTGCTGCCGAACATCTCCGGGTTCGCGATGTCGCTCGGCTTCATCGTCAGCGGATCGATCGTCACCGAGACGGTTTTCTCGTACCCCGGCATCGGATTCATGCTCTACAACGCGGTGCTGAACAACGATTACCCGCTCATGCAGGGCCTGTTCCTCATCATCACGCTGATGGTGCTGCTCGCCAACTTCGTCGTGGACCTGTGCTACGTGCTCCTCGACCCGCGCATCCGCCAGGAGGCACGATGACCGCGGCCACCGCACTCGCCGCGCCCGAATCCCCGTCCGCGGAGCCCGCCGCCGCCCCGGCCGCTCGGAAACGCCGCTTCCCGCTGCTGCGGTCCGGCAAGGCGCTGACCGGCATGGTGGTCTTCGGGTGCTTCGTCCTGCTCGCCGTCATCGGGCCGTGGATCGCCCCGGAAGACCCGTCGAAGACCGGCGGCCCCGTGCTGCAATCCCCCAGCGCGCAGCACCTGTTGGGGACCACGCAATCCGGGCAGGACATCCTGTCGCAGATCCTCGTCGGCGCCCGCACCTCGATGCTCGTAGGCCTGGTCGCGGCCACGTTCGCCACCGCGCTCGGCGTCCTCATCGGCGTGACCGCCGGCTACGCGGGCGGCTGGACGGACGACATCCTGTCCATGCTCACCAACATCTTCCTGGTGATCCCGGCCCTGCCGCTGACCATCGTGCTCACCGGCTACCTGCACGGCGGCGGCTGGTTCCCGATTGCGGTGGTCATCAGCGTCACCGGCTGGGCGTTCGGCGCGCGGCTCCTGCGCGCGCAAACCCTGTCGCTGCGCAATCGCGACTACATCAAAGCCGCCCGCGCGATCGGCGAACGCCCGTGGCGCATCGTCACCGTGGAACTCGTGCCCAACCTCGGGGCGATCATCGTCTCCGGGTTCCTGTTCACCTTCATCTTCGCGATCCTCACCGAAGCCGGGCTGTCGTTCCTCGGCCTGGGCTCGCTGAGCACGTGGAGCTGGGGCGTGACCCTGTACTGGGCGCAGAACTCCAGCGCGTTCACCACCGGCGCGTGGTGGTGGTACGTCCCGCCCGGTCTGTGCATCGCCCTGGTCGGCGCAAGCCTGTCCCTCATCAACTTCGGCGCCGACGAGCTGATGAACCCGCGCCTGGCCTCCGCCGAGAAGAAGCGCCGGGCCCGCCGCACATCGCGGAAGCCGTCGCCCACCGCCCCGGAGGCAAGCGTATGACCGCCCCCGCCACCGTCCCCGCGCCGATCCCGGCACCCGGCCGCGAACCGCTCTTGGAAATCCGCGGATTGACCGTCGACTACGGCGAAGGCCCGGGCGCCGTGCACGCGGTCGACACCGTCGACCTCACCCTGCACCGGTCGGAGACCCTGGGACTGGCCGGCGAGTCCGGCTCCGGGAAGTCCACGCTGGCGCACGCCGTCACCCGGCTGCTGCGCCCGCCGGGCCGGATCGCCGCCGGGCAAGTCCTCTACCACCGCAAGCCCTCCGCCGACGGCGCCGCGAGCCCGCCCGTCGACGTGATGGCGATGGCACGCAACGACCTGCGTGCGTTCCGGTGGGAAGAGATCGCCATCGTGTTCCAGAGCGCGATGAACGCGCTCAACCCCGTGCACACGGTGGCCGTGCAGATCGCCGACACGCTGCGCGCGCACCGGCCGGGCATCAGCCGCGCCGAATGCCGGGACCGGGCCGCGCACCTGCTCACCACGGTCGGCGTCCCCAGCGCCCGGCTCAGCGCCTATCCGCACGAGCTGTCCGGCGGCATGCGGCAGCGCATCATGATCGCCATGGCGCTCGCGCTCGACCCGGAGATCCTCGTCCTCGACGAGCCCACGACCGCCCTCGACGTCGTCGTCCAGCGCGACGTGCTCGCCGAACTCGTGCGACTGCGCCAAGAGTTCGGCTTCTCGGTGCTGTTCATCACGCACGACCTGTCGCTGCTCCTCGAAGTCGCCGACCGGGTCGCGATCATGTACGCGGGCCGCATCGTCGAATCGGCCCCCGCCCAGGACGTGTACCGCACCCCGACCCACCCGTACACACGCGGCCTCGTCGGCTCCTTCCCGCCCCTGCGCGGCCCCCGGCGCGACCTCGCCGGCATCCCCGGCTCACCGCCCGACCTGCGCGCCCTCCCGCCCGGCTGCGCCTTCAACCCGCGCTGCCCCGAGGCGTTCGGCCGCTGCACCCGGGACATCCCCCTGCTGCGCACCCCTCCGGCGTCGCCGGACCGCTTGGTGGCGTGCCACCTGGACGACCCGAAGGAGGGGGCCGGCCATGACGACTGAACCACCGGCGAGCAACGACCGATCCGCCGCGTCCGACACCGGTCCCGAGGCGGCGTGGCCCGGGGAGCCGGGCAGTGCGCCGGCGTCCGAAGGCCCGCCGGGTCCGGATCCGACCGCGGTCGCAGGAACCGACGCGGGAAGAGACATGCGGACGCACAACGGGACAGGCGGCAGTGCAGACGAAGGAACGACCGCCGACGCAGCGGAGCACTCCGGCGCCCGACACCGCGGACACCCCACATCGGCCTCACCCGCGCCGACCGAGCCTGCCGCCGCCGAGCTCCCGGCGCCGCGGCATGCCCGACGGGCCACCGACGTTCCCGCGGCGTCCCCCGCACCCGACCGCAACCGCCGCCACACCGCCATTGCCGGGAGCCCCGTCTCGCCTCCCGCACCCGGCCCGGCCCGCACCCCCGCGCTCGAAGCCCGCGGCATCTCCCGGCACTACCCGGTCAGCCGCCGCGGCCTCTGGGGCTCCCCGGTCGTCGTCCGGGCCGCCGACGACGTCGAACTGGCTCTCTACCACGGCGAGATCACCGCGGTCGTCGGCGAGTCCGGATCGGGCAAGTCGACGGTGGCCCGGGTACTGGCACGCCTGGAGCCGCCGACGCGCGGGCAGCTGCTGCTCGACGGCGAACCGGTCGGGAAGCCGCGCGGCCGGGCGTTCCAGAGCTATCTGCGGCGTGTGCAGATGATCTTCCAGGACCCGTTCGCGTCGCTGAACCCCATCCACACCGTGGATCACCACCTGGCCCGCCCGCTGCGCCTGCACGGTCCGCGCCGGTCGTCGGCGGAGGTCCACGCCGAGGTGCTGGCTCTGCTGGAACGTGTCAGCTTGACGCCGGCCGAGCAGTTCGCGAGCAAACGCCCGCACGAACTGTCGGGCGGTCAGCGGCAGCGCGTGTCCATCGCCCGCGCCCTGGCGGTGCGGCCGGAGATCCTGCTGGCCGACGAGCCGGTGTCGATGCTGGACGTGTCGATCCGGCTCGGCGTCCTCAACCTGCTGCGCCGACTCGGCCACGAAGACGGCCTCGCGCTGCTGTACATCACGCACGACATCGCGTCCGCCCGCTACTTCGCCGACAACGTCCGCGTCATGTACGCGGGCCGCATCGTCGAGGGCGGCCCCGCCGAGGCCGTCACGCAGGCGCCCGCGCACCCCTACACGCGCCTGCTCGTCGACTCCGCACCCGACCCGGACCGCCCGCCCGGCTCCGCCCCGCCCGAGCGCCTCGGCGAGGCGCCGGACCCGGCCGATCCGCCGACGGGCTGCCGGTTCCACCCGCGTTGCCCGCTCGCCATGCCGGTCTGCGCCGAGGAAGCCCCGCCGGTGTTCCCGGCCGCGGCGGCGGACCCGGAGAACGGCCACTGGGCGGCCTGCTGGCTGCTCGCTCCCGAAGACCCGGAGGCACGCCCCGGCGCGCTCCCGGATTCCCCTCATCCGACCCCGAACGGACGGCGGTGACGCACGTGTTCAGAATCGGAAGGCTCGGCGGCTCGACACGGACCGGAGGCCTCGGAACGGCCTCCGGAGCCGCGGGTGCTCCCGGAAAGACGGGCCGACGCCTGCGGCGCCGCGTCCTCGCCGCCACGGCCGCCTTGGCGCTGCTGAGCGGCGCGGCAGCGTGCAGCGACAAGAGCGGCGGCGGCGGCGCCGGCGGCAAGGTGATCCTGCGGGCGACGGGCGCGCCGACCGGCCCGATGGTCAAGAACTTCAATCCGTATGCGATCACCGGGCCGATGAACCTCATGGGCGGCGTCGGGATGATCAACGAGCCGCTGTTCATCCCGAACGTGCTGAAGGTCGGCGACTTCAAGCCGTGGCTGGCGAAGTCGTGGCAGTTCTCGCCGGACGGCAAGCAGCTCACCCTCGACCTGCAGACCGGCGTGAAGTGGACCGACGGGCAGGCGTTCACCGCCGACGACGTCGCGTTCAGCATCAACCTGCTGCTGAAGAACCCGGCGCTGAACCAGTACGGGCTGCTCGCGAGCAGCGCCCGCGCGGAGGGCCCGGCCAAGGCGGTCATCGACTTCCCGGCACCGGCGTTCACCCAGCTCCCGTTCGTCGGTCTGACGGCGATCGTGCCCAAGCACATCTGGGAGTTGGTGCAGGACCCGAACACGTACACCTTCGAGAATCCGGTCGGCACCGGCCCGTTCAAGCTCGAATCCTGGACGCCGCAGGGCTACTTGCTCGCGAAGAACCCCGGCTACTGGCAGGCCGGGAAGCCGAAGATCGACGGCATCCGGTACGTCGCGTACACCTCGAACGTCAGCGCGAACCTGGCCCTGGCCCAAGGCGAACTCGACTGGGCGGGCAACTTCGTCAACAACATCGACAAGGAATACGTCGCCAAGGACCCGGCGAACAACCACTATTGGTTCCCGCCGATGGCGCCCATGTCGCTCGGATTCAACCTCACCAAGCCGCAGTGGCAGAACGCCGACGTCCGCAAGGCCGTCAGCTTCGCGCTCGACCGCAAAGCGCTCGCGCAACTCGCCTTCCAGGGCGAGGAGCAGCCAAACATGACACCCACCGGCCTGCTGCCGCAGCACGCGGAGTTCATCGCCGACAAGTACAAGAGCATCCAGCTGACGCAGGACATCCCGCAGGCCAAGGCGCTGCTCGCCAAGGCCGGCTACAAGCCCGGCGGCGACGGCATCATGGTCGGCCCCGACGGCAAGCGGCTGACGATGACGCTGCTCACGTCGTCGTCTTTCACGGACGTGCTCACGCTCTACCAGGTCATGACCGACCAGCTCAAGCAGGTCGGCATCGAGGTGAAGATCGACAGCAAGTCCACGACCGAGTCGATCACGGACACCTACATGGGCAACTTCGACGTCGGCATCACCGGCCCGGCGTATGCGGCGTACTCGCCGTTCAACGTCTACGAGCGCACCCTGGCTGGCTACCTCACCGCCCCGGTCGGCCAGCCCGCGTTCAACAACACGGAGCGCTGGCAGGACCCGGAGACGGACAAGCTCCTGCAGCAGTACGCGTCCACGCAGGACCCGGCGGTGCAGAAGCAGGCCCTCGAAGGCCTGCAGGACATCATGGTCGAGAAGATGCCGATCATTCCGCTGTACAACTTCGCGGCCTGGTCCGAATACAGCACGAAGAGCGTGGTCGGCTGGCCGGACAAGGACAACCCGTACATCGTCGGAATCTCGGTGGGCGCCGCCTCGGTGTACGTCGCCACCATGCTCGAGCCGAAGAAGTAGCTCCGCACGCAAGGCTCCGGCGGCCCCGGGCCGCACGCACGGAAGCCCGGTGGCCGGGTGGGACCCGCGGGTCCCACCCGGCCACCGGGCGTTCACGTCCTTCGTGGCGAAACGGTCCCTCAGCGGGCGCCGAGCGGCACGTAGTCGCGGATCGGGATGCCGGTGTAGACCTGCCGCGGGCGGCCGATCTTCGACGCCGGGTCGGCGATCATCTCGCGCCAGTGCGCGATCCAGCCGGGCAGCCGGCCGAGCGCGAACAGCACGGTGAACATCGAGGTCGGGAAGCCCATCGCCCGGTAGATCAGACCCGTGTAGAAGTCCACGTTCGGGTAGAGCTTCCGCGACACGAAGTAGTCGTCGCTGAGCGCCACTTCCTCCAGGCGGAGCGCGATGTCCAGCAGCTCGTCGCGCTTGCCCAGGCGGCTGAGGACGTCGTCCGCGGCCTTCTTGATGATCTGCGCGCGCGGGTCGAAGCTCTTGTAGACGCGGTGCCCGAAGCCCATGAGGCGGACGCCGTCCTCGCGGTTCTTCACCTTGCGCACAAATGCGTCGACGTCGCCGCCGTCCGCCTTGATGGCGTCCAGCATCTCCAGCACCGACTGGTTCGCACCGCCGTGCAGCGGGCCCCAGAGGGCGTTGATGCCGGCCGACACCGACGCGAACAGGTTCGCGTGGCTGGAGCCGACCATGCGCACCGTCGACGTCGAGCAGTTCTGCTCGTGGTCGGCGTGCAGGATCAGCAGCTTGTCGAGGGCCGAGACGATGACCGGGTCGGCCTTGTACTCCTCGGACGGCACCGCGAACGTCATGCGCAGGAAGTTCTGCACGTAGTCCAGCGAGTTGTCCGGGTAGAGCAGCGCCTGGCCGACGGACTTCTTGAACGCGTACGCGGCGATCGTCGGCAGCTTGGCGAGCAGCCGGATCGTCGAGATGTGGACCTGCTCCTCGTCGAACGGGTCGTGGCT
Organism: Yinghuangia aomiensis; assembly: GCF_039542225.1. Taxonomy (NCBI): domain Bacteria; kingdom Bacillati; phylum Actinomycetota; class Actinomycetes; order Kitasatosporales; family Streptomycetaceae; genus Yinghuangia; species Yinghuangia aomiensis. The sequence continues at coordinate 6,282 of NZ_BAABHS010000039.1, read as the reverse complement.
GTCCTGGTAGAAGGTGGACAGCGCGCTCACCACGGACGACAGCATGGCCATCGGGTGGGCGTCGCGCGGGAAGCCGTCGTAGAAGCGCTTCACGTCCTCGTGGAGGAGCGTGTGCTTCGTGATCTCGGTACGGAAGTCTTCGAGCTGCGTCGCGTTCGGCAGTTCGCCGTTGATCAGCAGGTACGACGTCTCCAGGAAGCTGCCCTGGTCCGCGAGCTGCTCGATCGGGTAGCCGCGGTACCGAAGAATGCCTTCTTCGCCGTCGATGAAGGTGATCGCCGATTTCGTCGACGCGGTGTTGACGAAACCGCCGTCGTACGTGACCAGGCCGGTCTGCGCGCGCAGCTTCCCGATGTCGATGGCGTTGTCGCCGATGGTGCCCTCGACAACGTCATACGTGTGTTCGTTTCCCTGATAGCGCAGTACTACCGAGTCTCCGCTCATGGCTGGGTCCCCTATTTCTCGGCTCAGGTTCCGACACCCGTCCGGATCGTGTCCGGTCGGCCCCGGCTGTTTGTGACATGTGTGCACCAGTACGAATAGCAGGCGCACAATGCCGCGCCGCAACCGGCTCCCGTCACGCGGAATAAACCGTGAGCCACATCACGTGACGGATCGTCACATATATGTGATGCCCACACGGCGTCCGCGCTACCCCGCGGTGCCGGATCAACCTGTGCGAACCGCATGGCAGTGGTCCGACTCCGGCCCACGCTATGCCTTGCCGACGACCGCGACCACTCGTGCGATGTCGGTTTATCGGCCGACACACAGGGTGACCGAGCGTGCCAACTCGGCTCGTACACACGGATCGATGGTGATGCACGGCACGTCGGCGCGGATCGGGGGTGCGGGCGCGAAACGCCCACCTGGGCGGTTGCCCGCCGAGACGGCCGTAAGGCGGTGTGGAACGGTGCGCGGTCCGCCGACCACGCACCGTGTCCACTGGGGTATCGGCCGCCCCACGGCCCGCGGGGGCCGCCTACGCCTCGTCCCGCAATGCCGCCGCCAGGCGTCCCGCGACGACGGTCAGCGCCGGTGCGATGCGGTCGCGCGCCTCGCCGCCGAGCCGGGCTGCGGGACCGGAGACGGAGACGGCGGCGCGGGCGGTCGGGTGGGGCACCACCGCGGCGAGGCAGCGCACGCCGTCCTCGTGCTCGCCGTCGTCCACCGCCCAGCCGTGCTGCGCGACGTCGGCCAGCTGCGCGACGAACGCCTCGGGGTCGGTGACCGTGGCGTCGGTGAGGCGCGGCATGCCGGTGCGGGCGAGCAGCGCCCGGACGTCGTCCGGCGGCAGCTGCGCGAGCAGCACCTTGCCGACCGCCGTGCTGTGCGGCAGGACGCGCCGCCCGACCTCGGTGAAGGTCCGCATGGTGTGCCGGGAAGGCACCTGGGCGACGTACACGACCTCGTCGCCGTCCAGCAGCGCCAGGTTGGCGGTCTCCCCCGTCGCGTCCGCCAGGGAGGCCAGGAAGGGCCGCGCACGCGCTCCGAACATCCGGCTCGCGCTGTCGCCGAGCCGGATCAGGCGCGGGCCGAGGGCGTAGCGGCGGGAAGCCTCCTGGCGGACGTAGCCGCCCGCCACGAGGGTGCGCATGATGCGGTGGATCGTCGGCAGCGGCAAGCCGGTGGCGGAGGCGAGCTCGCTGAGGCCGAGTTCGCCGCCGGCGTCGGCGAGGCGCTCCAGGAGTTCGAAGGCCCGCCCTATCGATTGGACGCCGCCTGGTCCTCCGCCGGGCGCCGTTCCGGATATCTCGGGCAGTGCGGGCATCTGCTGCGCCCGCAGGCGCTTTTCCACGATGGTGTCGGGCATCGGACCGGATCCCCCTCCGTCGTCACCTATCAGGCCTACCAGGGCAGTTCAGGCATCGCGGGAATCGCATCGTCGCGCAGGACCGCGCCTTCGATCAGGCCGTACGGCCGGTCCGCCGCGTAGTACACCTCACCCGGGTTGTCGTGTCCATACGGGGCGAGGTCGACGAGGAAGTGGTGCTTGTTGGGGAGTTCCAACCGGACCTCGGCCAGCCGGGGTTGCTCGTCGAGGACGGCCTTCCCCATGGCGTAGAGGGTCTGTTGGAGCGACAGGCTGCGGGTGTCCGCGAAGGTGCGCAGGAGCGTGGCGCGGGCGGCCGCGTAGGAGCCCGTCCAGTCCGCCCCGAGATCGCTCTCCTCGGGCCGTGCCGCGTGCCGCCAGCGGGCGGATACCGACGTGGCCAGTACGCGGTCGTCGGTGGGCTCCAGGGTCGTGTACCGGTCGGTGAGAAAGCCGTGGAACTCCGAGCCGGTGGACTTCAGCACGGTGACGTCGTCGAGCCCGGAGACGACCTGCTCGGCGCCGTCCGCGTTCCGGACGGCACCGGCGTACCGGCTGCCCGCGGCGCGCGTCCAGGCATGCGGGTGGGGGCCTTCCGCGGCGGCGATGCGTTCCCACGGGTGGGCGTGGATGCGCACCTGCGCGGTGTGGACGGGCTCGTAGGCCGTCGTCAGGTGTCGGGCCAGCCGCAACGCGAACTCTTCCGGTTCCTCGCCGGGTTGCTCGCGCGCGAAGGCGAAGACGAGGGCCCGCATGCTGTCGGTCGGCAGCACATGGGCGTTGTCGCCGGCCAGATGCGTGGCGGCGAGGTCACCGCTCAACGCAATCGACACGGTCAGGTCGGCGAGCCGGTGGTGGGTCGCGTCGTCCCGGACGACCCGCACCAGCCGCACTTCGGCCTTGCCGTACCGGTTGGGCCCCAGCACGATCCCCATCCGCCGCCAACTCCCTCCAGCCGTGCCACGTCGCGTCGCGGGGCCGCAACGCTGCGAAGCTATTGCCCGGCCGGGGGGCGGTCAAAGACCCCTTCCGGCACAATCCGCCAGGAGTCACCCGTCCACACGCGAACGCAACGACGGTTTAACGCGCGAGTTACCTCGCCGACGTCACAAAAACGTTCTGGCTGCAACGGCTTGGGGGCTGCCGCGCGTCACTGCCTGCGGGCGGGTGTGGTGGACCGCCGCGGCGCGAACCCCCAAGCGCGTCCGACGGTAGGCTGCCGCACACCCCAGGGACCCGACCTGCGCGTTTGCCGAGTTTTTTGCGAATTGCCGGTTGGTTCTTGACGGTTTGTCAGCGGATGTGCGGGAGGACGGCGGCAATGGAAGCACTCAAACCGGGCGACCCGGGGGTCGTGGGCCGGTACCGCCTCTCCGCGCGGCTCGGCGACGGCAGGCTCGGCGCGGTGTTCCTCGGTGCGGACGAGGACGGGGAGACGGTCGCGATACGGCTCGTCCGGCCGGATCTCGCCACCGACGCGAAATTCCTCGGCCGGTTCCGCAAGGCCACCGACGCGGTGCGCGCGGTGGACGGCGCCCACGTGGCCCGGGTCCTCGACGCGGACGCCGACGGCACGCCGCCGTGGCTGGCCGCCGAGTACGCGCCCGGGATCACGCTCGCGGACGCGGTCCGCGACCACGGGCCGCTGCCGGAGGAGGCGCTGCGGGCCCTCGGCTCGGCGCTCGCGCGGGCGCTGGCTGCGGTGCACGAGGCGAAGGTGACGCACCAGGGTCTGTCGGCGGCCACCGTGCAACTGACGGAACACGGGCCGCAGATCACCGACCTCGGTATATCCGCGATGCTCGGCGCGGACGCGTCGAGCGCGCTGCCCGCACCCGAGCAGGCGACCGGCGGCGGCGTACGGCCGGCGACGGACGTGTTCGCGCTCGCGGGCGTGGTGTGCGCGGCGGCCGGGGTCGCCCCGTACGGCGACACCACGGGCCCGGCGCTCGCCCAGAAGGTCCTGCGGAGCGCGCCGGACCTGGCGGGCCTGCCCGAGGACCTCGTCGAGATCGTCGCCAAGTGCCTGGCCAAGCGCCCCGACGCGCGGCCTTCCGCGGCGGAGCTGGCCCAACTGTTCGACGGCGAGGACGCCACCAGCGCGGCCTGGCTGCCCAAGGCGATACGGGCGGCGGTGGCCGAGGCCACGAAGACGGCCGCCGACGCCGCGGCGGAGAGCGCGAAGAAGGCCCCGAAGCCGGCGGCGAAGCCCGCCGCGAAGAAGACCACCGCGAAGGCTCCCGAGTCCGACGCCGGGAAGGACGCGGCGAAGCCCGCCGCGACGGAGTCCGCGAGCGGTCCGGCGAAGGACGCTGCCAAGGGATCCGCCGAGGATGCTCCGAAGGCCGCCGCGAAGAGCCCCGCGAAGAAGACCTCTCCGTCCGCTGCCGAGGGGGCGGACGCGAAGGCCTCGCCCAAGGCCGGCGCCAACGACACCACCAAGGTGGCCATCCCCGTCCCGGCGGCGGCCGCGGCAGCCTCCGCGGCGAAGGACGACGCGGACGACGACGGCGACGCAACTCCCGCGGCGACACCTGCGGTTCCGCGTCAGACGCGCCCCGCGGACAAGGACAAGGGCAAGGACAAAGCCGCCGAGTCGCCTGCCGACGCCGGGAGCGCGAAGCCCGCGGGGACGCTGCCCGCCCCCGGACCGGACAAGGCGACCGACGCCAAGGCCGACAAGCCCACCGACGAGGACGGCACCGACGCCGCCAAGGACGACCCGGCGGCTCCCACGGTCGTCGTGAAGTCCCCGCCGGCGTCGGACAACGGCAACGGGAACAAGCCCGGCAAGGGTGCCAAGGCCGCCGCGACGCCGGCCGCCGCCCCGACCGTCGTCGTCGACCGCCCGCTCGACCAGCCGCAGCTCCTCAAGCCGCGCCTCGTGTCCGAAGCCGCGGCCGCCGCGGCGCCGGCGCCCGCCGCCGTCCCCACGCCGCGCCGGGAAGCGCCCGTGGCCGACCCCACGGTCGTCGCCCCGCGCAACGTCGCGGCCGCCGCGCCGGCGGCTTACCCGACGCCGTTCCCGAACGCCGTCCCCGCCGAGACCGCGGCTCCCGCGAAACGCGAAGCCAAAGACGCGATTTGGTACGCGGTCATCGCCCTGGTCGGCCTCACGTCCGCGGGACTGGCCGTCTACCGGCTGATCGACGGCGACTGGCGCGACCTGCAGAACCCGGTCATGGGCTATGTGCTCCCCGGCATCGCCTTGGTGTGCGGCCTCGCGGGCATCCTGGTGCTGGCCTTGGCGGTCAAGGACCGCGGCCGTACGCCGGAGGTCTGAGCCGGCACGAAGAGGCGGCACGCTCGCAGCGAAGTCTGCGAGCGTGCCGCCTCTTTCCGTTCCGATGGGGGGCGTCCGGACGCAGCCTCAGGGTGTGTCTGGTGGATGCTCGCGCCCCTCCGTCGTCTGGTGCCGTGCATCGCAAGGCGGCAGGCCCGCAGCTCGTACTTTCTCGTACGCGCAACAGCCTGCAACGCCGCCTTGGGAGGGCCGCCAGGCCCGGATGCGGTGCCAGGCGCCCTGGGCGGTGTGAAGATCCACCAGACACGCCCTGCCCCATTCCCGTGGCACGTAGGCCGACGCCCGGTCAGAAACCCGACTGGGTCTCCGGTGCCTGTCCGTTGTCTCCCCTCCGGGGGGCTCGGGTTGCCCGTCCCCGCGCGGGAGGCGCTTGCGGCGGCGCGGCCGGAGACGGTGTCGCCGCACCGCGTGCGCGCGCTCGAGGCGCGCCCATGCCCGGTGCGGCGGTGTCCCGCGCGACCGTCGGCCGAGGCGCGGCCTGGACCGCCTGCGGGCGATTCTGCGGCGCCCACGGGCGGCCCTTTTCGGCAGCCTGCGCCAGCTGCTGCGGCGAAGCCGGCCGACGGGGAGCCACCGGTGGCGGAGGAAGCATCGGCGGGCCCTGCTGCTGCGCACCCCGCTGCGGCAACGGCACGTACTGCGGTGCCGGCGCGCGATTGTGCGGCGCCCAAGGACGGTCGTTGCGGGCCGCCCGGTTCTGCGCCCACGCCACAATCCCCCGGCGGCGCGGAGCCTGCGGCGTGTTGGCGCGCGCCCGGCCCTGTTGGGTCTGCTGCCCCTGCGCCGCGGGTTGGGCGGCCGGCCGCGCCGCGGCCGCACCGGTTCGTGCCCGCGCCGCACTCCGCGGCGAGCGAGCCACGGGCGCGCCCTGCGGCGACGGCGCTTGCGCCGCACCGGTTCGTGCCCGCGCCGCACTCCGCGGCGAGCGAGCCACGGGCGCGCCTTGGGGCGACGGCGCTTGCGCCGCGGCGGCAGGCTGCGCCCGGGGCGGACCGGTCTGCGCACGACCCTGAGTGGCCTGCGGCCCCCGCTGCCCCTGCGCCGCGGGTTGGGCGGCCGGCCGCGCCGCGGCCGCACCGGTTCGTGCCCGCGCCGCACTCCGCGGCGAGCGAGCCACGGGCGCGCCTTGGGGCGACGGCGCTTGCGCCGCGGCGGCAGGCTGCGC
>NZ_BAABHS010000038.1:0-74375 GCF_039542225.1 Yinghuangia aomiensis | reverse complement strand
CCGTCACCACCACGGTGCCGGACTGCATATCGACGCTTGAAAACTACGTCCAACAGCTCACGAATGCTGCCCCGGGGCTGGTGGCCTGGGCTCTTGAGCAACCCCATCCCTGACGTTAAACGGCAAGTTCAGAACTTGTCTTTGATCCTCGCTCGGCCGTCCGGGAGCCAGCGTGTTGGGGCAGGATTGGCGTGTGGAACGTGACACGGGCTCCCGCGCGGATACGGCCGAGGTCCAGGTCCTCGAAGGGTATGAAGTCGTCCGGAAGCGCCCGGCGTCCTACTTCGGGGTGGGACCGGGGGACCCGGGATTTCCGCTTCAGGTGCTGCAGAGTGTCGTGGCTGACGTGTTGTGGGAGTTCCACGTCGGTCCTGTGCTGAACGTCCGGGTGGTGATCGAGTCCGACCGCTGCTTCCGGGTGGAGGACGACGGCCCGGGACTCCCGATACACCCCGTCGGTCCGAGGTGGGATCCCGCCCCGTGGGTTGTGCGGATGTTCCGCGAACTGGTCGCGGGCGCATGCCCGCCGCGCGGTGTAGGCCTGGCCGTGCCGACCGCGGCATGTTCGCAGGTGGCAGCCTCGGTGCGCCGCGACGGGCGTCACTACCAGGTCGACTCCGGGTTCGGGCGGGAGACGCGACTGACGGACCTGGGGCCGGCTGAAGGCCACGGGACCAGCATGCGGTTCGTCCTCGACGAGGAGTACCTCACCAGCGGTGCGGTCCTGCCGCAGGATCCAGCTGCGGCGATCGAAGCCGCAATCGACACCCCGCTTTGGAGCGGTAAGACGAAGGTCCGCGGACGCGTCGACGTGCGCATCGAGGACCTGCGCACCGGGTCACGTGTGCTGCGGACCGTGCTGCCGAACGGCACCGGCCGATGCTCTGCATGCATCTTCGACTGCGAAGATCCACTCGCAGGACAGGCATGACGCCGCCACGGGCCTCCGTGTTGCCATGTCAGGCTGCCCCCTCGCGCTTGCGCCAGGGTTTGGCGGTGCGGGTGGCGGTGGCGCCTTTGCGGGTAAGGCGTTTGGTCATCAGCGCGATGGCCGCCCAGTTGACGTGGGCTTCGGAATGCTGCGGGAGGCGTTCGTAGTCGCGGACGTTCCGCCGTGCCCGCAGCGTCCACGCGTTGGTCCGCTCGACGATCCACCGTTTGGGGAGCACGACGAACCCCTTGGCGCCTTTGGGGCGTGGGACGGTCTTGAGGGTGATGCCGAGTTTGTCGGCCCATTGGACGAGTTGGCCGGCGTAGGCGGAGTCGGCCCAGGCGACGACGACCGAGGGGTGGATCAGGCGGAGCCGCCACAGGACGTCTCGGGCTGCGTCGGCGTCACGGACGTCCGCACCGGTCACCAGGACGGACACCAGCAGGCCGCGGTTGTCGACGGCGAGATGTCGCTTCCTGCCGTTGATCTTCTTGCCAGGGTCGTATCCGCGTGTGGCGCGCGAGACGGTCTCGGCGGCCTTGACCGACTGGCTGTCGAGGATGACCGAGACCGGGCGGGGACTCGTGTCCGCGCGGATCCTCAGGCGCCGGCGGAGCTGGTCGCGGATGCGGGTGACCACGCCTGCGGCGGCCCAGCGGGTGAAGAACCCGAACACGGTCTGGAACGGCGGGAAGTCCGCAGGCAGCGCGCGCCACTTGATGCCGTTGTCGACGACGTACCGGATCGCGTCGACGATGTCGCGGCGGTGGTGCTTCTCCGGGCGCCCGCCCTGCCGGGTCTGGCATGCCGGGGTCGGCAGCAGTCGCTCCAGCACGGCCCACTCGGCAAACGAGGTGTCGGACGGATAGCGCTGCCGCCGTGACTGCGACGCGGGGACGGGCCTGGATCGTGAACGTGGCATGGCCGAGTCGCGGGTGCGCCCCGCGCAGCGGGGCGCACCCGCTGTTCCTTCCTGGTGAGGGTTTCGCGGACCGGAACGCGTCAGGCGGTTTTGCGGGCGGTCTCCAGCTGCATGATCAAGTACTCGAAGCTGGACTCGATGCCGTTGAGCTGGCCGAGCATCAACTTCACCGCCTTGTCCTCGGGCCGCTGCTGCTGGTGCGGGAGCACGCAGCCGGTGACGATCCGGCGGATGAACGACAGCTCCTTGCGGAACTGCCGCAGCTCGTAGGCGGCCCAGTCCTCGGGGTCGGCGCTGAACCGGTAGCCGTGCCGCCGGTCCCAGATCAACGGCGTCAGATCGAGCTCGGTGGCCGTGTCACGCAGGTAGCTGATGCCGCGGCGTACCTGGCTGCGGGTCAGCTCGCTGGCCCGGATCAGCTGGTGCATGTGCAGACCCGTCGGCCGCGCCTCCATCAGCGCGACCCGGACGCGTTGGCCGCTCACGTTCGGCGGCAACGCGCGGCGTGCCATGGCCTACTCGCCCTGGAGGATGCGCGCGAGCGCGCCGTCGAGGTCGACCGCGCCGGTGGCCAGGACCGACTCCAGCCAGTCGGCCGTCGCCCGGATCCTGGCGATGTGCGTCGATACCACGTCGCGTTCCTCGTCGGTGAACTCGTGCCCGCGCAAGGACGGGATCGCCTGGCCGGCGCCGGTGGTGAACTGCACGCAGACGCCGATCAGGTCGATGAACTGCGCGGTCCGCTCCACCCGGGCCAGCAGCGGGACCTGCTCGCGCAGCCCCTCGCCGAACAGGCGCGAGTTGTCGAACTGCGCGGTGTTGACCACGTGCCGCGCGGTCCGGTCCGTCATCGCCTGGCGCGCCACCGACGGCCGCCGCAGCAGCTCCACGGCCACCTCCGCCGCGGCCGCGCTGTCCTCGAACTGCACCGTGTTGACCACCCGCTTCACCGCCGTGTCGCTCATGGCTCCGGCCGCGACGTCCGGGCGGCGCAGCAAGTCGGCTGCGACCTCGGCGGCGGCCTTGCTGTTCTCGAACTGCACGGTGTTCACGACGCGTTTGGTGGCCGTGTCGCTCATCGCCGCCGCCGCGACCTCAGGCCGGCGCAGCAGGTCAGCGGTCACCTGCGCGGCGACCTGGTCGTCGCGGGCGAGGTCGTGGATCTTCTCCACGCGTTCCTGCGCGGACGCCGGGTTCTTCACCAGCCGCCCCACGATGCGGTTCGCCTCGTCCAGCCACCACCGGCGCTCGCCGGTCCGCGGGTTGAGCGGGGTGTCCGCGAGGGTGGCGAACCGCTCTCGCTCGCCCGTGATCGAGGCCAGCGCCTTGAACACCCCGAACGGGATCCCCGCCCGGCGCTCTGCCGCCGGCCACTTGGACGCGGTCCAGCGGTAGCCGAGCACCGTGCTGGTCGCCAGGCCCACGCCCTCCGCGAAGAACCCGATCGCGGTCTCCACCGAATACAGCTGCTGGTCCGCCGCGGGAACACTGCCGCCCCACGTCCCCATCGGTTCGATCTCCAAGGCCATGTCGCCCAGTTCGAACTGCGACCGCGTCATCTGCGCGACCAGCTCGCGCCCCCGCGACACCAGCTCCTCGAAGCGTTCCTGGCTGACGTTCCCCACCTTCTCCGACACGGTGACCACCGCCTCCGCGCACCGGGGGCAACCGATCGGCCACCGCGGACCCGGAGCGCGCGCAGCCAGTGTCGAGCGGCGCCCGAGCCGGTCGGCAGAGGCTCCCAACGGGCGGACGAGGCGGACCACCGCGCGCCACCGGCGCACCCACACCCCGGGGACTGAGGCGTTCGCATCACCGTTACTGCAACGCTTAAGCGAACGGGACTATCCGCCTGAAACGGACTATCGCCGTCCGGCGGCTTCCGCCGCAACCAAACCGTGATTCCGAGTCCGACGCGCTGCAGCGCCTTGCGCGCCCCTCACGTGGACTCGTCACTCTCCTTCCGGCGACGGCACGCGCGCACCCTGCACCGGTCCGAGCAGTACACCGCCCGCGTTGCGCGCTCCACACCGGACGTCCAAATCGCCCCGCACTCAGGACATCGCACCCGCGACTCAATACCCCTGACCAGGGCCGCAACCCGCGCCCGGCTCCGCCGTAGCAACCGCCACTGCGCCGAACGACACCTCGACGAACAGTAGATGCGCTCGGGCCGGGAGTTCGCCGGCAGCAGCGCACCGCAGAACGGACAGAGCTTCTCCGGCCTCCGCCTCGGCAGGCGTACGACGTTGCCCTGGCTCACCCGATCAGCGTAAGACAGTCCGGGAGTTCAAAGACAAGCAGTAACAACGCCTTCGAGAGGCAGTCCTTCGGGGGCACCTACTGCCACCTCAACGGCCACGCCGCTGATATCGGTGCCTGCGGGAGCGACGACCTGCATCGCCAAGAAACCGGACGCCTCTTCTCCCGACAGCAGTACGACTGCCGTCTGCTCGTCGAAATCTGCCCACCAGACTTCGCCACGTCGCATATGTCCTCCTGACACGGGACGGCGTGCCTGCGTCGCCCCTTCGGCCGCCGCCCACTCCAGCCACAGATCATGACGTTGGCTGTCAGAGCCGGTGAGAAGACGGCTGCGGCCACCGGTGATCGTCGTGAGTTGTGTGGAGTGACGAAGAGACGGTGGCCGCAGGTCACAGCATAGATCCCGCCCGCCGGCGGGATGCGTTCGAGGGCTTGACGGGCCGGATCGCGGGGCGCTTCACCCGGGTCGAACCCCGGCGCAGGGCGGCGCGGTTGGTACTCGGGCTGTTGTCGGACCTGCCGAGAAACCTCGTGGCTCCGGCTGCTCTCGTCTTCTTCGTCGTCCCAGCGGTAGTGGTCATCCTCAACGGTGTTGCGGGCGGCGGCGTGCTGAGCACCTCGGTCGAACCCACTGGAGGCCGTCGGCCGTTCGGGGGCGGTGCGGGCAGAAGCGGAGATCCGCTCAGACGCCGCGCGGTCCATGGGTGTCTCTCATGCCATGCCCTCACCATGGGGCCGTTGACGCGCAACCGCAGTCATTTCTCACGCTGTTCACCGGTTCCAGGTCCCGACCCTGCAAACGGCGTGTGCCGCGCACCAAGGGACGCTCGACACACGTCACGCGCGGCCTCTTCGTTCGCTCGACGGTACGCCGCCCGGCGGGGCCGAAGAGCAGTGCTGTAGTCCGTGGCTGCCGGGCGCCCGGACGCAGTTGGGGCGACGTTCAGGTGACGTTCGGCCGACGTAGGTCAGGCGTCAGCCCAACGGCACAGCCGGAGGTTGCCGCAGGCCAGCACGGTGGAACACCGAAACATGGGTGGCCTCATCGCGGAGACCACCCATGTTTCACCGTGCCACGGCGCAGGACTCGACAACGTCGTTGCGCCAATTCACCAGCCTGGCTGTGCGCCATGCCGACGGTGCCGCAACCGAGGGCACGACGAGGACTGGCAACCCCCAGTCCTGCTGGCCTCGCGCTCGATCCGCCCGACGCGCCGGCCCCGGCCGCTTCCCGAACAGCCGGGACCGCCACCAGCGTGCTCTGGTACGCGTCACCGGCCGTCGCGGTAGTCGGGGACCGCGAGGTGGATAGTGCCGTTGCCACCGAGGAGGCGGTCACCGGGGGCAACGACGATGGATTCGCCGTCGGGCAGGGTGATGCGGTGCCGGGGGTTGGGGCCGCGCTGAAGGTCGCCGTCATAGGCGATGGTCCCGCCGTGGTCCAGCACCCAGGACAGCAGCGCCGTGTCGTCATCGGGGACCGTGAACGGCTCCAGGCCGCCGCGCACGTCGGCGTCGTCGCGCGCCGTTGCGGGTGTGTTGTCCACGGCGGATGAGTGAGGGAAGTGCTGGCCGAGGATGCCGAGGAATTGCTCGTGCACGACGAACCGGCCGCGCATGTCCTGCACCAGAAACGCGTCGACCAGCTCGGCCACCACCGCCGCATACGCTGCGGCCTCGCTGCCCGGCGCGGGCCGGTCGTGGCGCAGGTGCGCGCGGACGGCGGCCAGGCCGCGGCGGACGGCCGCCTCATGTTCCTTGAGTTCGGCCTGGCTCTCGTCGCTCTCGTGCATGAACTCGTCGATGCACTCCCGGGTGTGGAACACGGTTACGAGGACACCGTCGTCGCCAACGCCGGTGATCGTCGGGCCGTCCGGTCCGGAAGCGTGGCACTTGCCGCATTCCTCGACGGACTTGCGTCCTTCGGGCGCGTCGTCGTAGCCGCCGTTGTCGTGCATGTCCCTCCCTGGTCACGTCACGTGGTCCGGAAGCACGGAGGCCTCCTGTCCCGGGTGGTGGGTCAGGAGGCCTGGTGCCAGGGAGACCACGCGTGGTGGCGCGTGAGTGAGGCAGCCCGGCCGCACAGGACACCGGACCTCTCACCCGGACCCGGAACGGCAGCCATCGGGCGTTGCGAAAGGAATAGACCAGAGGGAACAAACCCAGCCAAGGCCAGGCCCTCAGGGCGAGCTTCGCCATCGGCAGTCCGGCAGCCACGCTGAACGCGCAGAGTCCCCTACCACACGACCAGGATCGCCGAACAAAGTTCGACGCCGCACCGCCAACCATGCACGAACTCGTCAGGCCGAGAAGGCGTAGACGCGGTCGCCCGCCGTGCAGATCTTGCCGTCGGTGTAAACGCGCGGTGCGTTGCTCATCACGGAGGCGTCGTCTGGCAGGTCGGCGGTCCAGCGGAGACGGCCGGTGTCCGGGGTGTACGCGTCGAGCACGCTGTCCTTCGTCGCGGCGCAGACGGTGTCGGCGGTGGCGCATAGCGAACTGGCCGCGCACGTCCTGGTGTTGACGTTCCATCGGGAGGCGCAGGCGACCGGGTCGATGGCTTCGAGACGCCCGTGGCTCTCCGCGCCGACGCTGCCGGCGTCGCCGGTGTAGGCGTACACCAGGCCGTGCGCGCTGAACAACGTCTGGTCGCCGGGGCGGTCCGCCGTCTCCACCTCCGCGCGCCGCGTGCCGGTGGCCGCGTCGAGGATCAGGACGCCTCGGGTCGTCATGACGGTGAGGCTGGGGCCGACCGCCGCCATCGACGCGACGCCCAGCGCGCGCGTCGGCGCCGTCCACCGCGTCCGCCCCGAGGCGGTGTCGTACGCGAGCACGGAACCTCCGTCGGACGCCATGCTGTAGAGCGTCCGACCGTCCGCGGACGTGATGATCCGGCTCCGGGGGCTCGCACCGCGGTCGGCGGCCCAGAGCTTCGCGCCGGTGTCCGCGGCGACGGCGGTCGCCCTTTTGTCGTCGGTGATCGCGTACACGGCTCCGTTGGAGGACGCCGTGTGGTACCCGAACGAGCCCGCCGCACTCCAGCGTTCGCGCCCGTCGGCCAGGCCGAGCGCGTGGATGCGCTGGGTGCCGTCGGCCTCGTCCGCGTAGATGTAGGCGTTTCCGTCGCCGACGGTCGGCACGCCGAATCCCACGGAGGTGGAACGCCAGCGCTCGGCCCCGGTCTTCACGTCGACGCACACCCACAGTGCCCCTGCGCGACCGCCGCCGCCGGCGACGACCACGCCGTCCGCCGCGGCCAGCGCCTCGAGGACCAGCGGGGCCTGCACCCGCCACCGCACGGCGCCGGTTCCCGCGTCCAACGCGTACAGCGACGACGCGTCAGGCGTCGTGCCGACGACCACGAAGGCGCCGTCGCACGCCACCATCTCCTGGCTCCAATGGATGTCACCGTTGAGCGGACGCACCGACCAGGCGAGCGGGCGCTTCTCCGCCCGCTGCCCCGAGCCTCCGCATCCCACCCCCAAGATCGCGGCTCCGGCCACGCCGCCGCTCGCCAGCAGGAACTGCCGTCTGTTCGGACCACGCATGGTCGACCCGACCCGCGCCCTCCCCGGCACGGGCCGGCACCCCCCTCGTCCCGTTCGCGCGGCGCGCCCCCCGCACCGCTATCAGACGTGAGGACGACGACGGCGCGACCCCGGTTGCGGAGGCACGGAGCACACGGACCCGACGGGTGCGCGCAGCCGGTCGAGGGCGCTCCGCGGCCCCCGTGCGGCGGAGGCCCGCGTCGCCCGGACAACAGCGGACAAGGTTCTCCGAATCGCCCGCCCTGCGATGCCCTTTCACCTGGTGACGTCGTACGGTGCGCTGCGCGGGATCGCACCGGGACAAGGACACCACCGATGACCCGTGACCGCCGACGCGGACGAGCACGGTGTCCGTCCGGGGACCGGCGGATGCAGACTCAAAGGGCCACGCCCAGCGCCGGGGGTGCGCTGCCGATTTCCCAATGGCCGAGGTCCTCGACGGTCAGCATGGTGATCCCGTACTGCTTCGCTGTTCGGCGTGCCGGGGCGGTGAAGGCGTTGCCCTTGAATTCGGCCACGACATAGGCGTACTTCGCTCCGTCGAGATCGTGGCGTGCCGCGTCGTCGGCGAGGCGGCGCATCTTCGCGCCGCCGACAGCGGTGGGCTTGTTGGCGGGTGTCCAGCCGTTGACCCGCACCAGCAACGGCATGCCGTCCGCGGTCGTGGCGAACACGTCGGCGCATTGCGGGTCTTCGGCTGAGTCGTCGATGCACACATCGGTCATGCCGTCCCGGGTGCACAGCCAGGCCACATGCGCGGAAAGCGCCTCGGCGGTGGAGTGCCACATGCGGCCCATTGCGTGGTCTTCATGCCGTTCCCCGTACGTCGGGTCGAAGAAGGAACGCCTCAATTCCACAACCAACCCGACGAACGTACGCGTTCCGCGCCGCCACCATCGCCAGGCGTCCTGGACGGCCAGCGCACCGAAAACCACCCCGCCGATGACTGCGGAACCACGGGCATCCGAGGCCAATCCGGTGCCGGGCGCCAGGCCGGCACCCACCACCACGACGGCAACGCACGCCACCGCGACCATCCACCACCACCGCGGATCCCGCCACGACCCCGGCTCACCACGACCTGTGCTCACGATTCCCCCCTGACTCCCGGGCCTCCGGCCGCTCCTCACGACGCCCCACCCCCGGCCGCACCCATGTGGACGATGACGCGGCGGAAGCGATCCCGGGTTCCCGCTCGGGGCCCTGGCCCGGCCCCGACCGACGGCGGCGCCGATCGGCCCCACCCGGTGACCGGCAGGCGCAACTCCGACCTCATGCAGGAACTCGAAGCGTTCCGCACGGCACTCGGCGTCCGCGCGACGTTCTCGGAGACCGAGGACGGGGAGATCACCGACTACTCGGTGAGCGACGTGAAGGCCGGGACATACGGCCCGGATTCGGTGAGCTACCGGATCTCGTCGACGAACCGTTCCGGGGCCGTGTACGGCATCATCACCCTGGTCGTCGAAGGCGATGTGGCAATGCAGGCCGCCTCGGTATTGGTGGCCCGGCCGACCGAACAGACCGCCTCGTCCGCGGACAGTTGCAGAAGCTCAAGGACATCTGAGCCCGCGCTGCTCGCGCACCGGCGCCCTCGGCGTCGGCGACAGGTCGTGCAGCGGTGCCGCACCGACGCTGCGTTCGGTGAACCTAACGGCCGTCTGTGCCCGGCCGCGGTCGACCTGAACGGGCACCGGGTAGCCGGCCTCGACCAGCTGCTGCTGGAACTCGGCTTCGGGGAAGAGTTCCGGGCCACTGGTGCGTTCGAACAACCGGCCGTCCTCGGGACGCCATACGACGCCGCCGTCGGCGGTGCGGTCCTTGACGAACTCCCGTGTGGTCGCAGTCGGCCTCCCTGGTTCTTGCGGGCCTGAGGTACCGGAGGTTCACACCGGGAGCGTTCAGCGTGGCCGCGCCGAGGCTGCAGGAGACAGGGTGGATTGGGCAAGATCGCTGGGGACGGCGTCCATGAGGACCTCGCCGCAGACCTCGCCGTCCCACCATCCGCAGGCGCGTCGGACACCGATGCGCTGGAACCCGGCACGCGCGTAGGCGCGGATCGCGGGCGTGTTGCGTTCGAGGACGGCGAGGTAGACGCTCCGCAGGCCGTGGTCGAACGCGGCTTGGAGGGTCAGTCGGGTGGCGCGGGCGGCCAGGCTGCGGCCGCGGCCTTCTTCGCCGAGGACGATGAAGAATTCGGCGGTGCCGACATAGTCGTCGATCGACAGGCTGGTCGTGCCGACCGGCAGCGGACCGCCGTCGTCCGCGGTGCGGGTGGTGTCGTAGACCGTGAAGTGCAAGTTGTCGCCCGCGAGCCGGACGTCGGTGCCAGCGGCGAGGTTCTCGCGGGTCTCGGGTTCCGCACGGCCGTTCCCGCGCATCACCACGGGGTCGTTGGTCCAGTGCAGGTAGGTGTCGACTAGGTCGCGGCGCAGCGGGCCGAGGCTGATGACGCCGTCGGTCAGCGGCGTGTCGGTGGTGATGGAGATCGCCTCGCAAACGTCGTCGGGGGTTGATTACAGGGTGAACACGGCGTAGGCGCTGGTTTCGGGGGGCTGCGGGGGCGTACCGGGTTCCAGTCTGCTCGATCCAGGCGTGCGGTCCGACCGCGCGTGGCGTGCGTATGTCCGTGGCGGGCACCGACACGGATGGTCGCTTAGAGGCCACTGGAACAGGCCCTAACCTGGGCACGTGGATGACAACGAGGTGGCGTTTCGGTCGCTGGACGGGACGCTGCTCAAGGGGACTTTGTCCGCCGGGGGCGTCGCGGCCACCGGGGTGGCTGTGCTGGTGCACGGGTCGGGTGTTACCCGGGAGGAGGGTGGGTTCTTCACTCGTCTCGCGGTCGGCCTGGCGCAGGTCGGCATCCCGAGCCTGCGGTTCGATTTGCGGGCCCATGGGGCAAGCGAGGGCCGCGAGTCGGAGCTGACGATCGCTGCCGTTGCCAACGACGTTCGTGCCGCCGTCGACTGCGTGCGCCGGGAGACTGGCTGGCTGGGGCCGGTGCACGTGATCTCCGCTTCGTTCTCGGGGGGTGCGTGCGCCCTGCTGGCCAGCCACCGGCCTGACGATGTGGCCAGATTGGTCTTGCTGAACCCTCGTTTGGACTACCGCGAGCGGTACACCACGTCCCGCCCGGGCTGGTCCGCGGACTACTTGTCGCTGGAGGGCGCCCGGCAGTTGAACGAGGCCGGGTTCACCGAGCGGAGCCCATTCGAGCTGGGCCGTGCGCTGCTGAACGAGGTCCTGCTGTGGGACGTGGCCGCGGTGCTGGGCGCGGTGCGGGCGCCGACGTTGATCGTGCACGGTACGAAGGACACGTTCGTGCCGGTGGAGTTGTCACGGCGGTTCCGGCCGTTGTTCGGCGGCGCGACGGAGCTGATGGAAGTCGAGGGAGCTCAGCACGGGTTCGCGGTCCACGACGACCCGCAGTACACGGACGCGCAGACGCAGGCCTGGCAGCGTGACGTCATCTCGCGGGTCTGCGCCTACCTGGGCCCGTGAGCCCGGACGACCGGGCCGACTTGTCTGGTGTGGGTGGCTATGGGGCGGTGGCGGCGAGCTGCGCGTGCAGTTCTCGGACGGCCGGTCGCTCGCGGTGGGCTTGCAGGCAGGTTCCGGTGCGGTGCAGTTCGGTGAGTGCTTGCCCGAAACGGGCGGCTGCGGCGATGTCCAGTGCTTGGAGTGCGGCTTCGGCGGCCGCGTCCGGCTCGCCGGCGTCGGCGAGGGTGCCGGCGAGGTGGGCGGTGAAGAACGCGCGGTCGCGGGGGGCGAACGTGCCGGTGGCCAGGTGGTGGCGGAAGAGGTCGACGGCGCGCTCGGGACGGCGGGCCTCGCGGTAGCAGATCGCCGATTGCACCATGAGCCGTTCAGGGGTGTAGCTCTCGCCGAGCGGGCCGGTGCACGTGGCCTGGCTGGTCGCCTGTGTTGCTTGGCCCAGCGCCTGGTGCGCCTGGTCGAGAACGCGGTCGACGTCGTCGGTGGCCGCGCCGGTCATGGCGAGCGCGCGGGCTTCCTGCTGGAGGGCTTCGGCTCGCGGTCGCGGCGGTAGCGTCCACGGGCCGGTGGTCGCGGCGCGGGCGAGGTCGAGCATGCCGGCCGGGTCGTCGCGGTCGGTGGCCTGTGCTTGGCGCAGGAGGACGTAGGCGTGCATCGGGCCGTCGCCGGCCATGGTCGCCCATTCCTTGGACTGCTGGTGCCAGTAGGCGGTGTCGCGGGCGGGTGCGCCGCTGTCCTTGTGGAGCCAGGCGGCGAGTTCGGCGCCGCGGGCGCCGAGGACCAGCAGTTCGCGGCGGACGTCGGTTGGGGCGTCGCGGGCGGTGGTGTGGACGGCGGCGAGGATGCCGAGGGTAGCGGGCAGGGCCTGGCGTGGGCCAATGCGGCCGTCGACTCGGGCGGCTTCGTCCAGGGCGTCGCCCAGGTGGTCGACCAGGTGGTGGTCGCTGTAGCGGTGGGCGTTGTGGGCTGCGGCGGTGAGGTGGTCGAGCGCGTCCAGGTCGAACAGCGGCAGGGCGCCGGCGACCACGCCGCCGAGGAAAGCGCGACAGCGCACGTCGTTCTCCAACTCCGTTAGGACAGCAGGGTGCAGGCTGGCCGGGTGGTGGAAGCCGAGCTCTTCGAGGGGCCGTTCGAACATGGCCTCGAGGACGCGCCGGGCGTCGCGGTTGGGCAGACCGGTCTTCCCGGCCTCCCAGCGGCGCACCTGCCGGACGGAGATCGTGGCCTTCTGGTTCAAGGCGCGCGCGTGCTTGTCGTAGGCGTCGACGAAGTCCTGCTGGGTGGGCCAGCCCCGGGCGATCCGGGCGGCGACCAGCTTCGCATTGACCGGTCTGACCTCTTGGTCGGCCATCAACACCCCCAGGTCTGATGATTCACGGTAACGACGCGCACACGGCACCGAGAACAGGACACGACAGCTCCGCGCCGAAGTGTCCGGTGATGTGTCCGCCCTTGCGGCCTCGTCCCGGCACCGGGCCAAGGCGTGAACTGAAGCGGAAGGCCGTCGCCTCGAAGCACGATCTCGCCGACGCGGTGTCCTTCTTGCGTTCGAGCGCCCCCGCCACCGCTCCCGGGGGGCGCTGATCCCCGGGACCGAGGTTGGTGGCCATGACGCTGACGCCGTTGCTCACCGCGCGAGCTGCCGCACTGCTGCGCCCCGACGACGCGGTGGTGGTGCATGTCGACCGGCCCGGGCAGGTCGCGCTGTTCGCCCTCGCCCGCAGCCTGGACCCCGGCGACGAGGCGCCGGACGAAGCGGCGCGCCGGGATTGGGCCGAGCACGGCGCCGCGATGAGCGCCGCCCTTCCCGCCGATGTGCACCGGGCGGTCGCCCGCTACCGCGGCCGGGGCGCTCCTGCGGAGGCGCTGCTGCTGCGTGCCGTGCTTGCCGGCCTGCCGAAGCTCGTCCCGACTCCGACGACCCTCACCCCCACCGCGGTCGGCGCGGATGCGCAGCGCGGCGCGCTCGCCCTGCTGGGAGTGGCGTCGCTGCTGGGCGAACCGTTCGGCTTCCGTTCGCTGTACGGCGGCAGGCTCGTGCAGCACGTGCTGCCGGTCCGCACACACCACGCGGCCCAGACCAGCGGCGACAGCACGGACTTGCTGTGGCACGTCGAAGACGCCCACCGGCCGGACCGCTGCCACTACCTGGCGCTGCTGTGCCTGCGCGGTGCCCCGGACGCGGCCACCGTGTTCGCGTCGGCCCGCGCGATCCAGGACCGCGTCGGCGACCGCTGGGGGCGGATCCTGCGCGAGCCGCGGTTCGCGGTGCGCCCGGACAGCGCCCATCTCACCGACGGCGCCCACGATGGGCCGCAGAGCGCCGCTGCGGCGCCGGTTGCTGTGCTGTCCGGTCCGGTCGACGACCCGGAGATCCGCTTCGACGCGGTCTATCTGCGCCCGCACGACCCGGGTGACGACGAAGCGGCCGAAGCCTTGCGCTCGGCGAGTGAGGCGGCCGGTGCGGCCGCCGTCGGTCACGTGCTGGAGCCCGGGGACCTGCTGGTGCTGGACAACCGGCGCGCCGTCCACGGCCGCACCCTGTTCCGTCCCCGCTACGACGGCACCGACCGGTGGCTGCTGCGGGCCATGGTCTGCGCCGACCTCGCCGAGCACCGACGCCGCCGTGGCCTGCGCGCCCTGACCTGAGCTGCTGCCGCCCTCTCTCCGTCTTCGTCCGTCGTCACCCCACCATTCCGGAGTCCGCCATGCCCATAACCCTGTCCACTACGAGACCGACTGTCCCGATGCCGACTGACGCGGCGAAACCCGCGTGCTCGCACGACGAGTTCAGCCCGCTGCTCGAAGTCGTCGTCGGCACCGCCCGCGGCGCATACCTGCCCGATCCGCACACCGACCGGTCGGCGTGGCTCAACCTGTACGGCGATCTGACCGCCGACCAGCTCGCCGGCGTGCGCGGCGGCCCGGTGGACCCGCGGGTGATCGAGGAGAGCGAAGAGGACCTGGACGCGCTCGCCGATACGTTGACCGCGCTCGGTGTGCGGGTGCACCGCCCCGCGCCCGTCGACCACTCCCGCACGCACGCCACGCCGTCGTGGTCGGCTCCTGGCCTGTACGGGTACTGCCCGCGCGACCTGGCGCTCGTCGTCGGCAGCGCCATCATCGAGACGCCCAGTCCGATGCGCGCCCGCTACCACGAACTCGACACCCTGCGGCATGTGTTCACCGGCTACGCGCAGGCCGGGTCCGTGTGGCTGGCTGCGCCGAAGCCGCGGCTCGCCGATGAGCTGTACCCCGTCGACTCCGTCGGCCGTCCGGTCTTGGGCGATGGCGAGCCGGCGTTCGAGGCCGCGAACGTGCTGCGCATCGGCCGGGACCTGCTCTACCTGGTCTCCGCGTCCGGGAACGAGGCCGGGCTGCGCTGGCTGCGGTCGGTCCTCGCGCTGGCCGGCGAGTACACCGTCCACGCGGTGCGCGGGGTGTACGCGTACACGCACATCGACAGCACTATCGCGTTGATCCGGCCGGGCCTGGTGCTGTTCAACCCCGAGCGCGTCACCGAGGACACCGTCCCCGCGCCGCTGCGCTCGTGGGACCGGATCTGGTGCCCGCCGATGCGCGACACCGGCACCCCCGCCACGGGTGGGCGGCCGCCGCTGAGTTCGCCGTGGATCGGCATGAACCTGCTGATGGTCAACCCCCGGCTCGCCGTCGTCGACGCCGCCCAGACCGACCTGATCGCCGCGCTGGAGAAGCACGGTGTGGACGTGCTCCCGCACACCCTGCGGCACGCCCGCACCCTCGGCGGCGGGCTGCACTGCGTCACCCTCGACACCGTCCGCCAGGGCGCGTGCGAGAGCTACGTCGACTGACGATTCCGCGTCGTCGCGTCCACGAAAGGCATCTGATGCGCTCCCCGCTCCTCCCGCTTTATGCCACCCGCGCCGCGGCGACGGCCGACCGCTGCGCGCAGCTGCGCACCGACACGGCCTCGCGCGCCCACCTCTCCGCCCGCGCCGCCGTCACCCGCGCGCTGCGGGCGGTGTTCGACGCACGCGGCCACCTTGAGGTCGACACCCCGCTGCTGCAGGTCCGCGCCGCCCCCGACCCGCGGCAGCCGTTCCGGGTGCTGTCGAGGCACCTGGACCCGGACACGTTCCTGCGGGCCAGCCCACTGCACCTGCGGGCGATGCTCACCGCCGGCTTCGAGAAGGTCTACGAGATAGGCCGCACCTTCCGCGACGAACCCGCCGACGCCACTCACGCCGTGGAGTACACCCTGGTCGAGGCGTACGCGGCACACACCGACTTCACCGACACCCGGGCCCTGGTCCGTGACCTCGTCCACGCCGCCGCCCGAGCCGCAGGCGGCACCACCCGCCTGCGCCTCCCCCACGCTGCCGACACCATCGACCTGGCCAACCCGTGGCCGACCGCCACCGTGCACGACGCGGTCGGCGGCGTGCTCGGACGCCCGGTCGTTCCCGACATCGAAGCCGACGAACTGCGGCAGGCCGCCGCCGACCATGACGTGCCCGTGCGCGCGGTCGACGCCGACGGTCTGGTCCAGGAGCTCTACGACGCCCTGGTCGAACCCGCCACCGGCGCCCCGGTCTTCTACACGCACTTCCCCGCCAGTGCTTCCCCGCTCGCCGAGGCCTGCCCGCGCGACCGGCGCCTCGCGCACAAGTGGGACCTCGTCATCGGCGGGCGCGAGATCGCCACCTCCTACAGCGAACTCACCGACCCCGACGAACTGCGCCGCCACCTCGCCCCCCGACGCGGCGCCAGCGACGAAGCCCACACCCTGGACGAAGCGTGGCTGCGGGCCTTCGCCGGCGGCATGCCGCCGACCGCCGCAGGGCTGTGCATCGGCCTCGAACGCCTGGTCATGACCCTCACCGGCGCACCCGCCCTCACCGACACCATCCCCTTCCCCCTCACCCCACCGCAGATCGGAGGCCTCGCGTGCACGGTCCCCAACCCCAACCGGCCCCACCCGCAGGCCTGACCGGCACCGTCGCCGACCACCACGCCCGCACCGGACTGGGCGACCTCGCACCGCTGGTGGCCTTCGCCGCCGAACGCTGCGGACTCGGCCCCGTCGACAACTGGCGCGTGATCACCACCGGCTTCGAAGACACCAACATCGCACTCGACACCCGCACCGGTCAGGTCGTCGTCAAGGCCTTCGCCCGCAGCCGCGGCAGCATCGCCGCCCGCACCGTCGCCCTCCTGCACCGCGCCATCGCCCAAGGGGTCCACCACCCCGAACTGCGCCGCGACGCCCACGGCCGGACCCTGCTGCGCTACCGCGGCACCAGCATCCTCGTGATGGACCGAGCCGACGGCGCCGACTACTACACCCTCCAACGGCCACCGACCCACGACGAACTGGCCCGCATCGTCGACCAAGCCGCGCTCCTCCACACCATCGACGCCCGCCCTGCGCACGTCCACGACCCGTGGGCCCTGACCAACCTCGTCCCGCTCGCGGACCGCATGCAGCCGCACCTCGACACCGAACAGCGCGTCCTGGTCGCTGCCGCGGTCGACGCCGTCGCCCGCGTCGACCGCCCGGCGCTCCCCCACGCGCTCATCCACGGGGACCTGACCAAAGGGAACGTCCTCGCCACCCCGGACGGAGGGATCACGCTCCTGGACTTCGCCGTCGCGGGATGGGCGCCGCGCGTTCAAGACCTGGCCGTCATGGCCGCGAACCTCACCCACGGCGACCCGCGCCCGCTGACCGAACGCGTCACCCAGGTCGCCGACCTGTACGCCGACACCGCCAGCCTCACCGACCGCGAACGCGACGCCCTGGCCGTGTACGGGCACGCGGCCGCCGCCATGGAGTTCCTCGGTGCCCTCGCCGAACAACGCCTCCACGGCACGGTCACCGACGAGACCGCCTACCTGGTCGACCTCGGGCTGGCCGGACTGCGCGACGCCGCCAAGACCGGCTGACCCGCGGCCCCTTCCGGCACAGGTCAGCCGAGGCGGGACCGTAGCCAGGCCAGCGTCGCAGCGCCCTTCGCCGCCTGGTGGGCGCGCAGCGTCGGCAGGTTCGGCGGCGCCGGGCGCAGCGACTGGCGGACCCAGTCGCCGGCCAGCGCGGCGAGCACCGCGTCCACCGCGCCCGGGTCGGCCGCCCGAGCCGGGCCGTAGGACTCCCACACCGCCTGCGGGTCCAGGCCCGGGCTGGACTCCGCGACCGAGGGGAGGAAGAACAGTGCGTCCAGCCATGGGGCGCCGGCGACGGCGTAGGGCCAGTCGATCACCACGACCCGATCGGCGGTGACGATCAGGTTGTCCGCGCGCAGGTCCGCGTGCACCAGGGTGTCGCCCTTCGCCGCGTCCCCCCAACCGTGCTCCAGATCGACCAGCAGGTCCAGGTGGTCGCGCGCCCACGGGTCCAGCCGCGGCCACTCCTCCGGCTGCGCGGACAACGCGCGCCACGCGCCGAAGTTGTCCGCCAGGTCGTCGACCACCGACGGCACCGGCAGCGGGCTCGGTGTGGCGTACTCCGCGAGGTCGGCAAGTGCGGTCATCACGTGCTGCAACTCGTCGGGCTGCCAAGGCTCGTGGGGCATGTGTCCGTCGACGTCCTCGAGGACCAGCATCACCCAGTCGCCGTCGTCGTACGTCCACAACAGCCCGGGGGCCGGCACCGTGGCGGGCATCGCCGCCATCACGCGGGCCTCGCGCCGGAACAGGTCTGGGGCGAGCGGGTCGCGATCAGGGCTGATCGCCTTCGCGAACACCCGGCGCCCGTCGGCAAGACGCAGCCGCGACGCCAACCCGGGCGAGAACCCGCCGCTCTGACTGACCTCGTCCACCACCGCGGATCCGAAAGCGGCCTCCGCAGCGTCACGCACCTGGGCGGGCAACTGCTGCCACAGCAGCCGAGCCAACGCAGGCCCCTTTCCTGGACTGTGGAACACCGAAGGTATCCGAGTCTCACATCCGGAACACCCGGGTTTCACCCGGTCCGGTCGCTTCCCAGTGATGCCTCCCGGGTCCAGAGGCGGCGCGCCGTACGCTCGGCAGACGCCGACAAGTTGAGGAGGCGCGTGTGGACAGCGATCGTGCTGCGGACTTGGTCGCGGTGTGCGACGCATGCCTCGGCGTCATCAACGACGGCGACGGCGTCCTCGAGGTCGACGGAATGCCGGGAGCAGCCGAACCGGTCGGGGTGCAAGTGCAGCGCACCCCGAACCGAACGCGCCGGGATCCGGTGCGCCGCGCGGTGGGCGGATGCCGAGAGGTGCGGTGCGCAGTGACACACCGTGCGCACGGCCACCCCTTGTCCTGGCGCGGTCCAGGAGGTTTCCCCGATCTCTGGCCACGTTCCGTAGTCGTCGGACCGGCGGCAGAGGCACCCGGGTGCGCGGTTCGCTACGCCAGGCGCACGGCGCATCGGCCGGTGCGGAGGCGGCGTTGTGCGCCAACGGTGCGCGGTGCGAACGCGTGCACCCGGTGCCGGCAAACCGCGCCTGCCCGCCGTTCGCGCTACCCGGGTTCGGGGCCGGTCGGTGGGTTCGGTGCGCTGTCCCGGGAGCGACGGAAACCGGCGAACGACTTGCTGTCGGCGGGGTCGAATCCGAACCCGGCGTCGTCCATCACCACGGCGCGAACGAAACCGTCGGCGTCCACGGTCCAGCACAGGACTTCCTGCGGCATCGCCGGTGCACCGTCGGGGCCAGCGTCGAACGTCGCCCACCACCCGTCGCCCGGCAGCGCGGAGATGACCGGGGCAGGGTCGTGCTTCTCGTAGGCGACGAACCCAGGCAGCACCTCCGCGGGGACGAGCTTGCCGTCCCCGACCACCTACCCGACGCCGCGCCCCGCCTCGTCGACGTCCCACAGGGCCACGTCCCACCGGATCAGTCTCCCGCCCTGGCCCTTGATCACCGCGTTGTACCCCGACACGTTCGCCATCCGCTCCCCCAAGTGCTCGTCCGCCAGCCGCCGTGGTCCTTCCCCCACATTCGGCAGGGCAGACACCCTGACACGCCGACCAAGCACCGCGAGCCCAACATTCGAACATATTTGCTACAAGGGTTCCTTGTCGGCATAGGATCAACGCATGGGGCGCAAGGACCTGACCGCCGGCACCTGGGGAACGTTCGGCGAACGCACCGCACGAGCCCTCGCCGAACGCGCCACGACAACCGACACAGCCCCCGCCGTGGAACCACCCCCGCAGGCGCCGGCACCGTCGTCGTCCACGCACTCCGCTGGGTCCATCACGGACTGGTCCGGAGAGGGCGGCTGGGAAGCCGCACCCGTCGAGGAGTACCACGTCGTCCCCGGCACCCGGGTCCGGCCCATCCCGGCCAGGACTACACCGGCCTGGCACGCGACGAGGACGGGCAGCTGGCGCCGTGATCCAGCCGCCCGGCACTTCCATTCAAATGGAAGTCGCCTGCCCAGCTGCCGACGTGAGCGCCATCCGCCGCCGCGGTCGTGGCCGACCTCGCCAAGCACGCCGGCACCGACGTCCGGCACAGCACCGGACGGGGCGACACATCCGCCGCCCCGCAACCTGAGATCCGGGAACCCGGCCGTCAGCCGGACGGCGGCCCTACGGATCCGCAGGCCGCGGTGCGCAGCCGGTCGAGGAACTCCTCGACCGCGGCGTGCGCGGCATCCACGCGTCGCCCACCCACGGGCCCACTGGTGCCACACCCCATGCAGTAACGAACGCCCGGTTCATAGCTTCTGGGAGCTATAAACGCGAAGGCGCCTTCCATAGCTCCCAGAAGCTATGACCGCCGACGGCCAAGGGCCCGCAGCTATCGAGGAACGGTCCACAGCGCCGCACGCCGCTGTCCTGTGCGACCGAGCCCTGAGCGTGCGTGGTGGCCGGAGTGCTGGCGGGTGCACCGGATCCCCGCCACCCTTCAGCTGAGCTGCTCGGCCAGTCCGACGATGATGCCCTCGGGCCCGCGGACGTAGCAGAGCCGGTAGCTGTCCTCGTACTGTGCCAACTCGCCCACGAGTTCGGCGCCGTGAGTGCGCAGGCGGGCAACGGTGTCCTCGATGTCGTCGACGGCAAACATGACGCGGTGCGTGCCCAGAATGTTGTGCGGCCTGTCGCGCGGCCCGGCACTGATCACCGCGGGGCTGCGGTACTTCGCCAGCTCAAGCCGGCTGTGACCGTCCGGGGTCCGAAGCATGGCGATGTCACAGCTCACGCCGTCGAGTCCGGTGCACTGGTCGGCGACGAGACCCCCGACCTCCGCCCTGCCCTCCAGCTCCATACCAAGTTCCACGAAGAACGCGATGGCGGCATCCATCTCCTCGACGACGATGCCGACGTTGTCCATCCGCTGAATCGCCATGCTGGTTTCTCCTTCTTCCGCGTGCGACCGGTGGCGGCCGCTGATGCCCCTGGGACGGAGCAGGTGGCACGTTCTCGACATCCTGCGCCACGAATCTCAGCGATCGGCCTTCACCACTCAAATGTCCCTGGTGCACGCTCAAGGTTCGGTGGCACAAGACAGCCGCCGGCCAGCGAACTGGTGACTCCCGTTCCCGCGTACATCGCCTATTCGTGTAGACGTGCGACTCCCATCCCGCGTCGAAACGACGTCGCTACTCAGGTTCTGGCTCAAGTTCTGTGGTGCCCTATGCACTCGGCAACTCCGTGTCATGCGCGTGGGTTGCCGGTTGCCAGACGTCGCTGCGTGATGAAGGTGTCGTCGGCGTCGTATCGATCGACGCGATGCCACCAGCGTTCGTGGTCGAATCCGTCGCAGTGGTTGTAGGGATGGGCGACGAGGCGCAGTCGCTGCCATTCGCTCACGATCATTGCCTTCTGCCACCAGTCGGGCTGCTCCACTTTTAGCAGCATGTGGAGCAGCCCGGCCGAGTCGGAGACCAGGATGACGAGTGCGCGCATCGCGAAGGCGGTCTCGCCGGTCTCGCCTACCTCTTCGGACACTCGGCCGAGTTGTGTGTGCAGAACCCCCTCGAGCGCACGGACGTCGTCGCGGGTGATGTCCTGGGCAAACGCGAGCTTCCGCTCCGACGATGCGCTGGTCATGTGCCTGCTATTCCTCTGGTCGAGTCCTGCGCCGCTGACAGCTGCAGGCTGTCATGCCATCAGAATGCGCTTGCGCAGGAGCGAGAAGCCTGCTCGCCCGAACATCTGGCGTTTGAGCATCTTGATGCGGTTGACGTGTCCTTCGACGACGCCGGAGTTCCAGTGCAGGGTGAGTCCGGCGATGACGGCGTCGCGGTCGCGGTCGATGCCTGCGGCGAGGGTGTGGAGGCTGGGCAGGTTGTCGCGGCGGACGGCGTCGAGCCAGGTGGGAAGCTCTTCGCTGCGGCGCTCGGTGAGCATGTCGGCGAACGTTCGGACGTGTGTGGTCAGGGCGTCGAGTTCGGGACAGTGGGCGCGGACGGCTTTGAGATTGATCTGCTCGCCTTCGGTCAGCGCTTCCGGGTGGCGGAGGATCCAGCTGGCGACGATGCGTGGTGCCGGCGGGCGTGCAGTGACGGGGCCGGGTGAGGTGCGCTTGCGGCGGAGGTAGGCGCGGACGCGCTGGTAGCTGCCCGGGTAGCCGAGCGGGACGATCTCCTCCCAGAGTTTCCAGGCGTTCGTGCAGCCGTCGTCCCAGCGGTTGTCGAGGTAGGGCTTGAACGGGTCGAGGACCGAGGTCCGGTTCTGCCACTGTCCGGTGAACAGGTCTTCCGGCGCCGCGGCGCCCGCCAGGCGCTGGACCGTGGTGGAGCCCATGCCGAGTTGCCGCTGGATCGAGCGTTTGCTGTGACCAGCCTCCAAGAGCGCGTGGACGGCGGCGTGCCGGTCGCGGATGCGGTCGGCGAAGCGGTGTCCGGTCGGCCAGGGCGACCCCGAAGCGGGCTCTGCCAAGTCCGGGCCGGCCTCGGGCGCACTCGAGCCGCTCACCAGGACCTGCAGACAGCGGCGGTGGGCGGCGCGTTCGGTGGCCTCGCTGAGGTTGTGCCAAAGGTGCCAACGGTCGGCCACCTGCACCGCGTTCGGGGCTCCGACAGCGGCGGCTTCGGCGAAGAACGGTGCCCGGTCGCGGCAGACGATCTCGATGCCGGGTCGCTCCTTCAGCCAGGCGGCGACCGTGGACGTTTCACGGTCGGGCAGCACGTCAATTGGCCGGTGCGCTTCGAGGTCGATGATGACGGTGCCGTAGGCACGGCCTTTGCGGGTGGCGTACTCGTCGATGCCGACCGCGCGAGGCGTGACCGACCGCGGGTCGGGAAGCACGCAGACCAGGCGTAACAGAGTGCTGCGGCTTATCGCGACACCGAAGACACGGGCCAGACGGGCACCAGCCCGGCCCGCCAGCGCCAACCCGACGGCCGTCACCACTGACCGCAGGCGCTCGGTGCGCTGGCCATATCGACGCGTCAGCCCCGCCAACTGCTCGGCGAACGTCCGCCGAGTGCATTCAGCGTTCACGCATGCGAAGCGGCGGACCCGCACCCGAAGGACAACGGGGCGCCCGGCCGTTGGAGTGTCGGCAGGAAACCGCAGTTAGGAACCGTGAACCCGGCCCGACCACTCACCGCAGCCCGGACAGCACGCGCCCGGCGCCGTACTTCGGACCTCTGCCCGTATGCCCTCCGGTGTCGCCTCCACCGCAGTCACGGCGACGTCCACGATCGCAGGCAACAGCAGATCCCTCACCGAAGGCAGAACGTCGTCCACGATCCCGCACGGTCGATCATCGCCAACCACCAAGCGCCACTCTTGGACAACTTGCAGAGGCCTCGCGCTAGTTCCGAGAGTCACTCAGCGTGCACGGACCACAAAACCTGAGCCAGAACCGCTACTCACGTACATAGCCACACGCCGCCGACTCGGTACCGGACCCGCCCCCGCACCGCAGGCCTCCCCCGACACAAGCCTCCGACTCCCCTACGTCACCCGCCTCACCGCCGACCAGCCCGACGCCGGCACCCGGCACCGGTCAGGAGCACCCCCGACTCGACCGCGGCCGCCGCTCACTCGGCACGGGTACACAACCCCGGGCCTCGGACGAAGGGGTCCAGGGGAATTAGTCAGCACGCCCGCCGAGCGCATTCGGACCCTGTGACCGGGGAGTTCGTGCGTCGGCGCCCGGCTCCGAACGCAACAGGAAAAGCAATACGAAAGGCAACCCCAAACCGGACGCCCTGCGGCACACCGACCGCCGACCGGCGACACTGCCGCGGCGTAGGCACCCGCGGCGGCCCCACAACCGCTCAAGCACGGGTGGTGACCGCGCGCCACTGCGCCGCCAGCTCGCACACGGTCGCGTAGCGGTCTCCCGGGCTCGGGGCGGTTGCGTGATTGACGACGCCGAGTTGAGCGCCGGTCCCCCGCCATGCGGACTCGCAGTCGCCGGCGTCCAGCAAGAGGCGCAGCGCCCGGCCCAGGGCGTGCACGGTGGTGCGCTCGTCGATGACGGCGCCGCGGGTGAACTCCTCGGGTGCCATGTACCGGGTGGAGCCGGGGAGCCGGTCGACGTCATGGGTGAAGGGCCCGGGCCGGTACTCGTCCAGGTCGCACAAGTGGACGCGGTGGCGGGTGAAGTCGTACATCACGCAGCCGTCGTAGAAGTCGACGGCGACGAACCCGGCTGCTGAGACGGCGAGATGCGCGTCGAGGATGCGGTCGAGCGCTGCGTGGACCAACGCCAGCGGCAGCTGGCGGAAGCGCGCCATCGGGCCCGCCGGGTCGGCACGATCCGGCCGGGCCCGCACGGTGGGGTGGTAGAGCGCCTCGGCCTCGACCCACGGGTAGACCAGGACCGGGTGCCCCGCCGCGTGGAAGCTGTGCAGCAGCGGGACGACCGCCTCGTGCCGGACTCGTGCGTGGAGCGCGCACGCGCGCTCCAGAGACCGTGCCGCCGCCCGAGAGCGCGCGGTCTTCACGAACCAGCAGCCGCCCGCGGTGCGGACGCCGTACGACGCGCAACCGGAGTCCTGGTCCTCGAACCGCCGGAAGACCACGCCGACATCCGCGAGGAACACCTCCAGCGGACCCGTTCGGCGCACCGCCAATACGCGGTCGATCGCATCCATGTCATCTCCCAGGAAGGCTGCAGCCGTCCCGTACCCAGCCGGGCCAAGCCGAAGGCGGCCACGCAGGCCCGCCCAGGCAAGAGTCCGCCGGGAAGGACCGAGATCCGGCTGCCGGAGCCATTGCGCGGGGCACTACGCGGACCGGCCCGGTCAGGCCTCGGCACGACGTGCGGCGGGCGCCGGACCGCCCGAGGGTTGAGGCATGCAAGTCATCCTGCTCGACGACTCCGATCGCCGTATGGACCAGCACGGAGACGCAATCCCCTACCCCGGGACGCTGCACGCCGCCCGTCCCGGCGGACCCGGTTCGGAACTGCCCGAGGCCTTCACCTTGTGCGGCAGACCGACCGTGAGCATGGACGTGCTCGGTCCGCGCGAGCCTGGCCCGGGCACCCCGCTCTACCCGCCGAACCTGGAGGGGAAAGGCCCCGGCAAAGCCGCCGGATGCGGGATCTGTGCACGTCGCGTGTTCGAGTGACAGACGACGTCAGGAGGCCGCCGACTCCTCATCCGTGCGCGCCGCAACCCGCAGCCGGGCGATCAGGTCGAGCCGACCGGGAGCCAGAGCCATGCGCGGGTGGGCTTGCAGAGCCACAGCGGCGTCAGTCCGCTCGCGCATGAGCTCCTGCCAGCGGGCACCCTCCGCCTCGTCCCACTCCCGGCCGCGTCGGCCCTCGAGGAACGCGTCGACCGCGGCGTGCGCAGCGTCCATGCGGCGCTGGAGGTCGATCAGATCGGCAGGCAGGTCGTTCTCGCTCACCCAGGCGAGGCTACGCCCCAGGTCACCAGGCCGATTGGTGCCGCGCCGCCCACGAGTGATCATGGAAGTAGGTACTCGGGGCGTCCCGCGAACGTGGAGGACGCGCAGTGCCGGCGATCTGGAAAGGCGCGATCAACGTCGGGCTGGTCAGTTCTCTGAACTACGCAGTCACAGTGGCTCGTCCACTGGCTTTGTCCGCGAGTTAGCCCAAGCTCAGCAGGTTCTGTGGTGGTGCCGCCTGACTCGGCATCACGCTCACGACCGTCCCGCGGCCGAAGAACCAGAAGGGGTTCGTCGTGCTCCCCAAGCGTTGGGTTGTCGAGCGCACGAATTCGTGGACGCTGCGGGCCCGCCGCAGCGTGAGGGACTACGAGACCCGGCCCACCCACAGCGAAGCACACGTCAACTGGGCCGCGATCGCCGTGATGACCAAACGCCTCACCCGCAAGGGCGCATCATCCGCACCGCCGACCCCTGGCGCAAGAAGCGCGAGCAACAGGCCGCCTGACCAGCGCGTTCAACAGGCCGTTCAAGAAGGGGACCGAGAGCCGACCCGGCCTCCGAGGCACTCCCGCTCGCTCACCGGACCAAATTCGGCATCACGTATTTGGCCCAGGTCCCCCAAGAGTCCTCCGGGCGTTCGGCCTCGTTCTGCACCGCCACGGGAGCACACCCGGGACTTTCGTCGCCCCTCGGGGTGACTTCGTCGTCGGGTATGGAGCTCATTCCCAGACCGTGACCTCGAGCGTGACCGTCTTGAGGGTGGGAACGGAGGTAATACGCAGGTAGGCGGTCCGGCCTTCATCGGTCACCAGGCACAGGCGCATGCCCTGGGACAGTTCACCGCTGGTGTGGCTGCCGCGATTGGTGACGGACTCGGTGCACTGGTCCCGGGTCGGCTCGGGGCCGTCAGGCGAGATGATTGCCTCGGCGCGCTCCCCGCGGGGCACCACGAGGGTCACGACGGGCCCCACGTCGGTCCCAAACAACGCGTCCGAGCCCTTTCCCGACGGCTGGGCGACCAGGGACGTGCTGTCCAGGTCCACGCTGTGCGTATCCGACGAACCGAGCCCTCGCCCGGGCCCCATGCCGATGGCGAACCCCGAGGCGATCCGCATCACCCGCCTTCGCCAGCCCTCCTATCGCGGACAGCTCCACCCAAAGCCGACCTTCAACAACCTCGGGAGCACAACGAAGAACCTCGGGGCACATCAGAGACGAACACTCACGAGCCTCCGACGGCACCGGGCAAGCGGCTTGCGAGTCATTGGCGCTTGGGCATACCGAGATCGACAGGGCGTCGGGCGGTGTCGAGTTGGGCAAGCTTGTCCTGAGCTGCCGCAAGGCTGATGTGGAGGCCTTCGACCTGACCAAGCCAGCCTTCGTTCCCGGCTTCGGTGATGCGAGCGACGAGGTTGTCGCGGATCTCGACGAGGCGGGCGCGTTGGGCGGGGTCGGGGCGGAGCAGGGAGCGGCGGATGCAGGCGTGTTCGTGTGCGCAGGCGGTGCCGTAGGCGCGGGCGCAGGTGCCGAGGGAGACTTCGCGGCGTTCGAAGTGACCGAGGAAGGCCTCCCATTCCTCGTCGGTGGGGGTCTGGTACTCCTCGGCGGGGCGCAGGGCGCGGCGGCGGGCGATGAACGCCCGGTGGGCGTCGATGGCTTCGGCCGGGTAGATGGCGTGGTAGCCCATGGTGGTGGACAGGTCGGCGTGTCCGGCGATGACCTGGGCGATGTGCGGGGGCAGGCCGGTGCGGATGGCGTCGGTGATGAAGATCCGGCAGAAGTCGTGTGGGGTGAAGTGCAGGGGCTGCCCGGCGGTGTCGGTAAGGCCGGTGGCGTCGAGGACGTCGCGCAGGGCGACGCGGATGAACTCGGCGGTCATTCGGGAGGGCTCGCCGCTGCGGTCCCATGGGAAGAGCAGGGGTGAGGGCGGGTTCCAGCGGCGTTCCTCGTAGTCGTAGGCGGCGACGAGGGGGATGGTGCCGGTGCGGGGTCGTGGACCCGGCGGATGATCGTGGCGAGGACGTCGGCGAGTTCGGGGCTGACGAGCAGGACGCGTTCCTGGTCGGTCTTGGACGGGGCGATCTGCAAGAGCGGGACGATCTCCCCGGTGGTGGGGAGCCGGTACTGGACCAGGCTGTGGTGGCCGGCTTCGAGCATCTCCTCGATGCGGGCGCCCGTGTGGCTGAGGAACTCCACGGCGGCCCAGCCCCAGAACGCGCGGTGTGTGAGCTGCCCGAACTGGCGGCGGATCCCGGCGGGCCGGCCGTCGGCGCCCACCGCGGTTCCCTGATGCGATCCAGGCGTGTGGGCCCGCATCCGGCGTTCTCCGAGCACGGTGAACACGGCTCCGGGTTCCGCGGCACGGACGGCGTCCACGCGGGCCTGGGCCGCATCGCGCAGCTCGGCAGCCGCGCGGGCGGTCGACTGGGCATGCCGGGCCGCGGCGCCCATCCGGCCCTGCCCACAGCTCCATGACGCTGCGGTGCGGTGCGGTTCAAGCTACGAGCAGGCGGAGACCGAGATCTGCCGAGGCAAGGCTGACAAGGTCGCTGTTGCGCTCGGCCCACCGACCGGAGTCGAGATCCTTGCTGAGGCTTCGCACCGCCCGCTGCTCGGCCTGAGGCCCGACATTGGTCCACACCGACATCGCGCGGCGCACGTGATCCTCCAGATACGCCCCCGGTCGGCGCCAGTAGGCCTCGAACAGGCCGTCAGCACAGTCCCACGGGATGGGCACCGGCTCAGCGTGGGCGCCGATCGCGTCGGCCATCCCTGCCAGGGAAGGGAATTGGGCGAGGACGGCGGCGAACTCGGGCAGGTAGTCGCGGGTGAGCCAGAATCGGTCCTGCCATCCGGGCTCGTCGGTGTCGAACGTGAGCACCACCACGCGGCGGGCCACGCGCCGCATCTCGCGCAGCCCCGCTATCGGGTCCTCCCAGTGGTGAACGGTGGAGACCGCCATCGCGACGTCGAAGGACTGGTCCTCGAACGGCAGGTTCTCCGCGGCGGCCGCCACGCACGGCGCCGATCCGGTGGGCCGCTGCCCCCGCATGACCGCCGACGGTTCCACCGCGGTCACGTCGCGATCCGCAGGCTCGTAGGAGCCGGTACCTGCCCCGACGTTCAGCACGGTCTGTGCGTCCTCGAGCGCGTCCCAGATCTGCGCTGCGATCCGCGGTTCGGTACGCCGTGTCGCGGTGTAGGCGCCGCCGATCGTGTCGTACAGCTGTGCGCCGAGCATCTCCAGTTGCTCCTCCGGGGTCACGTTCAATCCCTTTGCCCGTGCAGCAAGTTCCCTGTCGATGGCCGCCACCATGGCATCAACGCGATCACGCCGCTCCAGCAGCAGGCCGCGCAGTCGGCACAGGTGCGCGACCGCGTCGGTGGACGGGTCGCCGATCAGTTCGGCGACCTCCCGCAGTCTGAAGCCCAACCGCCGGTAGGCCAGAACCTCCCGCAGCCGCTCCACGTCGCCGGCCGAGTAGGCCCGGTACCCGGCCGCGGTCCGCGCCGAGGACGCACGAGCCCGATCTCGTCGTAGTGATGCAGCGTGCGGACGCTCACGCCAGCCGACTCGGCCACGCGTCCTGCGGTCCAGTGATCCTCTACGGCATCGACTATCCAACCTGACGCCACGTGAGGGTCAAGAGCGTCACGCGCGGGAGCAAGAGCCGAACGTGAAGTAGCTGTTCGAGCAGATCCATGCAAGCTGGTGCGATGGCTTGGTTCAGAGAAGCGGCCGCGAGATATTGGCGCTGGTCCATCCACACGCCAGCCTCCTAGTCCTGCGGCAACTTCACTGGCCCGATGAAGTCGACTCCAGCGAAGGACTCACGCCGCCGGACCGCGTGAACCGTCACCGACGCCGAACTGGGCGCCGCGGACGCCCTGATCGACGCGATCGGCACCGCCGACCTCGCCGAAGAACGCGACCACTACGTCGAAGCCGTCGAACAGGTCGTCGAAGCCAGGCTCGCCGGCACCACACCCGAAGCCGCGCCGGTTCCGGAAGTGCCGACCGTTGACCTCATGGCCGTGCTGCACGCATCAATCGGGGGCCGGAAGCAGCCCCAAGGCCACCGACGCACGCAAGTCGGTCTCGCGCCGACGACACCACCCGTCAAGTCCCGGCAAGCCCGCACACCTCGCTGCTCCCCCGGAATCCGTCCGGCCGCAGCCGACTACAACGAGTGATCCGGCCGCAGAACATGCGACCCGGCCTCCTGCCCGATGGAACGCTGAACGACATGAACACGGACATGGCAGCACGCTCAGGACCAGACCGGCTGTGCATCGTGCGACTCTGCACGGATCCGGGATGCAGAGCATCTCGCGAGCGACCGCGGCATGGTCGCGGCAGCCGCGGAAACCGCCGACTCCTGGTAGCGACCCGGGCCGCTACCTGCTGTCAGCCGCCACCTTCCACGGCGTCGCCGCGATGATCGGCCGCCTGGCCGCCCACCAACTCCCACCAGACGCCGCGTTTCGGCCACCAACCTGACCGCCCAGGGACGCTGCCGCGGGCAGAAGGTGCGCACGCAGGCGATCAGGACGGTGGGGAGGGGGTTTGCGGGGATGGGCAGCCGTCCCGCGCCGCGTTCGCCGCAACCAGTGCGCTGAGCAGGCGAACCGGGTCGCCGACGAAGCCGAGGCCGGTGTCGAGGCGGTAGACCACCCGGCCCGAGGTGCAGACCTCGGTGTAGCCGGCGCCTTGTCCGAGCGAGACGACCTGCCCGTCCGCGCCCCAGCGCGCGTAGGGCGCGACCAGGTCGGCCATCGGGCCGCGGTCCACGTCCAGTTCGAGGACGTGGCGGTAGTCGGTCGGGCCGGTCGCCACGTAGCAGTTCTCCCGCACCGGGTCGGGCCCGGACCACTTCTGGATCCACTTCGGATCGGCGGGCAGCCCCGACGCGGCCACCGGAATGCCGCACAGCGTCCGCGGATCGAACGGGGTCGGCGGCGCTTCGCTGTGCAGCTCGGGCATGGCCAACGGGTCGCCGCCGCAGTGGGCTTGCCGCCGGATCGCGTTGGCCGTACCAATCAGGAGCGCGGTGATCGCGGGCCGGTTGCCGGGCTTCGCGGCGACGCGGTTGGCGTCCGGACGCGACCAGACCTCGGCGTCGAGGCGCCGGGCGTACATGGCGAAGAACCGGGGCGCGTCGCCCGGACGGCACGGCGGCACCTCCACCCAGCCGCCGAGGTCGGACGCGGCACCGACCAGGCCGCTCCCCAGCGGGGACATCAGGTACTCGCCGCCGACTTGACTGAGATTGTCGACCATGACGCCGTCGTACGCGTCGGTGAGCTTGTACTCGAACCATTCCAGCCGGGAGCCCTTCCTGAAGGCCCGGCACCGCTCGTCGATCACCCGTGGATATGCCAACGGCTCGTCCCGAGGCTCCTCGAAAGCGCCCTCAGGGAACAGGGCTTCGAGCGACCGGGCAGGGATGAGCCCCCAGCAGAAGGCCTTCGCCTCCGCGGAATCCCGGCCCCGCGTCCAGAACAGCCCGGCCGCCACAATGGCCAGCACGACGGCGGCAGCTATGCCGGCCCACATCCGTCCGCGCGTCATCCGGCAGGCCGTTGCTCGGGCGTGAACGCGCTGTTGTATCCCAGCCCCGCGGTTTCGACGAGTGTTGGCCCGTCGTATGCTGCGCTGTTCTCCGCCGCCCACGTGCGCATGATGCCTTCGACCTGCTCCTTGCCGTTCGTGAAAACGTCGTGGATGGGCGCTTTGAGATCGTCGGCCGCACCGGCGGGGTGCGCGTCGTAGAACTCGCCGATCAGGCCGTTGAGTCCGGTGGTCCCGATAGTCAGCCCGAAACCGACCAAGGGATTGACGGAGACGGCGCGGCCGAGAGCGGCGGTGCGGGCGGCAGCGACCTGGGCGGCCCGCAAGGTCGCTGCGGCCGAGGCACCGCTGACGCCGGCCTGGGTCCAGCGTTCGGCACGTCCGTCCGATGCGGTTGTACTCTCGTCTTTGGTCGCCCCGAAATTGCGCATGTGGTCGGTGACCGTGGCATCCAGTTCGCCGAACGCTTCCCCTGCGGCGGTGGCAAAAGTCGCCACATGCGCGTTGCGAGTCCCCCGGTCCCAGGGGCTCGGGTCACTGAGGGTCAGGCTGAGTCCGGCGCGGGTGAACCGCTCCTCCGCCTCCTTGAGAACCTCGATGTTCGAGGGATCGGCGACGAGTCCTTTGAGGACGTTCTGCATGGCTTCGAGCGGAATGCTTGCCGTCGGACCGGCGAACGGCACGGCGGACAGGTCCTTTTGGGCACCGGTCTGGGTCAGGCCGAGATGCATCGAGTCGGAGTTCTTCGCCAGCATCTCCGTGATACTTCGGCGCAGCGGGGCCGAGTTGTCCGAGACCTGTGGCACGTCCCGTGCTCCCAGGGTGTTCATCACGTTGCCGACCACTTCCGCCATGGGGGCATCGGTGACCCGGCCCGTCGTGGCCGCGACCACTGCCTCTCCGAAAGCATCGAGTTGGACGCGGTGCGGCATGGTCATCGAGCCGTCCGTGATGTCGTACAGGGCATGCTCCAGGGCCACGTAGGAGACGTGTTCCTTGCCCTTGGGGCCACTGAAGAACGCGGTGGCCGCATCGGGGTTGTTCTTGAGCGCGACCATGAACCCGGTCACCGGATCGCGTTTCGGGTCCGTGGTGAGCCAGCCGTCGCCCTTGCGCATGCCGTTCTTGTCGAAATCCAGCAGGCCTTCGCCGACTTGGGTCAGGAACGCCGTGTCGTATTTGCCTTGGCGCAGCAGGACGTCGAGCGACTGGTAGCCGAAGGTGACCCCGCTTTCATGCCACTCGTCCCGGGTCGCAGACTGGCCGGCCAGCCGCAGTTGCTCCATCCAGCGGCCGTCCTTGGCCAGCGCCGCACTGGACGACGACAATGCGTCGCGCAGGGTGGTCTGGATGAACTGCTGGTCCCCCGCCGAGACGCCGGGCAGGCCGCCGGGGATACCCGTCATGCGGGTGGCGGTGAGCAAGCCGTCGGGGCCCAGGTCGTACATGAGGCGCAACCGGAAGGTCGGGTCGCCCGGATTGTCGGCGACCAGAAGACGGAGTTCCTGCATCTCCGTCGAGCTGAGTCCGTCTTTGCTATCGAGCTTCGTCAGGAGGTCCGCGGCGCGCTGGGCGTCCGCGGTCGGGTCGGCACCGAGGGAGTGGACGTTGAAGTCCTGTTTGGGGCCGAAGTCGACGTTGGCTTTCAGGGTCATGGCGGCCAGTTCGTCGGCGGCCGTGGCCTGCTCCACTGCGGCGGTGATGCGTTTGGCGATGTCGTCGGCGATTCCTTGGAGGTTGCTCTGCGCGGTGTCCGACATCGCAGTCCATGTGAGCCGCCCGTCGGGCTGGCGGGTGATGCCGTTGCGGCGGGCGTCGTCCAAGGCTTGATGGAGCGTGTTCTGGGCGGTGCGGAGTTTGCCCGCGGCTTCCCGCAGGATCGCCGCCATCGCTCCGGACTCGGCCCGGACGGCTTCGAGTTGGTCGCCGACGTAGCGGATCAGCTGCACCGCCCGGCGGCCGTCGTCGCTGATCCACGCGCCGGCCAGCGGGCCGATGACGTCGCGGTCGACGGACGCTTTGTCGCCGGTCATCGCGGCGCTGAGTTTCTCCCAGCTTGCCGCCACCGCGTCGACCGCGTCGGGTGAACAGGTGTCGAGGTCCTCGATCGAGAGTCCCATGGCGCGCCCCCTACTTCTTGCTCAACGCCTTGGTGATGGCCTGCTCGGTCTCGTGCCAGTTCGTGGCCGCCTTGCGGATCCGGCCGGCCCGGTCGTCCATGTCTTCCAGGAGGTGCTTGAGCTTTTCGCCCCAGCGTTCGTGGACGTGGTCGACGGCCTGGGTGAGTTGGAGGTTTCGGCCGATGGCCGCGTGGTCGCTGTCCTTCAACGCGACGTTGACGTCGGCGTTCGTTTCGCCGCGCAGGCCTTCGAGGCGGGTAGCGGCGCTCAGCAGCGCCTCGGGTGTCAACTGGACTGCGCCCGATGGGGCAGCGGCGGACAGCAGCCGGGTCTCGGCGGGTTCAGCGGAAGGCGGGTCATTGCCCTCGTAGAGCCATGGGCTCAGGGCACGGTCGATGTGGTTGTCTTCGCTCACAGTGGCCCCCGTGCGACTGGAATCGTGGGCGGGAGCCTAGCGGGGGCGGCAGTTGTGTCGCAGGGTTACGGCGCGCAGGGCTCGCGCCAGCTTGCGCTATCTCGCGTGCTGAGTGCGTGGCCGTAGCTACAGGGCTTCCTCGACTTCTGCCTGCTGGCGATGCTCCACGAACGCCCCGACTACGGATACGGCCTATCCCAGCGCCTGTCCACAGACGGTGTCTCGGACGTGCCTGGCGGCACGCTCTACCCCGCGAGTTCGCCCTCTTCGGTGCCGCCGCCTATACGGCACCGCGGCGCGCCCGATCGACCGGAGACTACCTCGACCAGCGCCTGGCCTGTCCCCGACCGCGCAAGTGCGCGCGAACAGCTCTTCGGCGGCACCCGGCAGAACTCAACCTCGTCCTCGGCCAACTGCACACGCCCGACCTC
The DNA here is from genome assembly GCF_039542225.1 of Yinghuangia aomiensis. Classification (NCBI taxonomy): domain Bacteria; kingdom Bacillati; phylum Actinomycetota; class Actinomycetes; order Kitasatosporales; family Streptomycetaceae; genus Yinghuangia; species Yinghuangia aomiensis. The sequence goes on along the minus strand of NZ_BAABHS010000038.1, from coordinate 40,896 downwards.
CTGCCGCTCGACGAGCCTTACCTGGGCTTCGACCAAGGCATCTATGTGGACTTCTGGCGGCAGGAGGTCCGCGTCTGGCGGGACGCCGGCCGCGTCGTCGTAACCCATCTGCTGCACAGCCCAGCGGCAGGACAGCCGAAATGCCCTGACGGTTGCGGCGATGCCCTTCAGCCGCAGAGGTTCGCGCTGAGGGCGGGCCAGAAACGCCCGTAGTGGCCGTCTGGGCGGGTTTTCCGCATCGGCACAGGGAATCACCCCAGGGCACTCCCGATAGGCCGCCAGTCGACATATGCGCAGGTCAGATGGTGTTTTCTCGCTAGGTCAGGTGCGTATAAATCAGGCATATCATCCAAGTGCTGCTCCCCCGCGTCCGCCGACTACGCCGGACCCTTCACCGCGTCCAGCCGCCGCCCCTCCCGACGTGCAGCCGTCGCGACAGGCGCAACACGGGTCTTCCGGAGCAAGTTCCGGCACGGACTTCGGTGCCGCTTCGCGAAGGACTATCGCGCACCGAACCGCACCGGCAAAGCCCTTGATGGCGCGAGCAATCGGTAGCGTCGACGGCACCGGGCCCGGCGTCGGTTGCGTCCGCGAAGGACTCTGTCCCGGCGCAGGCAGGCGAACGATTCACGGCAATGTGGCGCCGACAACGAAACCCAGCACAGCGGCTTGCCGTCGCCAGTATCCAGGTCGAGAAGTCACACATCCAGCCTGGTGCGGCTTCCGCAGCGTGCATGACGTGCCCCCTGGTCCGTGACTTCAGGTCCGGAACGCCGGGCACCCGGACTCGGAAGCGGGCTGCGGCAGCGAAGAACGCCGCACCGCAGCCGGCCGACGATTACCCCTACTGCGACACCAGGCACGCCCGATTGGCGCGTCACTCCGCGAACGCTCCCGTCCGCGGACGGCACGTGTGGCAACTATGGACGCACGCGCCCGCTACAAAGCGGACCTATGCAGCGCGAACCGCGCAAGCGCGGACTCCGCGACCCCCAGGTCCGGTATCAGCGCACCGCGTCGAACGCTCTCATTCCCCCAGGCCGCGAGGAAACGACCGCAGCTCTCTGACACGCGGCGTGTAAAGCGCCTGCTTGCGCATCCAACACGCCCCTGGGCGCGGGGCAACGGGCGGATCAACGGACATCTTCGGGATGGAAGTCATCGTCCCGCGCAGTCACCCCGCCCTTCGAATTTGCCACGCTCAACGTTGGCCGAACGGGGCGGCAGACCACAGCCGCGGTTTCCCTCCGTAGTGCCTCACCCCGAGGGCGACACGGCAGGCGTGACAGGTCGACCGAAGCACGTCGATGCCAGCCGACGCGGGTCGGCCACCCAGGATCTGCACGCTGGTGGCCGACTGCGCCCACGATCGGCAGGCCGGGTGTTCACCGTCTGCCGACAAGAAGCTGATGCAAGTCGTCACCGCGGTGAGCGGCATTCGGGCGCAAGAATCGCCGACCGCACGTGGATGGCGTGTCACACACGCATGCACCGTTGTCCCGATGGGGCAAGCAGCGCAACAGAAACGCGTACGAGCCGTGCTGAGGCGCTTTCTCGCCGACCTGAAGGGAATCACCCCAGGTGTTGGCCACCAGCGCCTGAGCTTGCATTTCCGCAGGTCAGAGGCGGTTTTTACGCCTACGAAAAATTCGCAAAACAGGCAAATCAATCTATCAACGAGCCCCTGCCGAACACGTTTTGACACCTGCTCTACCGAATCCTCAACGCACGGACCGTCGCTCGTCAGAGACGCATGCATGGCCAGCGACTTAAACAGCAGACAGTGTCGACGAATCACGAGCAGCACTTGTTGTGTTCTCATAAGAGGAAGTGCGGCGTTGAAGCCACGCCATCCATCGGGAGTACATCCTCGCGGCAAGTAGCCCGAGTTCATCGATACTCAGATTGACCGCAATCACCGAGGAATTATGCAAGTTCGAGACGGAGCTTACATAGAGTTCTTGGCGCAACCCGTCAACTACACCTCAAAACGCTTCTTTGCATCGTCCTAGGACCTGGACACCAACCAAAACTATCAGTTCGACATGAACCGCAGATAGTCTGACTTCTTCACGTGGTACTCCCATGCAGACGGCATGCCGGTCTTGCCGCACAGGAAGAAGCTTTCCATGAAGTCGCGCTCGAACGACTGCTAAACATCCCCACCACACACGTTTGTAAGCCACGTCCATACCTCATGTTCAACCCGTACATGAGTTGATGTTCAGACCTACTGTCAACCGGAATAGCATGCGTCATTGAAATCTCTCGTCGAGGCATCTATGAGTCATCATAGAAATCCCTGCGTTTAACCTTGCATCAGCAACCATTACTACACGCCAGTTATGCGACTCGTTGGCACGAACATGCAGACCTGATCACGTCGCTACATCTACCCATGCGATCAGGATCAGAGGATCACATGCGCCTAGAAGGCCTCCTGACCTGTCACCTTGAACGAAACCTTCCATGACAAGACGAAGGACGTCATGCAGGACCCTGTGCATGTAGTTGTTCAGGTAGTTGTGCATGAAGACGTGACGTCCTTGTTGACACGTATCCATGCAGGTCAGAGTGCGTTCCCTTAAGGCGCGCAGCACGACAAACTCTGGACGGTTCTCCAGTACGCAACACAACCACTACGCCTCAGACCTCGACTGACACCGTGCGACGAAGACATGGATCCTGTAGTCCACAACACAGCCACCGAACGGCGTCTGACCTCCTGGCAACGAGCGCGTACCAGCGTGTCTCCGACCGTTCCTCACACCGCGCGTGGTTCAATGCTGCTCGCACCCGGGCGTCACACACGCATCACTGACCACGTCTGCGCAGCAGAGGCCTGAGACACCGGGAACTCAGGCCGAGGGGAGGTTGGAGAGTTGAGCATCGCAGCGCCGAATACGATCGTGCTCACAGAGTTCGACAGGGAAGCGCCCGTCGACGTGCCCTGGGAAGACCTGTGGCACATCTTCGTCATCGCGAACGACAAAGGCGGCGCCGGCAAGACGTCGCTGACCGCCAACCTGGCACTGATGCTGCTCAAGCAGCTGCAGGCCGGCAACCCCGACGCAGGAATCCCTGGCGATCCGGACGCCCGCGTACTCGTCATAGACCTCAACGCACAGGGCAACCTGACCGTGCACGAGTTCGGCGTCCCCGAGCACCTCAACGACGACGGAGACAGCATCCTCGAGGCGCTGCGCCGCGGCACCCCGCTCCGGCCTGTGACCGTGCGCCCGGGGCTCGACGTTATCCCGGGGGGCCGCGAGCTCAAGGAAGAGATCCCGGCCCTCTACAACCGGCTCATGCAGGCATACACCCTCAACGCCGACCTGCGGCTGCTGCAGTGCTTGATGCCCATTGCGGGCGACTACGACTACATCATCATCGACACGCCTCCCGAGAACCCGACGCTTCAGCGCCTTGCCATGGGCGCCGCACGGTGGGTGATCTCCCCGTCCAAGACGGACCGCGGATCTCTCGACGGCGTCAACGAGATGAAGAGGCAGTTCGAACTCACCCGCCGGGTCAACCCGCTGCTGACCTTCCTCGGAGTCGTCCTCTTCGCCACCGGCCGCACCTCGAGCCAAATCCACGGCAAGGCCGAGGGGCGGCTGCGTCAGATTCTTGGCAACGCTTACTACAAGTTCGGCCAGCACATCGGACACAGCGAGGCCGTTGCCCAGCAGTCCCGCGACCTGGACGGCGAACCGCTCGTCGCGCTGTTCGACCGCGCGGAGAAGGGCGACACGAGCCTCCCCGGCACAGTCCGCGCAGTCCACGAGGACTATCTGCAGCTCACCAATCAAGTGACGGCCCGCAGCGCCCAACTGAAGCAGCAGATCGAGGAGTCCTGAGCGTGGCCACCAACGAAACCGACACACACGACGTCTACGCCCCGCCCTCGCTCTCGGCACTCCGCGGGCGCAAGAACCGCCCCGCCGCGCACGACACCACCCCCGCCGCGCAAGCAATTCCTCAGCCGACTCAGCACACCGAGCCTGAGCCGATCACGCAGCCCGTCGACGACGGGATCTCGCAGCCGCTACCCCAGCAACTCCCGGACCCCGCCCCGGCCCCGGCCTCTGCCGCCGACAATGAGGCCACGAAGACACCCCGCACCAGCGCCCAGGACACCGCTCCGAGGCCGCCTGCGCGTGATCTGCGCGCCTACGGGGCCCCGGTCAGCTTCTCCGTCTCGGCAGGCGTCCGCCGCCGTCTCGATCGCGCCTACGCCAAAGCGCTCACCACCGGCAGCCGCACCAGCCACCTCGAGTTCATCTTCGCCGCGCTGGAAGCCGCCGACGAAGCCGGCTGGAAAACCGTAGTCGCTGCATCTCTGCCGCCAGCCAAAACCCGCCGCTTCGGTGCCAACCGCGCCATAAAGGACCGCGCTTACGCTGGCACCGGCTCCCAGTCCATCCACGTCCGCATCCCCGATGAAGACCTGGCCGAAATCGACAGGGCTGTCCTTGAGGCCGGGGTGCCAGACCGCAACAAGCTGATCGCCATCAGCCTCAACTACTACCTCCCCGGCCGGAAAGACCGGCCAGGCCAGCTTGACTCGCCCCAGGACGAGAACGAGACGAGCGACTAGGCAAGGCCGTGGCCCGAGCAGCCACAGCCGCCAACAGCTGCCGGCTCCAGAGCAATGGGACACCCAGCGCTCGGCAAGGTTCAGGCCACGGTGACAGAACTGCTCTGTACCCGCCGCCAGACGGATCTGCTGCACCGTCCGGCTGTCGGGGGCAGGGCCCAGAGTCTGGTACCTCCGCCACGCCGAAGGCCTTGCTCCCCCAGAAGTTTGCGGGGGAGCAAGGCCTTTCCGGTTGATCAGACGCGAACACGGGGCAGTCAGCCACCAATCCGTATCTGCAGCTGGGGAGTCAACGTCAACACTCGTACCGCCCAGGCATCCCATCGACAGCACGGACGTGTCAGGAACCTCCGCCAGAAGGCTCGGCGCAGCAGCCCGCGTTCCAGGGCAAGGTTCAGGTACACAGCCACCTCACCGGGGTGTCCAGGGTCGGCGGGCCAGGGCTGGGCAGCCCGTGTGGGCTGCGGCCGCGCGGGCGGTGCGGCCCGGAGGCCTTCATCCCGCATTCCCATCCTCGGCTGGGGATGAAGGTGGCCCACCAGTAGTCTCCCGCGGCCTGGCGGTCAGTCCAGCCGCGGTGGGGTTCGGGTTCCTTGGGGGAGAAGTCAACGGAGAATCCGTGGGTGTTCGTCTCGGCGACGGCCATCCGAAGCCGTCGGTCAGGCTGTCGGAGACGGCGGTGATGTAGGCGCTGGGCGGTTCCTCGCGCCAAGTGGTCCAGTCCGGCCCGGGACCGTGTCCGGGTGCTCGTCCGCAAGGTCGGCCGCGCCCGGGAAATCGGCTGCGTCGACGGACAACACCCAGACGCCGTCGTGCTGGATGCCGGCGCGCGATTGGACGGTGGCGGGGGCGAGCCCCCCGGCGAGGAGGACTGCCTGTCCGAGCGAAGCAGCTGGCTGGGGGAGCGGGTCCATGTGGTCGGGTCGGGTATGGGTGATACCAGCGGTGGCAGCGAGGCCGGCTGCAGAAATGCGCGCGACGGTGGCGCCGTCGCGGACGACGGCGGCTTCGCGGCCCCGACTGCACCGGCGTGGAACAACTGCAAGATGCTGGTCGGTCGTCGAACTCCCAGAACTCGCCGAGGCGGCCCGGCGCGTCAATGCCCACCTCCACCTGGGTGAACCTGGCTGACGCACAAACACCGCCGCGTCGGACTCCGGGGCCGGATCCGACGCGGCTTTCGCCCCCATTTCATAGATTCTGAAGGAGGTTCAGTCAGTGCTGCCGTGGCCACCTCGCCAGCTGCGACACGGCAACTCATAGGCACCCCGGGTACCTCCGTGGGGATACAGTGGCCCGCAGCATTGATCAAAAATTGAAGTGGCCCCGTCGACCGCCCTTGGCAAGGCGGGAGGGGCCACAGTGGCCAACGGACCCCTCCTACAAGGTCCGAAAGCCTGCCGCACCTAACGTCTTCTATCCGAAGGTGGCGACGTGATCTTCAGGGTACCCGTGTACGTGCCTTCACGCACAGAACCCCGCCGTGGTGCCAGCGTGTACTCCGACCGCTGGCTCTTCGGCGGGGCTTTCGTGTTGCCTGCACGCACCCTCGCCCCGACCTCTGTTGAGGATGGAGGCGGGATGACGTAGCGCGTCTTCGGCGCGGCGGCCCTCAACGGGTCTTCTGCCGCCCCGGGCCCTGAGTCCTCGGTGATTTGCCGTCACCTGGCTCAGCGGCCCGCCCAACACCGAAGGAGTTTGCCGCTCCTCCGAAGGGACTGTTCGCCCGGTTGCCGCCGGTCGAACAGTTCGATCTCGGTTCGCTCCAGAACCCACACCAGCGCCGCAGGGCTTTGGCATGCCCGCGTGCGCATGCACGCGAGGAGTTCATTTTGCATGTCTCGGGGGCGGGTTGCCAGCTTTGGCATGCCCGCGTGCGGCGTTTCGCCTGCCGTGAGCAGGGGTTCACCCGTTCGAGGGTGACTGATTTCACGTGTCCCACGCCTCTGCCGGCGGCTGGTAGGCGTACGGTGTCGGCGCGGCAACAGGGGCTGACCGGGCAACCCACCGACGAAACTCTCTTGTTGGCGTCGCATCGGCGCGCCTGCGCAACACCCGGCCAAGGCGTGAGCGCATCCTTCTCGCGCATTGATGTCACACGACAGCCGAGCACCTGCGCCCTCGCGCCCGCGCGTGTCCTTGTTCCTCTGTCCTGTTCGTCGGGTGCCCGTGCTGGCGGTGCCACGAGCGGGGCCGTGTGGGTGGGCCGGTGAGCGCGGTGGCAGCGGACTCCGCCGCCACGGTGCCGGTGCCCAGCCCTCGCAAGCCGTCCGGAACGCTCCCGAGGCAGGCCACGCCGCACAAGGCGTCGCCCGTGATCAAGGCTCGGCGACTGGTGGCGAGGTTCGCGCCGGTCTAGGGCGAGTTGCCGCGGCTGTGGGTGCCAGCGTCGGAGCAGTGGGTGGAGACGACACGGGGCCGGGTGACGCAAGACGGCCATTCGTGGATGCAGGCCGGGCACTGGGTGGTCGGGTCGGGTTGCTACGTGCCGTTGCGATCACATGGGCCGAGGGCGATGAACGTCACGACGCTGCGGGTCGCACAGGAGTTGGCGGCACTGTCGCCGTGCCGTCCGGGGGTGGAGTTCCTGGCGCGTCGGCTGAAGATGAGCGAGCGGGCGGTGGAGTACCACCTGGGGATGCTGCGGGAGTCAGGGCTGCTGGTCTACATCGAGAAGGGCACCCGGTACCGGGGCAAGGCGGCGCGGGCCAGCGAGTTCGCGTTGGTGATTCCGCCCGCCTATGACGCCGCGTTGGGCATCCGTACGACCGGCGAGGGCCCGACGCGGCGGATGACGGGGATCGCCGAGGCCGGCCGCGACCTGGTCGCGAGGCTGGCACGGAAGGCCTCGCGAAAGGTCCGGGCGCCGCGCACGGCCGCAACAGTGCCGGGCACGGGACCGGTCGCGAAGCCGCAGGTGAACGTGCCGGAGGAGACCTTGGCGGGGGGCGAGACGGACGGCTCCGGGGCGGCTGTGGATCACTCCGGCCGTTGCACCCCAATGCAGGCTCGTACTTCAGGGTCTTCTACGGGACTTTCTCCTGTGGTCCCTCTAGAGACGGGGCTCGCAAGCGGGACGCACGATCACGCACCCGGCACCGACACGACCACCGCCCCGAGCACCGCGGCCGAACAGCAGACCGCGCCGTGCGAGCCCCGCCGCCGGGCTCTGAACAAGGTCGGCCGCCGGTTCCACCTCGCCGCGGCGCTCGTCCGCGAGATCTCGTGGCTGGCGAAGGCCTCCGTGCCTCGAGTCGCGTGGGTGGTCGGCGAGGTCTCCGACGCCGGATGGACCTGCGCGGAGGTGGCCGCCTGGCTGGCCACCGTCGATGCCCCGGCCGCGGGCGCCCGCCGCCCGTCCGGGCTGCTGGCGTCTCGGCTGCGGGGGGTCACCACGCTGCGCGGGTGGCGCACCGCAGCGGAGCGGGCCGTGCAGGTGGAGCACTGGCGCGACTCCGCCCGGGCCGCGCGTGCCCGGCACGCCGAGCACGTGTGGATGTCCGGCACCTGGCAGCTCCCGGTCACGGCGGAGCCGGCGGCCGACGTGGAGAGCGCGTTCGCCTCGGTCGACCAGGCCCGGGACGGCGTCGACGGGGCGACTGTGCACCACGTCGACGACCAGGTCCTGGAGCTGGAGGACCTGACCCGGGACGAGGTCCTCCAGCTGCGGCGCCTGGGGGAGCAGGACCACGACGCGGTGTTGTCGACCATCGACCTGATGGGCGAGGCGTTCGCGCGGCGGCTGTACACGAACCGCCTGGTCGACTGGGTCCTGCACAAACAGCGCACCGCCGCACCGGCCGCGGTGGCGTGGTGACAGGCCCGGACTCGGCGGGAGCCGGGACGCCCGGGACGTCGGGGATGGACCTGGCCAGGGTCGCCCTGCGCGCCGCCCGTGCAGCTGCCGCCCAAAGCGCCGGCCGCCCGGCTCCGGCACCGCGCGCCCGCAGGCCCGGCGGAACGGTCGCGATCCGCTGGGGCTCACCGCCGTCCTCGAGGGCTTGGTCGCCGCGCGGGCCTGGCAGGTACTGGCCGCCGGCGCCGGGATCCTGGCCGACTGGGAGCGCATCGCCCCGAACCTCGCCGGCCACGTCCAAGCCGCCGCGTTCGACCCGGCCACCGGCCGCTTGGACCTGCGCCCGGACTCCGCGTCCTGGGCCACCCACCTGCGCCTCCAGACCCCCGCACTCCTGCAGCGCATCACCGACCACACCGGCGCGGCCACCGTCCGCAGCATCCGCGTGCTGTCCCCGGCGGCCAGGACCACGCCCGCAGCGCCCGTAGCCGCCACCGACACGAGCACTGCGCCCGCACCAGCCCCGCCCGCAGCCCGGCCCGAACCGACGCCCGGATAACGGCAGGCCGTGGCCGCGCACCGCGCAGCCGCCCCAGAGAAGCAGATCGCTCCCGCGGTCCGGGCCGCGATCGAGCGGCAGGACCGGGACCTGGCCTCGCACCGCGAGCCCGAGGCCGCCTTCCGCGCGGTGCTCGCCCGCCAGGACCAGGACGCCGGGCAGACCGGGCCCGGCCGCGGTTCGGACGCCTACCTGCGGGCCCGGCAGCAGGCTGCGCGGGACCGTGCCGCGCGCAACCTGCCGACCATCACGACGGCCCCGGCGGCCGCCCAGGCACCACTGCGGGACACCGCGTGAACCGCCTGCGCCCTACCGCGTCAGGGGCATCAGCGCAGGCGTCCGAGGTGGATGACGGTGACGCGGACCTGCCGGTCGTTGACCTCGTACAGCACGCGGTAGACGCCGACGTGGATGCGCAGCAGGTCGGCGCTGCCGAACGCGCCGTCGGGCCGGGGGTTCTCAGCGAGGCGGTCGACGGCGGCGAACACCTGCCGCACGCCGTCGGGGTCGTCCTTGGCGAGGCGTTCCGCTTGAGCGAGGGCCTCGGGTTCCCAGATGACCTCGTGGCTCACGCCTCGCGGCCCGCCTGGCCGGCAGCCTGGTCGCTTCCGAAGACGCGGCGGTACGCCTCGTCGTGGGGGACGCCTGCGTCGTCGCCGTGTGCCTGCCGGGCACGGTAGGCGGCCAGGGCGCGCATCTCCTGGAGCTCCAAGGCATCGGCGGGGCTGACGAGTATGGCGATGGTCTTGCCGTGGTCGGTGATCGCGACCGGCTCGCGGGTGACGCCGACCTCCCGCGCGATGGCGCCCAGTTTGGCGCGGGCCTCCACGATCGAATACGTCGTCTCTGTCATGCACACCACATTACGGAAGTGTGCACATGCGCGCTGCGCGAACGGCGTACCCACCGCGTCTCCCGGCGACCTTGAAATCCGGCGACGGAATCAGCCGGACGCTTCCGCGTCGCCGCGAATTGAGGTCTCGGCGTGCTGGCCGCAGGTCCGACGCCTACCAGCGCCCACGTCGGCAGGCGGCGCGCGACCGTGCGGCCCGCACCTGCCAACACTCGGTCCTGCGTCGGGGCTGCGCGAGTCGGCCTGAGGTCGCCTTCCGAGGGCGTGGGGGTGGCTTTCGGTCATGTTCGTGGGCTTTCGGTCGCGGCGGCATGCCGCTGGTTGGGCACGGAAAGGGATCACTCCGCTACCGCCCGCCAACGTGCGGGGGAGAAGGGGGAGTTCGTGCGGAAAGGCGAGCTGAGCACGCTGCTCGGCGATGGACAGGAGACCCGTCAGAACACGCGCGAGAACACAGCCAGGGTGGAGCAGGCCGTCGCCGCGCACGCGGACGCGGTCCGTGCCGCGGTCGACCGGTCCCGCGAGGAATCCGTGCGGGTGCTGACAGGGGAGATCACCGCACTGCGCGCCGACGTCCGCGCAGCCCGCAACTCCGCCGCGACGGCCGGCGCCGTGCAGGACCTGCGCCAGGACCTCCGCGAGCTCCGGACCCTCCTCCAGCAGACCGACCCGAACCCCGCCCCCACCGCACCGCCCACGCAGGCCGAACCCCCCGACCCTGAAACGCAGTCCGCTCACGCCCTGGAAGGCGCTGCGCCCGTCCCACCGGCCACGGGCACGTCGCCGACCGACGAGAACGTGATCGCCGCGCCCGACCCCACGACGGAGGCCGCACCCGTGCACGACACGCCCGCCACCCCGGACCCGGACCCCGCCGGACACAACGACGCGGAACCGCCCGCGGTGGTCGGAGACGTCCTCGCCCAACTGCGCGAGATCGTCGCGGGCAACGCTTATGAGGACCTGCGCCGCGAGGTCGCCGAACTCCGCGACGCAATCGCGGCACTGCGCATCCCCGCCGACGCGACACAGGACCCGCAGCCACCCGCGGCCGGCGACGACGCGCAGGCGGCATCCGCAGCAGCCGCCATGAAGGACCACGAGGATCTGCTCCTTGCCGCAGCCCGGATCTCCTCCGCCCCGGTGCTGTGCCACCGCGACACCTGGGAGTTCCTCGTCGCGAAGGCCGGCGCCCACCAGCACTTCCGTCACCCTCCCCAGGTCACGGCCCTCGAGGACGGACGTGTCGAAGGGGAACTGTCGGGCAGGTCCCTGATCGCCGTGCTGATCTCCCTGTGGAAGACCAAGAGCAACCGCGACGAGTCCGGCGACTGGGCGCTGGCCCAGGGCTTCTACCAGCGGATCGCCGATCGGCTGACCCACCTGGCCACCGATGGCAAGCGCGTCCGCATCGAACTGGACGACCGCGACGGCGCCGCGGACCCCGACACCGACGCGGCATAGGGCCGGACCGCCTGGCCACGGCGCACACCTCCCGGTGCCCAGTGGACGCGGAGGGCAGGCCTGCGGCACGCCTGGGACTGAGGTCTTACGCGCTGGACAAAGCCTGGCGCGTCGGCTGGCTCGTCCCGGCAGCGCTGGTCGTCGCCTCTGTCTGAACCTGTGCGCACCGCAGGCCTTCGCCGATGGGCGAGGGCCTGCGGTGCGTGTGTACAGGCCCGACGCCGACGATCCGCAGTCGACGTGGTCGGCGCCAGTTTTGGTACGAAGGAAGGAGCGCGCGGCCGAGGTCGGGCCCGCCTCCTGGAGTGGTGGTGGCGGTGAGCCGCCCGGCCGCATGCGCGCCAGAGTGCCGTTCTGGCCACCCAGGACGGCGGACACGCCGGTCGTGGCCCGGATGTGTACGCGCGGACGTTGCGACAAGGTCGATGTGCCGGGTGGCTATGTGCTGTCCCGTGCGTTGAACGGGGCGTCGCCGCTTCGGCGTTGGTCTGGGGACCGCGGACGGAGCTTCCGCCATTCCTCGGCCCGTCGGGCTGCGATGCTGCCAGCTTTTGCGGCTTGGACGGCGGCGCGGGCCGCCTGGGCCGCTGGCGGCAGCGGCGGTGGCTGGGGCAGCGGACGTCCGGCGCGCAGGTCTTGGGCGAGGTCGTCGCATGGTCGGCACAGGCCCCCGCGCTGGGCCTTGTCTTGCGGGCGCATGGCGGCGCCGCAGCATTCGCACCCCTCCCAGCGGAAGACGCCCGAGTCGCGGCATTCCTGGCAGGCGCAGCCCGGCCCGCCGTGGCGCGACAGCCTGCGGTCCTCCTCCTGCAGGTAGGCGATGACCGCGTCCATGCGGCTGCGCGGGAGGCCTTCCGCCATGAGGTGCGGCGACGGGGTCGGGGCGATGACGTCCGCGCGGCACCCGGCGCAGGAACCCACTCGGCCGCCGGGGTGGCGCGGGCACCAGTCGTCGACGTCCGGCGGCAGGAACGTCTCGGGCTGCACCGGGGGTGCCTGGCCGCGCATGACCGGGGCCGGTCCCGCGGGTTCTGGTGGTCGGGCCGCCGATGCCGCCGGTCGGGGTGCAGGGGGGTGGCAGATGGGGCAGGACGCGCCGTACGGCTGCCCCGGGTGCTCGTCGCAGCCGCGGCGGGCGTCGAGTTGGGCGTGATGGAGCGCGGGGGTGCTCTGCCGCCAGCCGGGCTCGCACGAACCGTTCTCCGGCGTGCCGGTCATTGGACACCCCGACGCGACGGTCCGAAGCCGGTGGGGAAGCGCGGTGTGGTGGCCACAACCAGACGGTAGCCGTGCGCGCGGGAGGTGCGGAAAGAAGTTCACCCGCTCGGGTGGACGACGCGTCATCTGCCGGGCCGGGATGCCGCGTTCATCGGCGGTCCACACGGCCGGTCTGGGCCCGGAACGCCGGCGGGGTCGCCCGTCCGGGTGAAGTCGGCGGCGGCGCGCACCCTCACCGTGTCGGCCCCCGTTAATCGGGCAACCAGTTGGTAGTTCGGAGGCGCCCATGCCTTTCAGTGTCGTGGCGGCCCGGTTCGACACCGCGCTGCACGCCTGGTGGTCGGCGTTCTTCGACCACCTGGGTGTTACGTGGCTCTACCGGCCGCAGGCCTTCACCGACGCCTCGGGCGGCACGTTCCGCCCCGCGTTCTGGCTCCCCCACGCCCGGATCTGGTTCGACGCCGACCCACTGCGCCCCCCGCCCGGCTGGCAGCGGTTCGCGTGCGCCGCCGCCGGATGCACCTCCAACTGCGACCTGGAGAGATCGGATCTCTGGGGGGAGCCCCTCGACGGCCCCAACGACGCAGCCGAGGACCAGGACCCCGGCGGACACGGCCAGCACGACGACGACACCAGGCCGGACGGGACGCCCCTGCCGCTGCACGACGTCCACGAGGCATGGCGCGGCACCGCCCTGTTCGCCCAAGGCCCCCTCCCCGACACGTACTCCGCCGCCGGCCCGTGGGAATCGCACCCCGACTCAGGCATGCGCACGCACAACGACGGCGCCTACCAGTGGACGATGTGCCCGCGCTGCGACTGGTGCGGCGCCGAGTTCCTCGGCCGCGCCGAACGCCTCGCGTGCGGCTGCCTCGGCAACGCCGAAGAGCACGACAAGACCTGCAACAGCGCGGACCCGCGCCTCCTCGCCGCCTACACCGCGGCCCACCACGCCGCCGACGACGACTTCACCGCCGCGGATCCGGACCACGACGCGTACATCGACGCCCGCACGCCGGTCCTGCGCCACGCACTCGTCGCCCGCGCCGACAGCGCCGAGGCGGAGGCGCGCTGCCGCCGCGCATGCCGACCCCAGTCCGACGACCTCCTCCACGGCACCCACCCCGTCGCCGCGCAAGCCCTCGCCGCGGACCTGGCCGACGCACAGTGGATCTGCCTCGGCTGCGACGGCACCGTGTGCGGGAGCTGCGGCGCGAACCCCACCGTCGCAGCGGGCGTCCCGTGCCAGACCTGCGAGCCCGTCCCATTCATGAGCCGCCGACACGCCACCCGCGTACTCGACGAGATGGCCGCGGGACTCGGACGCCGGCACAAGGTGCCCGTTGCCATGGTCCACGGCCGCCTCAAGCGCGTCATGGGCGTCCGCACGCGGTCGCAGGCATCTCTCCCAGCTCGCGCTTGCCATGACCGCCACCGAGGACTGGCTCGCCCACCACACCCCCGGCCAGTTCAACCCGCCGCTTCCCGACCCCGACGCCGTCCAGGCGCTCCACGGCGCGGAACTCCGGGCAGCAGTCAACACGCTCGTACCCCGGACAGCCCGCAAGCTCCACCTGCTGATCCCCGTGCTCCAAGCCCGGCTGAACCGTGCGATCGGCCTCCCCGGCGGCAGAAGCGGAGCCACCGACGAGCACCTCCAGGACGCGGCCGTGCTCCTGCGCCGCTGGCACGACGACCCGAACGCCTCCGACGCGCCGACGCGTTCGGCACCGGCCTCCCCGCGGCACGGCCCAGACAGCGCTCGCATCCCCGGCCCCGCGCAGCACGACCGCACGCCTTCACCCCCGGAGCCCCCGCAATGACACCGAAACTGACACCCGAACTGCGTGCCGCGGCCATGACGAGGACATGCCCGCACTGCCACGCCGCGCCCGCGGAACGCTGCGCACCGGACCGGGCGGGGCGCTCACGGTTCCACGGCGACCGCATCCGCGATGCCGAGCGGACGCTGCAGCCGTCGCCGCCGCACTACCTCCTGGCCCCCGGTGGGGACCGGATGTACCTGCCGCTCGGGGGGACCGAACGCCGCGACCACCTCGTCGTGTCCCTGCACCGGGACGTACGCCGGATCCTCAGGTTCGACCACGACGAACTGGCCGTCCTCATCCTTCGTGTCCTGGACCGTGCGATCCGGGACTGGGGTAACGACGAACGCCTTCTGGTGTCCAACCCGATGCTGTTGATCATGCTCAACCCCGTCACCTGGCGCTCACCCGCGGAAATCGACCACGCCCACCTGCGCCTTGCCGCCCGCGGGTTCGTCTCCATCGATGCCCACGCCGTGACCGTTCCTCCGCTGGTCGCCGAAATCAGCGCCCACAACGACCTGCCGCCTCGACTGCGCCAGCAATGGAACTCGGCGAAGGCGGCATGGGATACGGCCACGGCAAGCACCGGGGCGTCGCAGCCCGTTTGAACGGCCACGAGCCGGGGCGCTGGCAGTTCACCGCCTCGGCCTGGGCCGCGGCCGCGCTCCTGCGGCCACGCGGACAGATCCCGCCCGGCATCGGGGACGAATGCCCACCCTCCCCGTCGCGCTGGCCGGCGTGCAGCCGGAAGGGGACCGGTGAGCTGCGTGGATTCCCGGGCGCATCTGCGGAGTTGGGTGTTTGCGCGAGGGGAGGTGTCAGGGCTATCGGGGGAGTGATGCCGGATGGGCGTCCGCACGGTCTATCTCACGGCACCGCAGGTCCGCACCCTGCTCGGCGTGGGCACTTGGGGGTGGTGCGGGCTGCTTCGGCAGGACGGGTTCCCGGCGCCGGAGCGAGCCGTCGACGGACGACACCGCGGCCTGGGCCAGGACAGCCCGCTGTGGGAAGCGCAGAACGTCTACCGGTGGGCGGCGGGAAGCGACGCGTTCCGGCACCGTGCCGCGCTGCTGCACCGCGACACGGACGCCGACCGAACGCCCGGACGGTGGCTCGCCTACCGGCAGACCCGGCAAGGCCCCGCACTGGACTGGCAGACCGCGCTGGGCGTCGTACGGGTCGTCTACACGGAGCGGTCCGGCGCGGCCTCCGCCGGTGCCGCGGCCGCGGCCGGCTCAAACCGCGCCGAGGATCGGACGTCGCGGTCGTGTGCGCGTTGTACGGAGACATCGGGATCGGCGGTCCTGCGCTGGTCGCCGCGGACACCGCGCAGCCGCGCATCGAGTACGAGGCCCGCTGGGACCGGGTCACCGAGCTGGCAGGCCAGGACGAGCTGCCGTGGTGGCCGCACCACCTGCGCCTGCCGGAGGTCATCGGCCGCCGGCAGCCGGGCGCCGCGCCCCTCGCGGTGAAGGTGCCGGATAGCAAACGCGAGCAGACGCTGCACCGGGCCGCCGCCGACGGGGGCTTCGGCCGCGAGGCGGACGCGGCGTTGTTGGACATGGCGGACAGCATCCATGCGTCCCGGGTCGCCAACACGCGCATGGACATCCGTGCCTTCGGCAGCGGGATCCACAGCAAGCTCGGGACGGTCGAGTGGCCGATCGTCATCCCGGTCCTCCTCGACGAGCTGCCCGCCGCCGACGAGGACGACGACGAGCCGTCCCAGGACGAGGCGGCGCTGGCTGAGGGATGGCGGGAGATCGCCGCAGCGTCGCACCCGCTCGCGGCGGCCGCGCTGGAAGTCGCGTTCCTCACCGACGAGAAGCTGCTGCCCTACGGGACGCAGGTGACCGTCACGGTCGAGACCTCCCCGGTGGCTGCTGGCTGTTCTTCGCTCCGACCGTCCTGCCGCCTGGCGGAGAACTGGCGTCTGTGGTCTTGGACCGCACAGTGTGGGCGGTGATGTCCGACGGGAGCGTGCATCCCGCGCCGTGCGCACCGACCCTGCACCTGTGGTGGGGCGATGGCTGGGGCGACCGGCCCACCGAGGCGTACTTCGTGGTGAACCACCTTCTCGACGCCCCCGCCACAGCCCCGGACTTCCACCTGCACTGGAAACGCGCCCCCGCCGGGCTGACCGCGCTGCTCTCGAAGGAACACCAGGCCGGAGCCGAACTGACTCGCGCGGTGCTTCTGCACGCCCGAATGACGCAGCCACGACGCTGACCGGCGCCCCGCGGACCGGCTGTGCCGGATGCCGAGCGCAAGGGTTTGATCGGCTGGGCCCTTGTTGTGCAGCGTCCGAGCGGCAGGCGGCGTCGAGTCTGGCTCGACACAACCATGCGGCTGCGCGCTCGTATGGCGTGGCCCTGTCGGGTCGCACGTTGCACCACACGGCGGCGCCGATGCCTCGGTTCAGTCCGACGTCGTGTCGGCTGCGTGGTCGAGGCGGAGGGCCGCCCTCGCCGTAAACGAGCCGTTCGGCATGGTCTACCTCGAGGCGATGGCCTGCGACACCCCGCCCATCGCGACCGCCACCGGCGGCCTCGCCCGCACCGTCACCCCGCACGACCTCCCACGCCACCGGCTGGCTCGTCAAACCCGACGACCCCGACGACCTCGCCGCAGCCCGCGCCACAGCCATCCGCGACGACCACGAACGCCGCCGACGCGGCGCCAACGGCTGCCGCCACATCGACACCGCCTACAGCTGGACCCGCACCGCCGACACCTACCTCGCCGCCTACAACACCGCCGCCGCCCGCTGACCACCGCCACGTCCGCGTCTGAACCACCCCGGCCGAAGGAGTCCCCATGCCCCCGACCATCGACGGCCTCCTTCTCGACATGAACGGCCTGTTCCGCCACTGGCACAACACCGGCGCCCGCACCAGCGAAACCCTCGCCGGACTCCCCCACGGCACCATCGACCGCTACGCCTACCAGCACCGCGCCTACCGCCTCGCCCGCGTCGGAATCCTCACCGACCAGGAATGGGCCGACGACGTCACCGACACGCCTCTCCCGCGACTTCGGACCGCACATCCGCACCAGCCTCGGCCCCTGGCGCGCAGACCGCGGCGAACCCGACCCCGTCATGATCGGCCTCCTCACCCAGCTCCGCCGCCACCTGCCCGTCGGCGTCCTGTCCAACTGCACCGAAGTGCGGGGTGCTGAGGGGCAGCAATTGCACGGGCCGGGCGGCGCGATCGGCCCCGAAAGCCCGGTCGGCGAGGGGCGTGGCTGGGCCGGTGAGAGGGCGCACTTCTGCAGCGACCCACCGCCGACGGTCAGCGACCCGTCCGGGGAGAACGCCACCGTGTGGACGGGGGCGGCGTGTCCGGTGAGGGGGTTGCCGATCTGGCGGCCGGTGGCCGGGACCCACTATCGGACCGTCCTGTCCCGGCTGCCTGAGGCGAGCAGGGAACCGTCCGCGGAGAACGCCAGCGCATTGACTGTGGCGGTGTGGCCGGTGAGGGGGCAACGATCGGACGCTGGGTGGCCAGGTCCCACAGCCGCACCGTCGTGGAGTCCTGGTCACCGGTGGTGGCCAGGAGCGCCCCGTCCGGGGACACGGCCACCGTATTGACCGTGATGCGGCGGTCGGCGAAGGGGTCACCAACCGCCGCGTACCGAGCGGACGGGCGAGGTTGGGGGGGCGACTTCCGCGGCGGGTCTCCCCTTCTGCGGGGCCGTGTTCCGTGGGCGGGAGCGGCCCGTGGCCCGGCCGGTCGACGGCCGGGCGGCGCCGCGGTCTGCCTGCCACAGCACGTGGACGCGCGACCTGCGTCTCCGCGTCCGGGCGCGGGCGGACGACGGACGCGCCGGTCAAGTGCCGCACCACCGACTCCAGGCGCGGCCAGTCCGGCCCGGACCTACCGTTGAGTAGCTGTCCGAGCGTCTCGCGGCTGACCGTCGCCGGCAGGGCGAGGTCCGCGCCGATCGCCTTCTCCAGCTCGCGGGTGCTCGGGCGGCCCGCGTTCGTATGCAGCTCGTGCAGCGCCGCGACCAGGTCCCGCCGCGGCCCCTCCGACACCCGGTCCTCGCCCGGCATCACGATCGGCACATGTCCCCCCGCCCCACGAGGCGGACCGCTGGCCCGCAGCCTGCCCAGAACTGCCAAGTCGCCACCCCATGCGGGCCGTTCCGCGGCGAAACGCTGCCACCGACCCCCACCGGCGCCCGCCCGCGGCAGATCCCGCCCGTGATCGACAGGCCTTGCCGGCAACCGGCTTCGGCCCTGTGCCCGGGCCCCGATGGTGGAGATCCGGGGCAACACCGCCCCGGGCACACCCGGAGGGCCGCGATGAACAACCAGCTCACCGCCACCGCCGCGCCGCTCCTGGCCCCCCTGCTGTCCGCCACCGTCAACGCCCCGCTGTGGGTCACCGTTCCGCTGCACCTGCTCGGCGCGTCCACCGTCGTCGTACACCAGGTCCTGCAAGTCCGCACCGCCCGCGAGCACGAGCGCGCCACCCGGCACGCCGAGGCCCGCCGCGACGCTCTGGAGGACGAGACCGTCCACGCCGCCCGCACCATCACCGACCGCGCCGAGCGCACCCGGCGCCCTCCTCAACCTCACCGCCCTGCGCACCACACCGCCCGACCCGCCGTGAGAGGAGGCGTCCACCCACCGGCGGATGCCGTAACCGCCGGTCCCCGGCCGTGCGGTTACGGAAACAGCGAACACGTTGCGCGCCGCGAACCTGGCGCTGATCGGCTACCACCAGCGGCTGCCGCTCACCGCAGTGTTCGGCACCGAGACGGACAGCAGGGGGCCAGGAGCGGCGCGGGTGGTTTCGCCGGTGGCGCGTTTGAGTAGGTTGTCGATCATCGCGATGCGGATGTGGGTCTCGGAGCTGGCCGGGAGTACTTCGTAGTCCCGTGCCAGGCGGCGGTGGGTCACGAGTGCCAGTAGTCAGGATGGCTGTTCTTGAACGTCTCCCCGGAGACCGCCACCGGTCTGCGATGGCGCACCGCGCGCCGCACCAGGTACGCGGCGTTCGTCTTCCCCGCTCCGGGCTGGCCCATCATGTAGGTGACGACCGGGACGTCGTGCATGGTGATACCGCTGAGGTAGTCCGGGACGATCAGCTCGCGCCAGATCCATTCGAACTCGTGTTGGACAGCCGGTGGTAAGGCACGCCCCGGGCCGACGTGGTCGCCTCGGCAATCGGCCGCACCGGTTCGGCGAACGCGGCCGCGCGTTCCGCGTCGCGATGCACGGTCAGGCGCCGGTCCTCGTCCATCACCTCGCGGTGCAGCCGGTGATCGGAACGCGCCAACGAGCAGGCGAGCGTGGCCAGGGACGGAGTGTCGAGGACGAGGTGGTGGAGGATCACGCGACGTCGCCGAGCTGCGCGGCGAACGCCGCGCGGAGCCTGCGGCCCATGTCGCTGCTCTCCTCGTCGGACACCTCGACCCCGAAGTGCTCGGCCAGGTAAGCGCGGGTCCGCTTCGCCCGCTCGGCCCGCTCCTCGTCGGTCAGGGTCGACTCGGCGAACTCCTGGACCAGCGACCGGATCGACGTCCCCCTCGACTCCGCGAGCACCGCCAGCCGGTTACGCACCTCGCTCGAAACACGGATCATCGCATCAGACATACCCGGAGTACATGCGTGTATACGTCTCTGGTGGTGGGTGCAGAAGGGGGGTTCCGGCGCAGCAAGTTTCCGCGCTCCTTCTCGTCTCGGCGCGTTACCGGAGTGTCGGACATGCCCGCGGCCAGATGAGGCACGGCCTCGAAGTCTCGCCCAGATGGCACAGATCCGCATCAGCGCCTCGGAGTGCTGCCGCGACGGCGTTGGCCCGGGAGGCCTTCGGTGCAGAACCAGGGCAGGTACCCGGTCACGGAATCGTCGGTGGAATCGAAAAAACAGAATCGGTTCGGACGCCGCGCCGCGTTGGCCTCCTCTGTCGGGCCGCCGGAAGCGGTCTTGTGGAACGGAATCGAAATCAGTCAGCGACGATTCCACTGACCTGCCACGCCGCGTCCACACCGTCGCGCGACAAGGTCGTGTACACCACGGTTGTGTACGGTTCGCCCTGCCAGCCGTCACGCCCCCGTGGAGTCACGGTGACAGCCCATTTACGGTATGCGTCAAATGGTGTGTCGGCTGGTTGGCCCATTTCGATGGCGGGCTCGGCGACGACTGTGGTGACCACGTGATGCGTCGACCATTCGAGCCATTCGCCCATTCCGCCCGACTGCTGATTGGCTTCCCGAAAATCGGCCGCGAGTGTCTCGTCCAGATAAGGCAGCGTGCGCAACATCGAGTCGTACGGGGACCGGTCGATGTCAGTGTCAGCGGCATACATGACAATAACCGCCGACTTGCTCGTCGCGGTGGCATCATGACGGTCGATCTGCTGTGGTGCCGGGACCCCCGCAGGGGTGGCTGAGGGAATACGCGGCACCAGGGTCGCCGAGGATTCCGTCGCGGTGTCTCGACTCCGCGGCACCGCAGAGCCGGAAGAACGCACCTCCGCCGGCGTGGGAGGCCGATATCCCTCCGCTTTGGGCGGGCCGCTGTGAAGGCTGCACGCGGCGGTGGCGAAGAGGACGGCGAAAGCCGGAGTCGCAAGGGCGATGAGGCGTCGTATCCGGATCACGAGAATCTCCGGATGGCGATCTGCCGTCCCGCGTACTGGCTGAGGGTTGCGGCCCGTACGTTTCGTCCCGGCCGCGGTGCCTCGATGATGTCGGTCGTTGCACCCGTCTTCGGGTCGCGGACAGATCCCGTCCAGATGACTACGTGGACAGGATCCGATTTCGGGGCGGCGTCTCCGCGTCCGGAGTTCTCGGCCCAGATGTATATGGCATCGCCCGGCTGCATCTGAGCCCGATCAGCAACGGGCTGGCCGGTGCCGTCTTTCACCTGATATCCGGTGTAGTGGGCCAGGGGGACGTCGGGCTGGATGTGCATGGCCCGCCGCGCTTGATATACCGCGTAGAGAACGAGGCCGGAACAGTCGAATCCTCCTCCGGTCGGCCCGTTCTTGTCGCCCCCGCCCCAAATATAGGGGAGTCCGATTTCTTGGCGCGCTTGACGAACGATTTCCAAACCGATGGTGGACGCGGGTGAGGTATCCGACGCTACTATCTGTGTGGCGTACGTCTCCATGTTGGTGCGAATATTTTTGACGTACTTCTGGGTCTCCCCGTAGGGCGGGACACCTCCCGCCTTGATCACCGCACCCGGGCCCGCGTTGTAGGCGGCGAGCATGTTGTCGATCCGGTCGCCCGGCACGTTCGCCACCTTCTCCGCGACCTCGCAGTCGAAGTAGGCTTGCGTGGGAATCGCGTCCTGCGGATCCCTGATGTCGTATTTCTTGTCCCCGTTCCCGTCGACCGCGCGCCCCCTGGCAACGAGGTCGTTCCAGGTCCCCGGCATGAATTGTGATATCCCTTGAGCACCGGCACTGCTGTCGGGCGGGTCAGTGTTCGCGTTTGATTCCTGGGTCAACTGTGCAGCGAGCAAAGCCGGCGAAACAAGGTCGCATGCTGGTTGCTGAGCTGCAGCGGTGATCGCGTTGATGACGACCTTGCTGTAGTGCATCCCCTTCTTGGCTGCTTCGCTCAGGCCGACATAGTCGATGACTTTCATGATGCCATGCGAAACGTCCGCTGCTTTTTGCCATGCGGAGCAGCCGGCCAGGAAACAAAGTGATACAACGACGGCCATCGGTGTGCGCCATCGCGGAATATTAGTCGTCAATATTCTGCCTCTAGTCCCATAGGGCATACTCGGACTCGGACCTCCTGGGCTGCATCCTCTCGGATACGATCTCGCTGTATCCCTGTTGGACCTCAATTTTTTGGGACGTGTCCGCACGGGGGGTGACGCGGTAGGCCAAGTTATTCTTCCTGACCCGAGAAGCAAGAGCCCTGACGCTCCTGAAGCCGACGCTGGTGACGTCGCGAACCATTTTCCTCAGATTTTTGCTTTGTGCCACATCCTTGATGCTTTCACTGGCCATCTCGGCAAGCATGTCTGCAGGGTTGTCGCCGTCAGCCACGTTCCACTCCCATCATGCCGGTAATGTATCCGTCGAAATGCTTCACAGCAGGAATATCGAGGCGACACCGGAGGCGGATCCGACACCGATCGCCGCGAGAATTACCCAGCCCAACCGGGTGAAATGAACGAGGGCGGGGTTTCCGGTGTACCAGGCGCCGGCCATGCCGGCACCGGTCAGCAAAACTCCGACAAAGCACGCGGTGCAGGCGGCGAGCAGCAGCCAGCCGAGCCCTTCCTGGAGACCATCCTGCAGCTCGATGTCAGCCCCCTCGCTTTTTGTCTGACTCGGGCCGAGCGCGAGAAGGCACTTTTGGCGGTCGCCACCTGTGAGATTCTGACAGCTCTCGTCAGGGCTCAGCTGGCCGGGTGTCAATTGCTTGAAGCCGGGGTAGTGCTGCTGGCATTTATTTCGCGCCATATCCGACTTCGCCGAAAGGCATGGGTTTTGGCCGACCGGGCTCACGCAAAGGCTTCGCCATTTTGCGGGGAGTCCGTCGCATGGGTTCTCGTGCAGGTCGGCTACCGTCCCCACATCCTGCATCCACTTCATCATCGATCCTTTCGAGCAAGAAGGGACCGATGCGGCACGACATTTCGGCGGTGTAATATCGAGATTTGTCTTCGGCTCACCGTCGGGCACGTACTGTGCGTCCGAAGCAGTCCACTGGTTCCATTGATCCATCGTGTCGGGTATTGCGCAGTAATAATGGAAGGTGACGCCCCATATATCCTCCGGAACGATGAGGCAGTTATCCCCGTAGACCCGCAGGCCCTCCGGGTCGCCCGCGAATGCGGGTGCGGGTGTCACGACCCACGACAGCGTCAGTACGGCCGCGAGCATCCCGAGCAGACACCGCAAGGTCCGTACCGCCGTACGTCGGCACGGCAAGCCGGGACGTGTTGCTCCGACATTGCTCACCGCACCCACCGGCGATTCGTGTCGTTGATGGACAACTCGGCACGGGTAAGCTCCACGCGCACCGGGATTCCCGGCCGGCCACCGACTTTCACCATGAACTTGCCCAGCCCGGGCGGAGGAGCCTTGCGGTCTGCTCGGGTGTCCCAGGCCGGCGGTGTGGCCCAGTCGGTGACCATGCGCTGTTCCGCCGTGGTCATGCCGACCACTTGGGTCAACTCCGGCATCTCCGCAGCGGGCAACCCACCACAGATGACCATGCCGGCACGCTCGACGAAGCCTTTGGCCTTCATGCGGTCTTCTTCGGCACCGAGGGCCAAGAGGTCCGCCATGGTGTGCGTGATCATCGCGACTCCGACACCGCGTTGGCGGTTGAGCCGTGTCAGTGCATCCACGCGGTCGACAAGCCCACGTCCGGCCCGGAGCACACGCCAGAGTTCGTCGAGGATCACGAAGTAGTGCCGCTGTGGCTCAAGTCCCGCGTCAGCGAGGGCTTGGGCGACAGAGACGGCGCCGAAGCCGTAACTCCAGCAGGCCAGCAGTGCCGCAGCCTGAACCTGGGTTTCCGAGTCGTCGATACTCGAGACGTCGAAGCAGACCGGCCGGTCGTGCTGCATCGGTTCCGACGTCGGACGGGAGAACATGCCTCCGAGGCGTCCGCTGTCGAGGAGCCCTACCAGCGAGGCTTCCACAGGTTCCACGATGTCCCGGTATCGAGCCATGTCGCCACGGTCCAAGACGGCTGTGCGCAGTTCGTCGGGCGCCTGGCGGATGACATCCAGGAGATCACTCATCACCGGAGTGCGCCCCAGGCGTTCGTCCAGAAGGCGCAACGCGACGTCGAGCACCGTTTCTTCACGGTCCGTCACGGGGTTCTGGCGCAGGATCGTCAGCAACGACGCCACCGTGATGACGCGGCGACCGTGGACATCGGCGATGAGTGCGCGCCGCGCGTCGCCCGTGAGACGCTGCGCCGCCATCGTTGCTTCGCCCGGGTCGAGGACGTTGAGGCTGCCGCGCCCCCGCCCCAGGGTGATGACCTGGCCGCCCAACGCCCGCACCAGATCGACGTAGTCGGGTTTGAGGTCACCGAAGATCAGAGGGTTCACTCCGTATCCGGCAAGCCCCAGCGCCTGGCGTCGAACCAGAGTTGATTTGCCCAATCCCGGCTTCCCCAGGATGAACTCACTCGGGTTCAGAATGAGGTTCGCGCGCTGGAACCAGCTGATCGGATCGCAGCAAAGCGAGGCTCCGCTGATCAGCGACCGGCCGACCGGCACGCCGATCACGGGGATTCCCGCGCCCGCGCCGAAGGGCCACAAACCACAGACCTGCACGCTGGTCCCGCGCCATTCGACGGGTGCCTCGACGTGTGACGTCCGCCCGCGTCCCCAGCCGGTCCAGCCACGCGGGCTCGGAGCTTGAGATTGCCCTGCAACTCGCCGCAATCCGCGCTGCTTCGAGGGATCCCCCCGCTGCGCCGCGTCCGGCACCCGCGGCCCTGCGTGCGCGGCTTCGGAGGCCGACGCCCGGTCCCCACGCGGCCTGGATTCATATCCGAACACGACCTCGCCCCTCTTCGTTGTCTCGTCTTCTTCGAACCGCCGAGCGGTCGGTGCGTCACCGTCTGCGCCGCACCTTCCGCGGAACGCGCAGGTGATCGCCGAGCACCAGGCCCAGTGGCAGTGCCGCGGCAAAAGCCATGGCCTGTGCCCCATATGCGCGACGAAGGCGAATCCGGGCGGTCGCCGCCAGGTTGTCGACCGCAGCGCCGGCTTTGGGCATGTCGTCGCCGTCGAGAACCGTGGCGGTCAGCAACAGCGCGAAGCGGACGAGCCCCGCGCCGACCGCTTCTTCCCGTGCGGACTGACTCGCGGCACTCAATTCGACCGAGTCCCTGGCCTGACCGAGACGTGATTGCTGTGCCTTGTACAGGGCGTCCTTGCGGTCGCGCTCGACGAGCCGTGCGGAGTCGCCAGGGCTGTGCGGCCGGTAGACGAGAGTGACCCGCTTCCGCACGATGTCGGGGTGTGGCGCGACCAAGCGCGTCAGCACGCCAGAGAACACTTCGCCCCGTGGTGCTTCGGTCATGGTCCAGGTGACCGAGTGGGCCCCGTCGTGCCGGTAGTGGTCCCATGCCTCGACAGCGCCGATCGGTCCCGCGTTCTCCCAGTCCACGCTCGTCTCGCGCGAGAAGCCCACGTCCGCGCTGACCGAAGGGTCGTAAGCAGTACGGACCATCTCCACCAACTCGCCTACGGTCGCAGGCTCGGCAGGTCCCGCACCGGTCATGATCAATCCGTCGATGATCCCCGGCAGCCGCAGTCCGATCTCGTCACCGATCTGACCGGGTGTCCGCTGCTCGTTGTGCTTGCCTTCGGCGGCGTAGGTCAGCGTCACCCATGTGGTGATCTCCGCGGAGCCGACGGGATATTCACGCATCACATCCGCAAGGACGTCCCGGGCGATTTCCGGAGCCAGCGAATTGATGTTGCCGATGACTTCTCTCCGCAACCGCTCGCCGGTGTCCGGAGCCGCTTCGATCGTTGCCGCGGCGGCGACAAGCCTCGGTTCGTAAGCCAATGAGGCAAGCCACTGGCCCCAATAGGCAACCCATACGTCGACCTGCGCCTGATCCACCAGTGATGCGCCGTCGGCAGTACAACTCAGCACGACCGAGTAGTGGCCTGTTGCCGGGTGGACCACCAAAGCGAAAGGGGCTCCGTACCCGTCGACGGCCTCGTGCAGCGTGACACCGGCCAAGAGGCCGGGCGGACTGCAGCCACCATTGGGCAGTAGCCCGATGGGGCCTGCGCGGTAGAGGTGTTGGCCGAGTGTCAGTCCACGGAACCACGCCATTCGCGAGCCCAGCCACTGCAACCCGTTGCGCCCATGCTGATCCCGGACCTGAAGTGGTGCCAGTATCAGCAGCATGATGATGCCCAGGAGTACTCCGAGGGCGCGGGACGCCATAAATGTCAGGCTAACGACGGCCATTCCACCCAGCAGAACCATGGTCCCGCCCAGGCCCAGGCGGCCGATGCCCGGTGAGGACGGCTTGCGCCAATTGCCGTAGGTTCGGATTTCGGATTCCGGCACCGGGTTCCTCCTTCCTTATCAGTTGGGGGGTTGCACAGTCCGGCTTCCCGGGGGACCGTCTGCCAGGCGGTCGAGATATTCGCCCAGCGACCCGTTGGCTTCCTCGCGCACCACATCTGCCAAACTGGCCGGCCGGCGAATCTGGCCCTGGCTCAGCCGGTCGGCGTAATTGAGAACCGTCGGCATCAAGGTGGCGGTGGCGGGTGAGGCAGGGGAAGCACCCAAGGCGGCTTGGGCGGCGTCGCGGGCGCGTGCGGTGGCCGAACTCGCGTCCGGGCCGCCGGGATACGAATTGGGGCCTGCTGCGATGTCCTTGTGGATGAAATCGACGGCGCGAGCGCCGAAGCCCACGGGCTGGTTCGGGAACTGCTGGTCGACGGTGCGCCGGTCGAGTCGGGTCAAGGACTCTGGGGGCGCCCAGCGTTCGTGCACCGGCGGCACGGCGCCTCCGCCGGCACCGCCGTTTGGGCTGTCGACCGAACCGGGGAGGCTGCCATCCGCGCCCCGACCGGCGCCGTCGGGACCCGGCTCGACGCCGTTGTCGAGATCCGCGGACCCACCGCCGGTGCCTGCGGGGTCATCGGTGTTCGGTCCTGGTGCGCCTCCGCCCCCGGTCGGTCCGGATCCCCCGTCGCGGGGATCGCTTCCTGGGCCTTCGGGTCGGTCAGGCGAGCCCTGTCCGCCGGCGGCCCCTGTCGCAGGCCGCCCACCGGTGCCGACGGAGATGGCTCTGGCGGTTTCCGCCGCGCCCGCGCGGACTGCGCGGAGCGAATTCCCCGCGCCCGAAATCACATGCGGCGCAGCCCTCCTGGCGACGTAGGCGGCACCGGCCAACGACACTGCGCCGACGGCCATCCCCGCACGCACGGCTGCGAAATTCGTTCCGCTCGACCCCGCCGCGGGCGACATGAAAGGCGCAGCAGCTCTGAGGGTCGCCGGTCCCACCAGGGTCACGAGAGCCATCAATATGAGGCCGCGCCACTGGTCGGGGCCACCGGTTCCGGCGCCGGTTTCCTGCGCATTCGCGACGATCTCCTGATGGCCCAGAACGAAGATCACCATCATGAAGTCCGGTAGGAGGATCCAGATGACCATGCGTATGATCTGCTGCCTGAACGCCTGTCTCCCGGATTCCCCCAGTGAGGCCGCGGCGGCCATCAGCGGCATTGTCCCGACCCAGTACAGGATGAGGAAATACCTGGCGACCATGTAGATGTAGAGGACAAAGGAAATGAATACCAACACGATTCCGGCGAGAATCTCCTTGAGGGAGAAGCCGCTTCCACTGTCCACCGCATCCAGCATTCCGACGGTGGATCGCTTGAGGACCGTCGAGGCATCCCCGGTGGTTTCACCCGGAGCACCGAGGATCCGCACGACGTAGGAATCGGAGAACGACCGCGACAAGCGGACCAGCAGATCGGCAGCGGGAACGGCGAATCCGGACGCCCCCACGACCAACAGGCCCGATTTGACCATGTCTTTGGCGGGTGTCCCGTCACGACGGATCGCCAGGCGGATGCAGGCGACCATGACTCCGCCCGTCCACAGCGCGACGACGACGATCGCAGTACCGCCGCTGACGTCGGTGACACTGGCACGGATCTTGCCACCGTCCAGCAGCACGGGATCCTTCGCCTCGGTCCACCAGGTGTAGACGTCCCCCGCCAGCTGGAAGACCTGCCACTGGCACCAGTCGGGAAACGCGGTCAGCCAGTTGGGTTCCGCCTTGTCCTCATCGGCGGCGTAGTTCTCGCAAAACCCGGCCGGCTCCCCCCACCCGTCGCAACCGGTACCAGCAGTCTTGCCCCAATTCTTATAGTCATTCGCCAGGTCGCAAACATCCCTGTCACTCCCGTACGCTGATTCGTTCTCGTTGAGAGGAAGCTCACCTCCAGACCCGGAGGGCTGGCCGCAATTTCCCATTGGCAATAATGCCGGTATTGACCGACTATTTTCCTGAGCAGACGCGGCTGAAGCGGCGCCCCCCATGAGAAATCCCACGACGAGGACGAGCAGAAACACCTCGCCGAGTCTGCGGAGCGAGGGACGAAACCTCACCGACGTTCGCGTCACCGCGCACCCTCCGGAGACCAGCCAATTACCCCCGCCGGTTGTGTGTCCCGCTCGGTCATCACGGCTGCTGATCCGTCAGGCTGTACCTGGAGCTTCCAATCGCCGTCGCTCCAACTCACGGCATACAGGGAAGCGGTGGTGAGTCCGCCGGACGACGTGCGGACAAGCATGAGCGTCGCGGCGTCGTCGGTGTAGCTCAGGAACTGGAAACCGGTCAGTTCGCCCGAGGCCTGGGGTTGCCGAGGAGCCGTCGTCGGTGCAGCCAGCGCCTGGTCCCGTTGTGTGCCGGTCGCCGATTGCATTAACACGGAGCGTCGGTCGCGCGAAACAGTCAACCTGACGCTGATCTGAACCACCGCGATCAGGGCGCCGGTGGGGGTGTGTGCGAAGCATCGCACCACGTCGTCTTTCCGGCGGGCAGGGCCCGCCGTGTCCGAATACGGCACGAACTCGCCCTGGAACTGGGACCAGATGATGCCCCCAGGCGGTGCCACGGGAACCGCTCGATCGCTCGGCGGCGTTGTGGGGCAAGGGGACGCAGTGTTGATTGTGGGGAGCGACGGCGCCGCCTGCGTATCGGTCGGCGGCGAAGCAGCGGGTACCGGGGAATTCGACCCGGCGTAGCCTCGGGAGGAAGGTGGCTCGGCGCCCCTGCGGCTGGACACGAACGTGGCAATTCCCAGAACCACAACGACAGCCAGAAATCCTGCGGATATAAGGAACCCGCGAGATCTGAAGGGGTCCTCGTTGTGCACCGGACGCCTGGTGAGCGTCCTTCGAAAGCGGGACATACATGATCTCCGTCAAGCACCTGCCGCTACTTCGTAGCTGGCGAGGGACTGGATACCAGAAAAGCATTGACCAATTCCACCGACCCGCCAATCAGTAGCGTTCCGCCAGCGACCCATCCGGCTCTTCCGAGTGCCTGGAATCCTTTCCCGGTCAACCACGACGAGGCCATCATGCCGCCGACCCCCAGCCACGAGACACCAGCAACGGACCATGCGATGAGCCTTGCCCAGCCAAGAAGATCTTTGAGCTTCGTCATGAAGTTTCCCCCGATGTCGACCGTATCGCTCGGTGCCAAGGGAGTGTTGGTTCCCGTCCCGGTTCCCGTCCCGCCGCCGGTTCCATCGGCTGGAAACATCGAGAACAGATGATTGGAAACGTGAATGATGAGGCCCGACATGGAACCCTCCAGAACGATCCTTATCGAGATTCCCGTTCTCCGCCGGAAGCTGCCTTCCATTCGTCGGCGTCGTCCGTGGGCAGCGGGAGAATTCTCTACTGGTGCGGCGGTGCCGGTGCCCTACACGGACGCCGCGCTGCCCCTGCGCCGCCTTCGACGGCGACCAGTCGGCGTGCGAGCCGATTGCGGTGGACTGAGATGCTCCGGCGCGAGAATTCCGAGCGGAAGCGATGCGGCGAATCCGGATGCCTGAGCACCGAACACCCTGCGTATCGACAACCGCGACGAGACTCGGAGTTCCTGGAGCATCCGGTCTGCCGCGGCAAGTGCGTGGCGATCGTTGGCTGTGGCCGTGACGAGGAGGCCGTGCATGGCCAGCTTCGCCCGGTCAACGCGCTGATCCGCGGCTGAATACTTTCCGTGGTCGGGCTGCTTGTACAGGAGGGTGATCCGCTTTCGTAGCAGCGCGCCGTCGGGCCGCAGCACCTCGGCGACCAGTTCCGGGAGTTCGGCGACCCCGGAGCGCTTCGCCGAACTCCAGGTGACGGAGCACGCCGTCTCGTGCTGATAGTGATCCCAGTCGTCAACCGAAACCGTCGGGCAGGCGTCATCCCAACTCGGGGATGTACCGCGTCTCTCCGGGGCATATCGATTGACATATCCCGCGATGCTGGGGTCGTAGGCGACGCGGATAGCCTCGGCGACATCGGCACCGCTCAACGGGGCTGCAGGTTCGTCCCCGGCAATCTTCAAGCTTGCGGAGAGTCCCGGCAGCCTACGTCCGAGATGTGAGGTGGTCGTGGTGTCAGGCCCGCGGGTGAAACGGCCGCCCCGTACGGCACTGCCGAAGGTCAACGCGATCCTTACCGATATTACCGCCGGCCGTCGTGGAGTTGGTGACTGTGCCCCGGCCCAGGCCGCCGCTAGCCGTTCACGGATGCCGGACGCGGGGAGCACAGGCATTGGTGTCCTCGTGCCGTCGTCGCCCATGGCCAAGTCCATCGTCAGCCCTGCGCCGATCAGGTCCGGAATCCCGCTGAGCAGTGCAATCGTCCTCACCCAGCGAGCGATCCAGGATGCTGCCTGTGTGACGTCGACGGGTGATTGATCAGGAACGGGAGATTCGAGAACGATCGTGTGGTGGTTCGGCACCGGCATGTGCAGGACGCCGAACGGTCGTAGATAGGCGTCCTGGATCTCATACAGCCGAGTCGCGAAGGCCAACCCAGGAAGTGTGCTTGTTCCCAGGCTCGTTCGCGCCGTTGTCACTGAGACCGGACGGACATCGGCCACCCGGTCGCCCGGTAGCCACAGGTTCTCCGCTGCTGCTGATTTCGGCGGCATTGCTACCGCCCCGCCCACACCGAGGTCGCCGACGGGCGGCTCGGCTCGGTGTTGGGGGCAGCAGCCCGTGCGGCAGCCTGCCTGAGTTCGCCTGCGAGCGTAGAAAGCTGGGGCGGTGCCTCCGGCAGCGTGAGGCCCTGCCCCAGTCGCCAAGCCGCGTTCCAGGGAATCAGCCACACCCTCGGGAAGCCGCCGCCGACGACGTGAAGTCGTTGGCCCAGAACTTCGGGAAGGGGGCCAGGGGCATCGGCAACCGCGACCAGCCCCCACAGCCGGACAGCTCCGAGCGAGTCGGATGCCCACTGACGTGCTGCGTGTTGCGCATCACGCAAGCCTGTCGCGTTCGTGCGCGCGACCAGCACAACGCCGGGACGCGAGCCGTCGACATGGATCGGCCATCCACGGGAATCCGTGTCGCCGCCGCCCAGGATGGTCGCCAGAGTGGTCGCACCGGCGCCGCCATGGCATGCGACCCACCACCATGGCGGTACGGGAATGGCAGGGGCGATTCGCCACAGAGGCAGGCCTTCACCGCTCACCGGCGCAACAAGGCCCCGGGTAATTGCCGTGACACGCGGTTCTGCAGCTGCGACAACCTTCGGTCGCGGCGCCGGTTCGGCGCTGGCACTCGAGGGCACCCATGGATTCGCATTCGGATTTGCCCGCCTAGACATGGGAGCCCATTTGCACATTCACCGGGGACTCCCCACGACCGTCCCCGCCCCCGACTGGGCCCAGCCGAGCATGCCCCAGCTGTTGCATGAAGCCGCTCTTGATGCCGGCGTAGGTGCTCGGAGACAGCGGCGTGACCGTGCCAGTGGTCGTTGGCGGCGTCACAGGCTCGACTTGGTCGGCCGGCAGGGTCTGGACGGGCAGCGCGAGACAATTCGAGATGCCGGAACCCAGCATCGATGCGGCCATGACGTCCTCCGAAGATTTCCACCTACCAACTGGGTAGCTCCCGGGTGAGCCCGAGGCCCGGAGCTGACGAGCCAGTCTGTCGAAACTATTGCCTTGGCTTGCGATTTCCGGCAATCCAGATCGCGCGGAACACAGGGCCCGCGGCGCAGTGGAATCGATCCGCATGCTCCGCCGCAATCGCGACACGACACAGTTCCTTTTGATTATCGGAGTTAATAAATGAAAAAAGAGAAGAAGAAAAAGAGAAGGTATTCGGGTTCGTCTCGCTGAGGGGACCCGTTGCGCGATGAGGGCGAAGCGGACGCATTCACCCCGACGGGGGCAAAGTGGATGGCGACCTCGGCCGCGGCGCAGGACGGACAGCTGCGGGGCGTGTGGCGGTTGCGGTGCCACCCGCGGCCAGATCTGAGCAGGCGGTGCATGGGCTGAGGGTCTGCTGGCTCCCGCCCACTGGCCGGTGCCCCAGTAGTCCAGTGGTGTCTTATGTGAGCTGGTGGCTGTCATTGCCGCCCCCGGGGACGGCCGATAGCGGGCTGGGGCGTGCGCGGTCGCGTGGGAGCAGCTGCTTAAAGCGTGTTGCAGAACGGCCTGATCTGGGCATCTCCCTTGTGTGGGTGGGGTGTTGACGGTCGAGCGGGTGTGGGTGGAGACGTTCACGGGTTTGCCCTTGGACCAGTTTCACCGGCTGGTCAGGGTGGTCCGCGAGCGCGGGGGTGAGGGGCCGCGGACGGGTCGTCCGTGGTGTCTGCCGTTGGACCGCAGGGTGTTGCTGGTCGCGGTGTACTACCGCACGAACTTGACGATGCGGCAGATGGCGCCGCCGTTCGGGGTGTCGCCGGCGACGGTGTGCCGGGTCATCCAGCGGTTGGGCCCGCTGCTGGCGGTCGAGCCGGTCCGGCGTCCGTTGCAGGCCGAGGACCGGTTGTGGATCGTGGACGGCACGCTGGTCCCGGTCCGCGACCGGCGGATCGCCGCGTCCAGCCGCAACTACCGCTACTCCGCGAACGTGCAGGTCGTCGTGGACGCGGACAGCCGGCTGGTGGTGGCCACCGGCCGCCCGGTGCCGGGCAACCGCTCCGACGCGCAGGCCTGGCGGGCCACCGGCCTGGCCGACGACTGCCGCGGCGTTGCCCTGATGGCCGACAGCGCCTACATCAACACCGGCATGGCCGTCCCCCACCGCAAACGCCCAGGCCGCCCGCTGCTGCCCGCCGAGGAAGACGACAACGCCGACCACCGCCACGTCCGCGTACGCGTCGAACACGCCATCGGCCGGATGAAGAACTGGAAGATCCTCCGCGACTGCCGCCAACACGGCGACGGCCTCCACACCGCCGCCCAAGCCATCGCCCAACTCCACAACCTCACCTACGCCGCCTGAGCAACCGGACCCCGGACCCACCCAAACACGCAGCTCACAGCATTCTGCAACACGCTTTAGGCTAGTGGTTCCTTGGGGTCACCAGGCCGGATTCGTAGGCGACGACGACTAGTTGGGCGCGGTCGCGGACGTGGAGTTTGGTCATGGCCCGATTGATGTGGGTTTTCGCGGTGTGCGGACTGATGACCAGGCGGTCGGCGATTTCGTCGTTGGACAGGCCCTGAGCGACCAGGACGAGGGCCTGGCGTTCGCGGTTGGTCAGCGCGTCGAGGGCCCCGCTGACAGCGACGGGTTGCGCCTGGGTTACGTACCGGTTGATGAGCTTGCGGGTGATGGCGGGTGCGAGCAGTGCTTCGCCGCGGGCTGCGACCCGAACGGCGTGCAGGAAGTCTTCGGGCTGGATGTCCTTGACGAGGAATCCGGCGGCGCCGGCACGGAGGGCGTCGAGGACGTATTCGTCGAATCCGTAGTTGGTGAGGATGACCACGTGCACCTGTGCCAGGGCCGGGTCCTCGACGATGCGCCGGGTGGCCTCGATTCCGTCGACGACGGGCATTTGGATGTCGACTAGGGCGACGTCGGGCAGGTGCTTGCGGATGAGAGCGAGGCCTTCGTTGCCGTCGCCTGCTTCCGCCACGACCTCGATGTCGTCTTCGACGTCGAGGAGGGCACGGAATCCGCTGCGGATGAGCGGCTGGTCGTCAACCAGCAGGACACGGATCACGAGGTCTGCTCCACGGGGAGTTCGGCTTGGACGGTGAATCCTCCCTCGTGGCGCGGCTCCGCGCGCAGTCTCCCGCCGAGGGCGGTGACGCGTTCGCGCATTCCGAGCAGGCCGACGCCGGGTGTCGGCTCCGCGTCCGGGCCGGCTTTGCCGTCGTCGTCGACGCGGATCGCGAGAGCGTCGGGCCGGTGGTCGATGCGGACCGACGCGGTGGCGGCGTTGGCGTGCCGGGCAATGTTGGTCAGGGACTCTTGGACGATGCGGTAGACCGTCCGTTGCACCGCGGCTGGCACGTCGCGCGGTTGCCCTGCGACCGTGAGTGTCGCGTCCAGGCCGATCGCGCGGGCGCGTTCGACGAGTTCGGGAAGGTGATCGAGCCCCTGCGGAGGGGTGGTGTCGTCGTCGCGCAACGCCTCCAAGGTGGCGCGCAGCTCTCGGTTGGCTTCCCGGCCGGCTTCCTGGATCGCCAGCAGCGCCGCCGGAATTTCTTCGCTGCGCTTGCGCGCCAAGTGGACGGCAACTTCGGCCTGCAGCTTGACGATCGATATCTGGTGGGTGAGCGAGTCGTGCAACTCCCGTGCAATGTGCAGGCGTTCCTCTTGGGCGCGGCGCCGCGCGGTCTCCTCTCGGGTGCGTTCGGCTTCGTCGCCCCGCTGTTCGGCTTGCCGCAGCGCTTCGCCGGCCGCGCCGGCCGCGACCAGCCACGCGACCTCGAGGGCGCCTCGGGCCTGCGCGAACGCGTCGCCCAGGTCGTGGAGGGAAACCAGGGCCGCCAGCGGAAGAGTGGCCAACATTGCGACGGATGCCGCGATAGTGACGCGGCGGTGCCCCTCGCGCATGGCGGCGTATACCGCGAACAGGAACGCGATTGCCGGCACGTCGAAACCGGCTGCCTGGTAACCCGCCGCGCACAACCCGGTGACCGCCAGAACGAGAACCGGGGTCCGGCGCCGGGCAGCCAGTGCCAAGCCATCGACCAGCAGTAGCACATACCCGAGAAGTGAGCCGAACCGACCGACGGAGTGGTCCGTCGACAGCCCGGTGGCCAGCAGCGTCGCCGCTACGCCGACGGCGATCGCCCCGTCCCTGACTCCGGCTGGAACACCGGACTGTCGCACCTTCATGCGCGCACCTTAACCGCAGGTCGCCAACGGGCGAGTCCTCCCCGCGGGTGAGCGACGTGCCGGCGCATCCGCAGTATCTCGCCGGGTATCTACTGCGTCCGCCGTACCCGTGTGACCTATCTGCGGCAGCGCGAAGTGCATCTCTCTGCGGGACGACGGACAGGGCCTGGACGGACACGATCAGGCTAAATCCAAAACCTGGGCACGAGACGAATGCAGAGGAAGGCATATGAGTTCAGCAGGAGGCCTGTTGATGGGCGTGATGGCCGCTGATCTCGGCATCGGCAACGAGCGCGTGGGGGCGACCGCGGCTGCGGTGGTCGCGTTGACCAGCGTGGTTGTCGGTGTGCTTGTGTCGGCTCGCGCCGCCGGCCACATAACTGCCCGCGCTGGAGGCGGTACCGGGTCGGACAGTGCAGTGGCGGCCGTCGGGGCGGGGCTGTTCGCCGTCGTTCTGGTCGGGCTTCATCTGGCCGACCCTTCCGCCGGTGTTGAGACCGAAACCGCAGGTGCAGGGGCGGTCGTGGCCACGATGCTGGGGCTGATCGACATCGTCCTCGTCCGGCTTGCTTTGACCCGTTCGTCCGGCACCGTTCGGACGGGGCTTCCCGTGCTGGACGGGGCTGCGGAGCTTTTTCGCGACGACGTGAGGACGCATTAATGGCAACCGAAACCGCTCGGACCGACGGTGCCCTTGCTCGCCTGGCCCGGTTCTGCTTCCTGCGTCGCCGCCTGGTCTTGGCTGTCTGGATCGTGGGCGTGGTCGCGGTCGCGTTCGCAGGCTTCGGCTATGGGGCTCCCGCCGACAACGACCCCTCCGGCGGCGACTCCGGGTCTGCCAAGGCCCAGAAGCTGATCGAGAAGCACTTCCCCGAACAGCAAGGGGACACGCTGACTCTCGCGATCAAGGCTGACAAGGGCATCGACGACCCCGCTGCCCGGACGACCATCGAGAAGGTCATTGCCGAACTCGTGGCCTCTCCCCTCACCGGACCGGTCACTTCGCCGTACCAGGACAAAAGCCTGGTGACAGCGGACCGACACATTGCCCGGACGACTATCCCGCTGAACGACAAGGACGCGGATAAGTCTGCCGTCAAGCCTCTGGTGGACGCAGTCAAGGACGCCTCCGGGGGCGAGGTGACGCTGGGACTGGGCGGGAAGCAGGCGGAGCGGGCCGAAACCCCAGCACCAGGCCCGTCCGAGAGCGTCGGGGTCTTGGCCGCAGCGGTAATCCTGTTCATTGCCTTCGGGTCGCTGGTCGCGATGGGCCTGCCGATCGCGACCGCACTCATGGCAATCGTCGGCGGCATCGCCCTGACCAAGCTCGTCGGGCATCTGGTGCCGTCACCGGACTTCACCGTGCTCGTCGCCGCGTTGATCGGACTCGGCGTCGGCATCGACTACGCCCTGTTCATCGTGACCCGTTACAAGGACAGCTTGCACGACGGCGACGAGCCGGAGACCGCCACCGTCAAAGCCATCACCACCGCGGGCCATGCCGTGCTGTTCGCCGGCACCACCGTCGTGATCGCGCTGCTGGGCCTCATCGCGATGGGACAGCGCATGATGACCGGCGTGGCCATCGGCGCCTCGGCGACCGTGCTGGTGACGATGATCGCCGCGGTGACCCTGCTGCCTGCGTTCCTCGGCTTCACCGGACGCAAGATCGACTCGCTGAGGCTGCCCCGCCGTGCGTCTCGTCGACCAGGGATCGGCGAGACCCCGTCCCTCCGGCGCCGTACGCCGGCGGAGCGTTGGGCAAGCGTGGTGCAGCGCAAACCGCTGGCCGCCGCGATCCTGGCCGGCGTGGGACTGCTCGTCCTCGCCGCCCCCGCGCTGTCGATGCGGCTCAGCCTGCCTGACGCGAGCGTCCAGCCCCACGACCGGAGCAGCTACACCTCTTACAAGATCGTCTCCGAGGGCTTCGGCCCCGGCTACGGCGCACCGTTGATCTTCGCCACCCGAATCGACTCCCCGGACACCGACTTGCGCCCGGTGCTCGAAGCAGTCGGCACGACCAACGGCATCGCCCGCGTCACACCGGCCCGCATCAGCAACGACGCGCAGGCCGCCACGTTCATGGCCTTCCCCACGACCGGATTCCAGGACCAGGCGACGACAGACCTGGTCCACAAACTCCGCGACGACGTTCTCCCCAAGGCAGCAGGCAGCGCAAAGGTGTACGTCGGCGGCCCGAACGCGGGCGCGATCGACTTCGCGGAGGACACTGGCTCGCGGCTTCCCTGGATGATCGCGGTGGTCATCGCGATGTCCCTGGTGCTCTTGGTCGCCCTGGTTCGCTCGGTCACGATCGCGCTCCAGGCCGCCGTGATGAACCTGCTGTCGATCGCCGCCTCCTACGGCGTGCTGGTCGCGATCGTGCAGTGGGGATGGCTCGGCTCCGCCTTCGGCTTCCCCACCGACATGCCGATCACGACCTGGGTGCCGATGATGATGTTCCCGCTGCTGTTCGGCCTGTCCATGGACTACGAGGTCTTCCTGATCTCCCGGGTCCGCGAGGAGTACGACCGCACCGGCGACACCCGCACCGCTGTCGCCTCCGGACTGGCGCGGACCGCCAAAGTCATCACCGCGGCGGCGGCCATCATGATCGCCGTCTTCACGACATCCCTGCTCGGTCCCGACGTTTCCGTCAAGCAGATCGGCCTGGGTATGGCGGTGGCCGTCCTCATTGACGCCACCATCGTCCGCATGGTCCTCGTCCCGGCGGTCATGGAGCTGTGCGGCAACGCCAACTGGTGGATGCCCGGACGTGGGCGTTCGCAGACAAGGCCGACGTCACGGACCGACATCGAAGAGACGGCCGCGGTCTAGCCACGTGCACGCCTTCTCATCGCCAGAGCGCGGGAACCCGCCCAGGGTTCCCGCGCTCTGGCGTCGCCCCCCGGGGAAACAGCGGCCTGGCACGACTGAGGTATCGCTTTCCGATCTCGGATTTCGTCAACGCTGGTTGTGCTGCCGAGGAGTGAGCCCATGAGCATGCCGTCAAGCAGCTCCGGGATTCCGGACGGGCTCCAGCGGCGTCTAGGGGTGGGCGACGCAGTAGTGGTCGGATTGGGGGCGATGATCGGCGCTGGGGTCTTCTCGGCGCTCGCACCGGCCGCGCGGGCGGCGGGCTCCGCACTGCTGGCAGGACTGGCCCTCGCGGCAGTCATCGCGTACTGCAACGCCACCTCGTCCGCGCGGCTGGCCACCCGCTATCCAGTCTCCGGCGGTGCCTACGTCTACGGCCGCGAACGGCTCGGGGCGTTCTGGGGCTACATAGCCGGTTGGGCCTTTGTGGTCGGCAAGACAGCCTCGTGCGCGGCGATGGCGCTGACGGTGGGCGTATATATCTGGCCTGACCACGCGCACGCCATAGCGGTGGCGGCGGTAGCAGTGCTGACGGCGGTCAATTACGTGGGGGTGCACAAGTCCGCGGTGGCCACCCGCGCGATCGTCGCGGTGGTCCTCGTGGTGCTCGGCGCCGTGATCGTCGTGGCGCTCACCTGCGGAACGACAGACACGGAGCGGCTTCACGTCGGCGCGGACGCGACCTTCACCGGGGTGCTCCAGGCCGCAGGACTGCTGTTCTTCGCGTTCGCCGGGTACGCGCGTATCGCCACCCTTGGCGAAGAGGTCCGTGACCCCGCACGCACTATCCCCAAAGCGATACCGATCGCACTCGGCATCACGCTGGCCCTGTATGCGGCGATCGTCATCGCAGTCCTGATGGTGCTCGGCCCCGGGCGACTCGCGCACACGACCACGCCGCTGTCGGACGCGGCCGCCGCCGCGGGCGCATGCTGGCTGGTCCCGGTGGTCAGAATCGGCGCCGCCGTAGCCGCCCTCGGTTCGCTGCTCGCCCTCATCCTGGGGGTTTCACGTACCACCTTGGCAATGGCCCGCGATCGGAACCTGCCCCATTGTTTGGCCGCCGTGCACCCTCGATTCAAGGTCCCTTACCGGGCTGAACTCGCGGTTGGCGCCACGGTGTCCGTCCTTGCGGCCACCGTGGACGTGCGCGGCACCATCGGATTCTCGTCCTTCGGAGTACTCACGTATTACGCCATCGCCAACGCCTCGGCCTGGACGCTAACCCCCGCTGAAGGCCGTCCCAGACGCTTCATACCCGTGCTCGGGCTCGCCGGGTGCCTCGCGCTGGCGTTTGCACTCCCAACCGCCTCCGTGGCCGCAGGCACGGCGGTTCTCGCTGCCGGCGCAGCCGCCTACCTCGTTCGCCGCGCCGCAGCGCACGATGCGTGAGAAGCAACCAGGCTCCCCGACGCTGGCTCACCGCTGTTGGTCCCGACAGCGCGTCCGAGCACTTCGCGCGCCAGCTCTGCCGAAGCCGTCCGGTCCTCCGCCGGTGCCCGGTGGACGTTGCAAGGTGCTACCGCCGCCCGCCCGAACCTCGGATGCCGGCAATGCTCGCGCCCGGTCGGCACGCAGGCAACCAACTCGCGTTTGACCGCTCCGGCGCCTTGGACGAACAGAGCCTGGTAGATCGCCTCGTGCGAGATGCGCCGGGTCCCCTCATCGCCGTATTCCCCCGCCGGCCTGCCCACACAACACCTCCAGAATCCGGTGTTGCTACGAACGGTTGAATCCACCTTGACTGCCTGCGTCGCTGTGGTGGATCAACGGGCCCCTTCCGATGGGGGTTCTTTCGTGGCCGCGGCGCCACAGCGCCATCCTGAGCGGCACTTCGACCAGCTCCACGTCACCCCGGTCGCCACTGCCACTTTCGAGTCTGCCTTTGGTTCCCGCTGAAAGGCAGTAAGACCGTGTCCTACGTGGTGTGGCCTCGATGTCGTTTGAAGCAAATCAGGGCTGCGGCCAGGGTCGTGAAAGCCAGGAAGAGGTCGGATCGGCGTTCGTAGCGGATGGTCAGGCGGCGGTAGCCGGTGAGCCAGGACATGGTGCGTTCGATGACCCAGCG
Organism: Yinghuangia aomiensis; assembly: GCF_039542225.1. Classification (NCBI taxonomy): domain Bacteria; kingdom Bacillati; phylum Actinomycetota; class Actinomycetes; order Kitasatosporales; family Streptomycetaceae; genus Yinghuangia; species Yinghuangia aomiensis. The sequence continues at coordinate 835 of NZ_BAABHS010000038.1, read as the reverse complement.
GTGCCGGCCGAGGCGTTGGGAGGTGTCGATGCCTTTGCGGGCGATCCGTATGCCGATGCGCCGGCCGCGCAGCCAGCGCCGTAGCGGCGGCTGGTCGTAGGCCTTGTCCGCGTGGAGCTTGCCGGGCTTCCACGGTCGGCCGCGATGCGGGTCGTGCTTTGCCATGAGTGCTTCGACGAGCGGTGTCAGGCCGTTGCAGTCATGACAGTTGGCCGCGGAGACCCCGACGACGAGCGGCAGCCCGGTGCGGTCGGACAGGACGTGCAGCTTGGAACCGGGTTTGCCGCGGTCGACGGGGCTCGGACCCGTGAGTCCGCCCCCTTTTTCGCGCGGACGTGCGCGGTGTCGACCAGGACCCGGGACAGGTCCACCAGCCCGCTGTCCGACAGGAGTTCACGCAGCCTGCGGTGCAGCCGGCCCCACAACCCCGCATCCGACCAGATCGTGAAGCGCCGGTGCACCGTCGACTTCGATGCCCCGAAGCACGGCGGCAGATGCCGCCACGCACACCCGGTCGTCAGCACGTAGACGATCGCCGCGAACACGGCCTCGTCGTCGATGTTCCGCGTCCCGCCGCCCTGCGGACGCAAACGCTCCGGCGGCAGCAACGGCCTGACTATGTCCCACAGTCCATCAGGAACGACCCAATCCCACCCCGAAGTCCCCATGCAGACCCAACGACCAAACGACCACGTAGGACACGGCCTAAGACGTCATCTCATTTGGCTCGGTAGCCTGGGCTGGTGTCGATGGTTGAGCGTTTGGTGCCGGACGAGTTGTACGAGCTGTTCGAGCGGGTGGTTCCTCCCGCTCCGGTCCGCCCGCAGGGCGGTGG
>NZ_BAABHS010000037.1:0-74878 GCF_039542225.1 Yinghuangia aomiensis | reverse complement strand
ATCACCGACGGCACAAACACCCCCGCGCAAGAGACGACACCGACGCGTCATCCCTCCCGCACAACAACCCACTTCATACCTGACCAGCGAAAACGCACACCGAACTCTCGGAAAGGCAACGGCTTCTAAGAACGTCGACTTGGTCCTTGCCTTGGGTCCACCGCATGTCGTCGAGTCTCTGTAGGTCGGTCGCTTTGGCCAGCGCGGCGGAGGGCGTGAGGCCCTGAAGCGGTTCGCGCGTCGACCGGTCGCGGTCGTGAGAGCCCACATACCAGGCCGTGGTCGAACTCAGCGCGGTCGGGCAAGGCGTGCGTGGGCGTCCGTGGCCAGGATTGTCAGCTAGCTGTGCCCAGGAGGGGTGGTGAGGATGGTCAGCCAGCAGGAGGCCGGATGCTTCGCCGGCTTCGGGCATCCAGCGTCCCATCCAATGTTGTTGCACAGCCCAGTCGGCTACGGCGTCGCGCTGCGCTGACGGCAGCAGGTAGGAGCGAATCTGCATCCAGGCGCTCCGGATCGGTGGATTCAAGGCAGCTTCGTCGGCAGTGAGCGGTTCGTCCCAGGTGTACTCGCCGTGGAGGACGTACCAGAGTCCGTCGGAGCTGCCGAAGACGCGGAGTAGGTCGATTGGGTTCGGCAAGCCTTCGCAGGAGGCGAGCCACAGGTCTGGGTCGCCCGGAGGGAAATCAGGCGTGGCCGGGGCGAACCAGGGGGTTGCTGGGGACCTCTTGGAGGATCGGTGAAGGGCCTGGAGAGTCAGCGTCGGGTCGATGTCCCTGAGTGCCAGGCTGCTCGGGTCTGCGTAGACAGCTGATTCGTCCCAGTTGTCGCCCGAGCGAACCTCGTGGTGGTCGGCGAGCGTTCCGAGTGCTTCGTACAGACCGATCCACTGGTACTTCTTCCCGATGCGCTCGGAGTCCGCTTCTTGTCCTGGGTGGCTGGAATGGCCCCGATCGAGCTGCGCGAACGGTGTGGGCGTCCAGCCGAGTTCGCAGACGCGCTGGAAGATGTATGCGATAACGCGGTCGGTTTCGTCGTTGCGGTCGAGTCCAGCGAAGGACCTGAGGTAAGGGGCAACGATCTTTTCGCGGAAGTCTCCCCATTCGCCGAGAGACCTTTCGAGAGATTCGTACCCGGCCTCCGCAAGGCGGTTGTCCACGGTGGCACGCGGAAGGTCCGGCGTCGCGTAGGGGGGCGTGAGCGTCTGGGCGAAGCCGACAGGTGCCTGCCAGCCCGACGCGATTGCTCCCTCGAACGATCGACGCAGGTAGTCGCGCGTGAGTATGTGCTTGGGCCAAGGTTGATGGTAAGAGCACTCGAGGAGTGCCTGGGCGACCGAGGTCCGGACGGTCCCTGCATTGTCGCGGAGCGATGCTCCGCATAGGGCGGCAGTGATGCGTTCCACCACATACGGGTCGTTGACGCGACTGAACGTGTGCGCCGTATGAGTGGCTGTTTCAGCGTGGCCATCGTGCAGATGTACGAGTGCCTTGGTAGCTCGGTCTCGAAGGTCGCGTCGGGTTGATGCCAAACACCAACCCAGCAGCGTGGCCAGCAGGGCGCGGACCTCGTCGTCGGCTCTCGTGCTTGCCGACGACCAGGCCCACGACACAATGGCATCTACGGCGTCAGGACCGGTGTTCACATACTGCGTCCACGTGGAATCCCGAGTCGCCAGGCTCATCGCGCTCAGGTGCCGGTGCAGCAACTCGGCGTTGAGCGGATGACCTGGGACTGCCGCGAGGCGTACCAGTGTCGTCCAGGCTCGGTCAGACTGATCGTTCTGAAGTTCGCCGAGTAGCAACGCGACAGTGTCGGCAGTGATCGACGCGGGGGACCGCCACGGCAACGACTCCAAGAGGAGACGTGGGGCAGCGAACGACCAGCGATTCCCCTCCTCGCCGATGAAGTCTGTGATCTCCAGCTGGTGTCTGGCCGGTATCGACACTGCCAGAGCTTGCAGCAACCCGTAGCCGGCAATACCCGTCACCTCCCCCAACGCACGCCGCAGATCGTCGGTCGCGAGGTTGGTGAGATGTTCAGCCGCGGCCATCTCGCCTAGACGCTGGTACCCGAAGACCACGGTGTTGCGACTGCCCATCGTGTGCCGCGTGAACACGCCCTCGCGCAGCAGGCCGGCGAACAGTGAGGTACTCCAGGGCCGGCCGGGAAGAAGCGCCTCGCAGGTTGCCTTGACGTCCGCGTATTCCAGGTGGCCGCTTCCGGTCAGCATGGATTCAGCAAGGCTGGCGACCACCTGCTGGACCAAGGGCTCGGAGGGGTCGAAGTCGCAGGCGTCCGCGCGGGCAAGGCTCTGGTTCACCGAGTCCAGATGCGCGTCGTAGAGCCAGGTGAGCGACATGCCCTCGCGTGGGAATCGCGACAGCTTACGTGCCTGCATGGTCGAGCACAGCAGCTTCAGGAACAGCGGATTGTCATATTCGACGTCCAGCAGGGGGAAACTGGGACGTTCGATGCCGTGGGCATCCAGGTAGCGCCGGAGGGCCGCCTCCCGGGTCTCTGCGAAGCCGTCATGGACCAACCTTGTGGCGCGGGCCCGCACCTTCGCGGGCACCAAATCACGGTCGAACGGCGAGCGGCAGGACAGAGCCACTGCGATGTGGCGGTACCCGAAGCACTGCTCGACGAAGCCTGCCAAGGACTTCTCCCAAAGGTGGGGATCATCCGCTTCGTTGAGGGCGTCGATGATCAGGAGTGCCGGCGACCCGGCTGCTTCTCCCGCCGCGTCCAGCGTTGCCAGTAGGTGATCGCATGAGCCGTCGAACTCGACCTGCGCGGGGATTTGCTCGCTCAGTCGTCGGTTGTCGAAGCCATGCCCCAAGAACAGCAGCGTGGGCAAACCTGTATCGCAGCGACGTACAGCAGCGTCGCACAACAGGTGGCTCTTGCCCGTGCCCGGCTCGCCCGTCAGCAGGAGTAGCCGCGTCCTCGCGGCGGACGCCGCCGCACCGACCCGCGCGCGATCCGCGGCCTCGACGGCCCCCGATGCCGACTCGATGCAGCTGTAGAGGCTGCCTGCGTCGTCGTAGTAGTACGTGCGGCCGTTCTCATGGCGACCGCAGACCTTGTACAAGGTGGCACTGAGGGCCTTCAACGCTTCCCGAGCAGCATGAGTCGACGTAGCCCAATCGACCCACGGTTCGATGGTCTGCGAGACCCGGACGGCTTCCACCAACTGCCCGTCCAAATCACCCAGCGCAGCCAGAGCTCCCTCGATGAGCGGATTGAAAACATCCTCGTGCCCCTTGGGAGATGCCCAGTACCGTCTGCGCGCCGTCTCGCGCACCGCAGCGAGACATTCGCGCAACTCGTCGACGAAACAAGCTGTCCGACCGAGGCCCTCCAGCGCCTGCGCTGCGGGCAGCTCAACGTGCAGCTCCGGCGTATACCGCGGACCGGCATCGCTGATCGCCTGGGTGACCCGGAGCCGACACCAATCCGGCGTCAACACGGTCCGGTCGAACCAGTACCGAACCCGGCCAACGTTCTCCGGAGCCGCGAGGGCTGTCATCAGTTCGTGTAGGCCAACATATTCGAAGGACACCTGCATGCCTCGGTCGGCCGCTTTGACGCCCCATCGCATCACCGCGTCAGACCACTTGGTATGAGCGCTCTTCACCCCGGGACGATCACCGGCGGGCCGGTCGTACGGCAACACCACCAGCATCCGGCTCAGTTGAGGCTCACGATCGAGGGCAGTGGTGATCGACTTGGAGATCTGGCCAATCTCGTTGTCGTCCAGGCCGAAGTGGTACTTGGCCTGCCAGCTCCACACGTCGCCCGAGGGAAGGACCCAGCGCCCCTCGCGCCCGCCGTCGGGATTGCCGAAACGCTCAACCAGAGTCCCCTGCGGAGGCTCTCCCAGAAGCAGAGGCATGAGCTGGCAAACCAACTCCTCAAAGCCATCAGCCTTGGAGCCCAACGGGCCGTGGCCGCGAATCCCGCGGAAGTCGATCGTCGGCAGCCCCACACCCAACCCCTCACCGATGGCATCCCGCCTGGAGACTAACGCCGCCTGCCGACAAGGACACCCCAATCCCGTGAAGGACCAGCCCGCGCACTTGCCGACGCGGATGACGCCGTCGCCGTCCCCACCCGGCCGCCAGATGTCCATATCGACGTGCCACGCCTCGCAACCGGTGATCGGCTCGTCCGCCCGATTGAGATCGCCGCACATGCGCAGAGCCAGTTCGTGCGGGTGATCCCGCGTGCGAAGAGCACGCTGGACATCCAGCCCTGCTGTCGACCAGCCTCACGATGCCGTCGCCCGGGTTCGCGCGGTCCCGGCCATATGAACAGTTGCCTTGTGTCGTGGGTGGGGAGTTCGGGCGCTGGCTGCGACGCGACCCTGGTCCGGGCCGCCCAGTGGGCGGCCCGGACCAGGGGCTACTCCGCAGCAGGCGCGTCGGGCGCGCGCAGGGGCCGCACTTCGCCCGGAAGTTCAGGAAGTGGGAACGAGTACCGGCCGAGCATGTTGACGTGATGCCGCACAAACGGGGACAGGCGGGTAACGTCCTCATCGACGACTCCCGGGCACGCCATCGCAGATCCATCCGCCCGAACCGCAGTCCGGGGTGGTCGGGGTGAAGGCGATCGGGGTGGCGGTCGTTTCTTGGTGCGACCGGGGATGGCAACGCCGGTGTCGGTCATGGCTTGGACTGCGATCCGGTCGTGGCGGTCGGCCTTCGGGGCGGCCGAGGATCGCAAAGCGGGCGTCCGGGCTGTACCCCTACTGCGCTGAAGCCGTCGGGTATGTCGAAGTCGCCAGCCTGTCGCCGGGGCGCTCCGGTCGGCTTCCCAGTGTCGGATGAAGGTGGTCGCGCGTTGTCGACGTTGCCCAACAAATGCCCAACGGAGTCTGGACAAGGCGCGGGACAGGGTGCGCTCAACTGAGACAATCAGCCCATCCTGCCGACGTTCGCCAAAGGGCGGAAATCGGCGGCTGCGCGGGCAAACTCGCAGGTCAGAGGTGCATCGACCATCGCAGGACGGCGACTTCGGCCCGCACCCCCGGGGAAGCTGGTCAACTACGGGACCGAGAAGGTGCGCTTCCCGAGCCCGGTGACGGTGGGGTCACGGGTGCGCGTGGGGGCGGAGCTGGCGGACATCCGCGACGTCCCGCAGGGGAAGCAGATCGTGGTCAAGTACACGGTGGAGATCGAGGGGCAGCCGAAGCCGGCTTGTGTGGTGGAGAGCATCGTGCTTGTCGTGCTTTGACGGTGGCGCCGGAGGGAACGCCGAGCGCGGCTCGTGTTGACGTTGATCTCTTCGTCACTCTGGGTTCGCCGCTGGCCGTGCCGCACGCCGTCTTCCCCCGACTGCGACCTCCTCCGGAGAACGGCCGAGGTGCTCGGCCCCCGGGCGTGGCGCGCTGGGTGAACATCGCGGACCCTGGCGACATCGTCGCCGTCCCGATCGGCGGGATACCCCGGGGATTCGACGGTATCGACCCCGCCGACGACCACACATACGCTATCGGCGCGTTCGACTTCCATCGTGTGGCCGGATACCTGTCCCATAGGGCGTTCGGCGACGTCATCGCCCGTGTCATCTGACAGTTCCGCGGCGCCATGACCGGGCAGCGGCGACTCCCTTGGCGGCGGGACGCCGACGCACCTTGTCAGCCGAGGTGGAGTTCACCGCCGCGCCGGGCTCCGGCCGTTCAGGACTTCGGTGCGACGGAGAGCCGGGCCAAGGTGTGCGGCTGGGCTTCCGCGTAGCGCTGCCGTACGGCGGCGTCGGAGCGCTCCGGTGCCAACACGCGTCGGCGGGTTTCCCAATCCGGCGGCCGATTGCCGCCATCGAGCGCCCAGGCAGCCTGGCGAGCGGCGCCGATGGCGACGTACTCGGCGGATTCGGGTAGCACGACAGGGCATTCGAACAGCGCGGGGGCGATCGCGGTGACGGCCGCCGAGCGGGCCGCGCCGCCGATGAGGATGATCCGCTCGTTCGATGCGCCTCCCTTGCCAAGCGCGTCCACTGCGTCGGCCAGGCCGCAGAGCATGCCTTCCACTGCGGCACGGGCCAGGTGCGCGGGCGTCATGGTGGCGTCGGTGAGTCCGTGCAGGGCGCCGGTTGTGTTCGGCAGATTGGGTGTGCGCTCTCCCGACAGGTAGGGGACCATGACGAGTCCACCAGCCCCTGGGGGCGCTGACATCGCGAGTTCCGACAAACGACGGTGGTCCACGGCGAGCAGATGCGCAGCGGCATCCATGACCCGGGCCGCGTTGAGTGTGCACACGAGCGGCAGGAACGCGCCGGTGGCGTCGGCGAATCCGGCGATTGCGCCGCTCGGGTCCGCGCTGGGCACGGGCGTGCTCGCGAATGCGGTTCCTGACGTGCCGAGTGACACGGTCACGTCGCCGGGGACCATGGCAAGCCCCAATGCGGCGGCCATGTTGTCGCCGGTACCTGCGGAGATCAGCGCACCCCTGCTCGTTGTGCCGATGGCGGACTGCGGCGTGAGAACCCTCGGCAGCAGGGGAGTCCGACCGAGGGCGAGTCGTAGGAGGTCGTCGCGATAGACGCCGTCGGCCGGGGACCAGTAGCCGGTGCCGGAAGCGTCGCCGCGGTCTGTGCGCAACTGGGCGATGTCGTGGCTGCCGCGCAGCCTCCAGCTGAGGTAGTCGTGAGGAAGACAGACGGCCGCGACCCGCGTGGCGGCCGCGGGTTCATGCTCCGCGAGCCACCGCAGCTTGGTGACGGTGAACGAGGCGACCGGGACGCTTCCGACCGCGTCGGCCCACGCCTGCGGGCCGCCGAGGTCGGCGACCAGGTCTTCCGCGGCCTGGGCGGACCGGGTGTCGTTCCACAGCAGCGCGTCGCGGACGACCTCGCCTTCTTCGTCGAGGCAGACCATGCCGTGCTGCTGCCCGGCGATGCCGATCGCGGCGACGTCCTCGAGGCCGCCCGCGTCGTCGATCGCCCGGTGGAGCGCGCGCCACCAGTGTTCGGGGTGGACTTCGGTGCCGTCCGGGTGGGTGGCGCGGCCGTGCCGTACCACCGCTCCGGTCGCGGCGTCGCAGACGACGACCTTGCACGTCTGGGTGGACGAGTCGACCCCGGCGACGAGGCGTGCGGCCATGTCAGCGGGCACCCATCAGGTGTTCGAGGGCGAGCTGGTCGAGGCGTTCGTAGCCGTAGCCGCGTTCCGCGGCGGTGTCGGGGTCGAAGGTGTCGGCGGCGAGGTCGCGGTAGGTCTCGCCGGGAGCGAGTGTCGGCACCGCGAGTTCGCCGCATCCCGCGGCAGCCATGGCTTCGTGGACCTCGGGGTCGGCGCGGAAGGCGCGGGCGCGGTCGCGCAGGAGGAGGTAGGTGCGCATGTTGGCGGCGGCGGACTCCCATACGCCGTCGGTGTCTTCGGAGCGGAGCGGCTTGTAGTCGAAGTGGCGGGGGCCGTCGTAGCCGCCGTGTTCGAGGAGGTCGACGAGGAAGAACGCGCTCTTGAGGTCGCCGTGGCCGAAGACGAGGTCCTGGTCGTATTTCGGGCCGTGCTGGCCGTTGAGGTCGATGTGGAACAGCTTGCCCGCCCACAGTGCCTGGGCGACGCCGTGGACCATGTTGAGTCCGGCCATCTGCTCGTGTCCGACCTCGGGGTTGAGGCCGACCATGTCCGGGTGTTCGAGGCGTTCGATGAAGCCGAGGGCGTGGCCGATCGTCGGGAGGAAGATGTCCCCGCGGGGCTCGTTCGGTTTGGGTTCGAGGGCGAACCGCAGGTCGTAGCCCTGGTCGCGGACGTAGCCGCACAGGATGTCGAGGGCTTCCTTGAACCGGTCGAGGGCGACGCGCGCGTCCTTGCCGGCGTCGGTCTCGGCGCCCTCGCGGCCGCCCCAGAACACGTAGGTGTGCGCGCCGAGTTCGGCGGCGAGGTTGATGTTGCGGATGACCTTGCGCAGCGCGAAGCGGCGGATGCCGCGGTCGTTCGAGGTGAACGCGCCGTCCTTGAAGACCGGATGGGTGAACAGGTTCGTGGTGGCCATGGGCACCTTCAGCCCGGTCGCGTCGAGCGCGGTCCGGAACGCGGCGATGCGCTTCGCGCGGTCGGCGTCGTCGGCGCCGAACGGGATCAGATCGTCGTCGTGGAAGGTCACGCCGTAGGCGCCGAGGTCGGCGAGCTGGTGCACGGCCTCGACCGGGTCGAGCGGAGCGCGGGTGGCGTCGCCGAAGGGGTCGCGGGCCTGCCAGCCGACCGTCCACAGGCCGAAGCTGAACTTGTCCTCCGGCAAGGGCGTCAGACGTGTCACGGTGCCTCCACGATCATTAAGTCCAATGAGTGGACTAAACTTCTCCCCAGCAAACCGGCCGGACGAGACGTTGTCAACGCCCCGTGGCGGAGCGGACGTGTCAGGAGGCGTCAGGCCCCGCGGTTTCCCGGTGGATGCGGCCGCCGAGCCTCGTGAAAGGATCGATTGCGTGATCACACGGGAGGCGCCGACGCACCTCGGGACGATGCGGGACCGCAATCTCGCACTGGTCCTGGGAGAGATCGCCCGCCACCAGCCGGTCACCCGTGCCCGCCTCGCCGAGCTGACCGGACTGACCAAGACGACCGTCGCCGCGCAAGTGGGTGTTCTGACACGCCTGCAGCTGGTGGAGGGCGCCGGCCCTGTGCGTGAAGGCGGTCGAGGCCGTCCCGGGGCGCCGCTGTCTCTGGCGTCCGGGCCGGTCGCCGGACTGGGACTGGAGGTGAACGGCCACTACCTGGCTGCCTGCGTTCTCGATATGAACGGTGTCGTGCGCGGCCGTGCGCACATCGCCCGGAACAGTCGGGACCGCCCTGTGGGCGAGACGCTCGATGCTCTTGTGCGCATGGCGCGGCGGGTGATCGAGGAAGCAGCCGAGGCCGGGTTCACGGTCATGGGAACCACCGTGGCGGTGCCGGGCGTCGTCGACCGCGCGGCGGGCACGGTGAACGCACCGAATATCGGCTGGCAAGCGGTGACGGTGGAGGCGCTGCTCGCGGACTCCCTTCCGCCGCAGCCGATCGGTGTGCGCGTGGAAAACGAAGCGAACCTGGGCGCGCTGGGGGAGCTTTGGTACGGCGCCGGACGGGGATCCGGCAGCTATGTCTACGTTTCCGGAGAGGCCGGCATCGGGGCCGGCCTCGTCGTCGACGGAGAGCTTTTCCGCGGCGCCCATGGGGCGGCGGGGGAGATCGGCCACGTGGTGGTCGACCCTTCCGGTCCGTCCTGTGCTTGCGGGGGACGCGGCTGTGTGGAGCAGGTCGCCGGGTTGGACGCTGTGCTGCGGGCGGCTGCCATCGAAAGCGTGGACGCGGGCGGCGCCGGGCACTTGCCTGACGCGACAGCCGAGTTGCTGCGTCGGCTGGAGACGGGTGATGCGCTCGCGGCCGCCGCGGTCGAAGCGGCAGGCAGCGGAATGGCCGTCGCGTTGATTGCCGCGGTCAACCTGCTCGACCCCGACACGGTCGTCCTCGGCGGGCTGCATGCGCTCCTGGCTCCGTGGATGGCGCCGCACATCGAGTCAGCACTCAGCCGCTCAGGGGGCAGGCTCCGCGGGAGCGTCCCGACGATCCGGGCCGCCGCGTTGGCGTCGGAAAGCGCCGTCCGCGGCGGGGCGGGAACAGTGGTGGCACGGGTCCTGGCCGATCCCATGGTCGTGAGCTGACTGCCGACATGGCTGAGAGCCGACGGCCAGGCGTCGCTGTCAGGCACTGTGTCGGCTCGCGGTTCCCGGAGGGTGTTCGCACTGCCAGGCGAACGCGCTGGTCCATGCCCTACGGCGTACGACGTGCACTCCCGGCCTGGAAAGAAGTGCACAACAGAAGCTTCTGTCCCCGTACCGCCGGTGCCGTACCGCGTTCGCCCCACTGACCCGTGCGGTCGGCCGCGCGGCAGACGGTGTCCACTCCGGGACCGTGGTCGTCCTCGAACCGCAGGTACAGGGCCGGACGGACGGTGCCCGGGGCCTCGCGCCCCGGGCACCGTCCGGCGCGTGCCGGCGTCGGGCGTCAGGGCCGCGTCGGCACTGCCGCGGTCGGGCTCGACTCCCGCACCGGCGCCGCGTCCGGGACCTCGGTCGTGTCCGGGACTTCGGTCGTGTCCGGGACTTCGGTCGTGGTCGGGGTCTCGGGCGCGTCCGGGGTCCCGGCCGGATCGGTGGGCGGGGCGGGGGACTTCGTCCGGGCCGCCTCGGCGCGGAGCATGGCGTTCAGTGTGGCGAACGGGTCGATGGGCATGGCGGATTACCTCGCGTTGCGGAACGGGGATCGATACGGGCGCGCACAGCTCCGTACCGGTCAGCAACGCAGGACCATGCACCCCGCCAGGCCGCCGGCGGCCGCGTCGACGGCGGGCCGCGCCGGCCGCGGCGGCTCGGGCGCCGCCTGCGGGACGGGCCGGCCGGGCCTGACGACACGCGTCCTCGGCCCGCGTACCGCCCCGGACGCGTCGAGTTCGGCCGTCCGGGCCCCGGGCCCCGCCTCGTCGCAACACGACTCCGCCGCCGAGGACGCCACGGTGCGCTCGGCCCCGACCGCGGAGCCCGCGCCGCCGCCGAACGCGACCACGAGAACGAGCAGGAGCACGCACAACAGGCGGCGCGCAGCACGGACCGGGACCTCGGTGACATGCGGCGACGGGCACATGCGGCGGCAGACCTCCTGACGGCGTCTGCCAACTGCAACGGTGGTGCTACACCTGTGGGTACTGGGAGGTCACCCGGACGAGGCAACGACAGCACCCGAATGCCGCCGCGCCTGCGCGCGGATGGAACCACCGAGGTGCGTCAGGGGAGTTGAACGTCCGGCTCCGCCGACCCCGCCGAAGGTGAGCGCGTGTCGGCTCTCCCGTGGGGACCGCGGCCGCCGCCGAACCGGCCGACTTGCCGGATCAGACGCGCGGTCCGAGGAACAGGCCTCCGCTCGCGTCGAGGGTCTGACCGGTGATCCAGCGGGCGGAGTCGGAGGCCAGGAAGGCGACCACGTCGGCGACGTCGTCGGGCTCGCCCAGCCGGTCGAGGGCGGTCATGCCGATGATCTGTTCGGCCAGGCCGGGGACTTCGAAGACGGCTCCGTTGGTCGGCGTCCTCGTGGCTCCGGGGGAGACCGCGTTCACGGTGATCCCTCGGGGGCCGAGTTGGTTGGCGAGAGTCTTGGTCATCGTCTCGACCGCCGCTTTCGTCATCGCGAAGGACGTCTGGGACGCGTTGGCCATCCGGGTCGCCGCCGACGAGATCGAGATGATGCGTCCGCCGTCGCGCAGCAGGGGCAGCGCGCGCTCGGTGATGAAGTACGGAGCACGCACGTTGACCGCGAAAAGGCGGTCGAAATCGGCTTGGGTCGTCACGCCGAGCGGGCCGGCCGGCGCGGCCGCGGCGTTGTTGACGAGGATGTCGAGCGGTCGACCTGCCAGGACGGCCTCGACACCCTCGAAGAGCGCTTCGACATCGCCCTCCACGCCCAGTTCGGCCCTGACGGCGAAGGCCGCTCCGCCACCGCGCTCTATGCCCTCGACCGTCGCCGCCGCTCCCGCCCGGTCCGTGCCGAAGTGCACGATGACCGTGGTCTCCAGGGCCGCGAGCCGAGTCGCTATCGCCTGCCCGATGCCGCGGGAGGCGCCTGTCACCAAGGCGATCCTGTCGGTGTGATGAGTCATGACGGCCTCCGAATGTTAGTCACTAACATTGAGGTAGTGTCTACCACATGAGCGAGCGGGAGCCGACCCTGCGGGAGCGGCGGTATTCGGAGACGCGGCGCGCGATTCAAGCGCACGCCGTAAGGCTGTTCACCGAACGCGGCTACGACGCGGTGACGGTGGCCGACGTCGCGGAGGCCGCCGGTGTCTCGGCAATGACCGTGTACCGGCACTTCGCCACGAAGGAAGACCTCGTCCTCCTCGAGCAGCCGGCCGAGCTCGTCGCCGCGCGGGTCGCCGCGTCGCCTCCGACGCAACCCCTGGTGCGCCGGGTCGGGGGCGCGCTCGTCGACGCGGCCGCGGCCTTGACCGGCGGCAGCGACGAAGCGGCGGCGAACGAGCGGTTCCTGCTGGACTGCCTGCGGCTCATGGTCGAGACTCCCGCACTGCGGGCCAGGCATCTGGACGGCCAGTACGTGCTGCAACAGGCCGTCGTCGACGCCCTCGGCGTCGACGCGGCATCCCCCGAAGCCGAGTTCCGGGCCCGGGCGGCGACCAGCGCCTGCCTGGCCGTCATGCACACGGCACTGACGCGCTGGGTCGAGGAAGACGGCCGGACGTCGCTACCCGAACTGATCGCGCACGCTCTCGCTGCTTCCTTCGGCGACGACGCCGTCGGGCAGCGGGGGTGAGGCGGATACGGGCTGCCGTGGGGCGGGCGAGGGCCGCCGGTTCGGTCCTGGCCCCCATGCCCGGCACCGGCCTCCGGACCTGTCCCCCGGACGGGTGCGGGTGCGGGTGCGGCGCCGTCGCCAAGGCCGGCCAGGACACCTGCGGGCGTCGCGTTGGCCGGACCGAAGTCACAGCATCCGGTCGACCAGTCCGTCGACGTATTCGGGGGTGAGCGGGCCCATGCCGAACAGGATGCGGATGTACATCGGGGCCAGGATGTGGTCCAGCACGTCCAGTGCGTCGGGTGCGTCCTCGCCGCGTTCGCGGGCGCGGTCGAGTACGGACTGCAGTTGCCGGGTGCGTTCGTCGCGGAGATCGTCGCGGGCCTGCAGGCCCTGCGGGCCGTTGCTCGACAGGGCGACGGCCAGGCGTACCAGCGCGAGACCTTCGGGTCCGGTGATCTCGCGGGCCACGGCGGCCGCGTACGTGCGCAGGTCGCCGGCCAGGCTCCCGGTGTCGGGCATCGGCGACCGGGCGTTGAGCCGGGTGAGCGCCACGTCGGTGAGCAGGGTCTCCAAGTTGCCCCAGCGGCGGTAGATGCTGCTGTCGGCTACGCCCGCGCGGGCTGCCACGTCCCCGACGGTGAACTTGCCGTAGCCGTGCTCGCTGATCAGGTCGGTGACGGCCTGGTGTACCTCCGCGGCGACGCGGGCGCTGCGCCCGCCGGGCCGCCGGGCTTGCTGTCGCTCGTTCATGCCCTCACCTTAACGCAGTTATCACTTGCGTTTGTGGAGCGCACCTCCCTACAGTCTGCTAACGCAGCCAACGGCTGCTTTAGGGCGTTCGGGTGCGGCGCGGCCTGCGTCGACCGCAGTCGGGCGCACTCACCGACGGAGGGGAATTCGTGGCTGCATCGCATGCGACGGCCGACAGCCGGTCAAACCGGGCCGTGCTGCTCGCGGTGACCTGTCTGGGCCAATTCATGGTGCTGCTCGACAACACGATTGTCGGAGCGGCGCTGCCCGATATGCAGCAGCGGCTGCACACTCAACTGTCCGGTCTGCAGTGGATCGTCGACGCCTACGTGCTGCTGGTCGCCATGCTGCTGCTGTCCGGCGGCATCTTCGCCGACCGGTTCGGCCGCAAACGGGTGTACCTGACCGGAGTCGCGGTGTTCACCGCAGCCTCGTTGCTGTGCAGCCTCGCACCGTCGCTCGGCTGGCTGGTCGCCGGCCGGGTGCTGCAGGGTATCGGCGCCGCGGCGCTGAGCCCGGCCTCGCTGGCCCTGCTCGTCGCCGCCTGTCCCGCGCCACAAGAACGCGTCAAGGCGATCGGCCTGTGGGCCGGATTCAGCGGGATCGGTCTGGCCGCCGGCCCCGTGGCGGGCGGAGTGCTGACGGATGCCTTCGGCTGGCCCGCCATCTTCCTGGTCAATCTGCCCATCGGCATGGTTCTTCTGCTGGTCGGAATGCGCGGCCTCGAGGAGAGCCGTAATGCGAGCGCGCCCGCGATCGACATCCCGGGCACGGTGCTGTCCGTCGCGGGGGTGGGGGTGCTGACCTTCGTGCTGATCGAGGGTGGTGCCCGAGGGTGGACGTCGCCGGTGATCCTGGGCGGCTTCGCCGCCGCGCTGATCCTGCTGGCGGCCTTCGTCGCCGTCGAAGCGCGCCGTTCCGCCCCGATGCTGCCGCTTCGGCTGTTCCGGCAGCGGCTGTTCACCGTCGCCAACACCGCCATGGTCGTGGTGGGGTTCGCGCTGATGGGCTCGTCGTTCTTCTTCTCCCAGTTCTTCGTGTACGTCCAGGGCAGCTCGATCCTGCGCGCCGGGCTCCAGACCCTGCCGGTGTCCCTGGCCATGGTGGTCGTCAGCCCGTACGCCGGCCGCCTCGCCGCCCGGTACGGATTCCGTATCGTGGCCGCCGCCGGTCTGGCCCTGGCAGGCCTGGGACTGCTGGCGCTCGGCATGGTGCACGCCGACACCGGCTACGGGAACGTGTGGTGGCGGCTGGGACTCGTCGGCACCGGCTTCGCCCTCGCCATGTCGCCCTTGACGGGCGCCGCGATCCAGGCCGTCAGCTCGCGGGAAGGCGGCCTCGCGTCAGGCATCAGCAGCACCACCCGGCAGATCGGCGCGGTGCTCGGCGTGGCGCTGCTCGGAGCCGTCGTCCACTCCCGGCAATCGGGCGGCGCATCCCTTGAGGCCGGTCTCGACAGCGCCTTCCTCGCCGCCGGTGCCGTCACCTTGGCCACCGCGGTGTTCACCGGCTTGTGGCTGGCGAACTCCAAGCCCGCCGAAGGCTCCGCGGACGGCCCCGCCGCACCGCGAGGCCTCGCCGAGCCGGGTGCGATCACCACCTCGAACGACACTTCCGTGAACAGCCGTTGACCACGGGCGGGGGCGGAGTCGGATTCGGCGTTGCCAAGGACGGCGGGCCGCGCGAGACGAATTCCCGGAGCCGCCGGATCGGCGCCCCAGGGCACGGGTCCGACTCCGCGAGCCGGCCTGCCGCGCTTTTCCCCGTCGGCAACACATCGACCGGAGGCCTCACTTCGTCGGCGGGCGCGAGCATTGGCCCCGGTAAGGCCCGCCTGCCGCAGAGCCGAACGAGGGGGCCTCGGCGGATGGCCGCGCGTCGCCGGATCCGGGGTGCGGGCGGCTGCTAGCTTCGGATGCGTTTTCCGACGAATATCCGGTTGGTGGCAATCGGGTGGATCGTCGGGTGAGCGCGATTCGCCGGAACTTCGCGGCTCCGGCGGGCGAAGGAGATGCAGCGCATGCAAAACGGTGTGTCACGACGCGGACTCCTGAGTGCCGCGGGAGCCGTCGTCGGCGGGGTGACGCTCGGCGCGTCGGGCGCCGGGCCGGCGGTCGCGGACCCCGTCCGGGTCCCCTCGGCCCGCCCCGTCGACGACAGCGGCCTGCACGTGCTGCCCGGGGACGGGCGCTACGAGACCCTCAGCCAGGGGTTCAACCAGCGATGGACCAGCGATCCGCGCTACATCCAGCTCGTCACCGACGACGACAACGCCGTCGCCGCGGTACGCGAGGCGCTGGAGCGCGGCCTGCGGCCGACAGTGCGGAGCGGCGGCCACTGCTACGAGGACTTCGTCGAGAACACCGGTGGCGCCATCCTCGACGTGAGCAGCATGAAGGGCGTCTACCGCACCAAGGACAAGTACGGCCGATCCGCCTACTGCGTCGAATCGGGCGCCACCAACTGGGACGTCTACACCGCGCTGTTCCGCAAGTTCGGGGTGACGATCCCGGCCGGGTCGTGCTATTCGGTCGGCGCCGGCGGCCACATCTGCGGCGGCGGGTACGGGATCATGTCCCGCCGCGACGGGCTCACCGTCGACTACCTGGTCCAGGTCGACGTCGTCACGGTCAAGGACGGCCGCGTCGAGGTGACCGCGGCGCACCGCTCGGACCCCGAACACTCCGACACCGCAAACCTGTTCTGGGCGCACACCGGCGGCGGGGGCGGCAACTTCGGCGTCGTCATGCGCTACTACTTCAGCGAGGAGCTGCCGAAGCCCCCGCCGCGCATGTGGCTGAGCAGCATCGCCTGGCCGTGGGCCGACCTGGTGAACCGCCCGGACGACTTCGAGCGGCTCCTGCGGAACTTCGGCGAGTTCTTCGCCGCCCACAGCGGGCCCGACGAGCAGGTCTACAACCAGCTCTTCAGCATCCTGAAGCTCCCGCACAAGACGAACGGCAACGTCGTCGTCTCCAGCCAGTGGGTCGCCGAGGACGTCGCGCCCCTGGACGCCTACCTCCGGGCGCTCGAATCGGGTCTGACCACCGGCTCGATGATGCAGGTGTCCGAAGTAGGCGGCACGTTCCTGCCGCTGCCGGAGAAGCGCCGCCGGATGCCGTGGCTCCAAGCCACCCAGACCCTCAACGGCTCCGGGCCGAACCAGCGCGGAAAGTACAAGTCCGCGTACCACCGGAAGCCCTTCACCGACGACCAGATCGCCGCGATGTGGACCTGGCTCACCCGGGACGACCCGGGCGTGGACCTGACCCAGACGCTCGTCCAGATCGACTCGTACGGCTGCCGCGTCAACGCGGTCGCCCCGCGGGCCACCGCCGTGCCGCAGCGGGACTCGTGCATGAAGCTGCAGTACCAGTCGTATTGGACCGACCCGGCGCAGGACTCGGCGCACGTGGAATTCCTGCGGGGCTTCTACACCGACGTCTACGCGGACACCGACGGCGTCCCGGAGATCAGCGACGCGGAGCACGACCGCACCACGGACGGCGCGTACGTCAACTACCCCGACGTCGACCTCGGCATCGCCACGGACCCGGCCCCGCGCTACCCGCACCTGTACTACAAGGACAACTACCCGCGCCTGCAGCGCACCAAGACCATCTGGGATCCGCAGAACCGCTTCCACCACAAGCAGTCGATCGTGCCGATCCGGCGGTCGTAGGCGGAGGCCGTGTGCCGTGCCCCCGTCGTCTGGAGGACGACCGTTCGTTTGCGGAGCTTCCAGGCGGCGGGGGGCGTCCGTCCGGGGTGCCGCAGTGCCGCAGTGCCGCGGCCCTCGGCGCCCGACGCGCACCGAGGTGCCTTCGGGGTGTCGGTGGTGACTGCGAGCATCCCGGGCATGGACGAGCGTGACCAGTGTGACAACTGGACCGGTTTCCTTCGGCGTTGGAGCGAGGAGTGGGCGGACGCCCAGGTGTCCGACGGCGTCGGGTACCTCGGCGCGTACGGGCCGACAGCCCTGCGACAGCGCTGGCTGGGGTTCCCCGGCGCCGACGAGGAGCGGCTGACCGCCGCCGAAGCGCGGATCGGCCACCGGCTGCCGCCGTCGCTGCGGTCGTTCCTGAAAGTCACCGACGGCTGGCTGAACGCCGGCAACTTCGTCATGCGCCTGGCCGGCACGGCCGAACTGGCGCCGTTGGACGAGGCCGAGGCCGAGCGGTACACCGGCTTCGACGATTGGATGCTGGAAGGCCCGGAGCCATCCGAGGAGGTGCTTCACCGGCACGGGATGTGGCATCGGGCAGTGCGCCTCGGCCTGGAGGTGGACGCGGGGATCCTGGTCCTCGACCCGGGTGACGTCGGTGCGGACGGCGAATGGGCGGTCTACATCTGTCACAGCTGGTCGGGCGTAGGCGCCGAACGCTTCGCGTCCTTCCGGGCATTCATGCGTGACAGGTACCGGCAGTTCCACGCGCTGGCCGCGGACCACGGGATGGTCAACGAGACCACCGAGGCGCTGGACGCTGCGTTGGAGTTCGGCCGCGAGGAGGCGTACGCGGGACGCTGGGAACGGGCGGCGAACATCTTTGCCGAGGCAGCGGCCTACGGCCGACCCGGAGCACGCGAACTGCTGGTTCGGCTGGATGCCTTCCTGACCGGTGACCGCAGGCTGGGGCTGTACCACCCGCCCCTGGCCCCGGCCGATCGGGGGGAGGCCCTCCCCGTCTACCTGGCCGCCCAGTTCGAGCGCGGCTGGCCACCCCCGCACGAGGTGGTGCAGCGGCAGCCGGCCGAGGTTCGCGACCTGGCCACGAGCATCGCCGACGGCACCTACGTCTACGAACCCGGCGGCGCTTTCGGCGCCTTCGTCGCCCGCGCCCGCGAACTCGCCCGGTGGGGCGACACCGACGGGGCGTGGCGGCTCATCCGAGACGGTCTGCCGCACTGGGAACCGCCCGCCGAAGGGATCCTCGCGCCCCTCGGCCTACTCGCCGACCCGCTGCTCACCCCCGTGGTGACACGCGAACGCGGCCGGGAACTGCTGGCCACGCCACGCGCCGGCCGCGCCGGTCCGATGCCGGAGCCGGTGCCCGACCTGGACCCGCCGGGCCTGGACTGGCTCGCCACGCGGGAAGGGTGGTGGAGGGAGGGCTACCGGCTCGTCCTGGTGGAAGGCGTCGACCCGGAACGCCTCGTGGAATTGCTCGGGCATGAGGACCAGGACGGACTCGCGGCTCCCGCCACGGCGCACGAACTGCAGCGCCGCCGACACGAGTCGGGGAACCGACGAGCCCGAAACCCGTGGGACGACCGCGCCTTGATGAGGGTTGGACGCGCGGGCCCCGGATGGAGCTTCGCGTTCGCGGACGAGTACGCGCCCCCGAACGCGGACCGCCTCCGCAGCCCGGCGATCCCCGCGTCCCGCGCGACGCCGGACGGGCGAGCCGTCGTGGTCTGGTGCACGTTCGTACGCCAACCGACGGCGCACGCGCAGGCACCGACCGAGTCGTTCTCGTTCCACATCTCGGTGGCCCGAGGGGGAGAAATCGAAGGTGCCCTGACGGTCGAATCACCGCATCACGGGACCGAACCGCACCGTCCTCCTCTCGTGCATCGCGTCGGCACGTTGCCCGAGGCATTCGACCCGGACAGGCTGCCGGCCGTGTCCGCCGAGTCTGTCGAATCCGCCGATTCCGCCGATTCCGCGGACGCAGGCGAGGCCACCCACCGGCGCGTACTCCAAGCGGTAGCCGACGAGTTCGGCGTGGCCCTGCCCCGCTTCGCCCTGCTCCAAGGACGCTTGCACTCGTTCGAAACGATCAGCTGGTCCCGTGGACCCCGAGCGGGGGACCGGTGGATCAGCATCACGGTGCAAGAGCGCGCGAGCCGAGAATGAGAGCCTGCGCCGCGTCGGTCCGTGAGGAATATCGGAACTTGCGGCCCGCGCACCAGTCCACATCGAGCAGGAAAACCCAGCCGTCGGGGTCGGTCACCAGCACTGGGGCGGCAACGTAGCGGCGCGGGAACGCGGCAAGCCACTCTTGTCGCGGCAGCAGGGCGGTTCCGGCGGCGAACGGTCGGTCATCGGCCGCCTACGGTCGTCGGGGGACGCGCACGATGGCCTCCCACTGCGCCCGGCTCCCGCCCTGCTCCGGGGCCGTTCGCGGCGGGTGAGCCGGATCGGGAGCACAGGTTCGCAATCGGCCGGCAGCTCGGCAAGTTCGGTCTCGGAGTAGAAGTGCACGGCGAGACCGGCTTTGTCGGCCCGGTGGCCGCCCGCGCGGTAGCGCACCGTGAGGGAGCCGTCGTCGTGCTCGCCGATCACGTCGTGCGCCCGCACGATGTCCGTGCCGACCGCATTGACCCGCACGCAGAACAGTCCGCCGGGTGCCACTCGGCGCAGGGCCGCGGCGAGGATGCCGCGGGCTTGGTCGCGGGTGCCGTGCTGGAACACCTGGATGCCGACCACGACCGGATATGCGGTGTCGTCCGGCAGCGTGTCGAGGGACCCGTGGAGAAGCAGCCCGGCCCGTTCGGGCGCACGGTTGGCGAGTTCGGCCAAGCCGACCGCGGATTGCGCACCTCCCAGACAGTCGAACACCCGTTCCAACGATGACGGCGCCCGGCAGGTTACGGGGGTTCGGCCGACAGACCCGGACTTCACGCTTCGGTGGTGCACTGTGGCCGGCCGGTCCGTGCGGTGTGCTCGAAGTCTTAGGGGCCGCGAGGGGATTGGGTTTCCGCACCCGGAGGGCCGACGTGGGAGACCGCGACGAGCGGGCCGTGCCTTGCGGTTTGGCCTATGAGCGAGGCGGCGGTTGCACAGGCACGGCGGTAGCGCTGAGGGGTTCACTGCCGCCGTGACGTGTGTCGGGGCCGGCGGTGTGGGTGTTCCGCCAGGCCCCGTACGCGGGCGGGTAGTCGTCGAGAGCGCGGCCGCGCCGACACATTCCCTCGGGGGGATGCAACGGCCGACGTCAGACGGATTCGGGCGCCGCCTCGGGGACCTCGGCGCCGACACGCACTACCCGCTCAGTCCGGCGTACCGCCTGCACGCCGCTCGATTGGTAGGGAGGTTGTAGGGGCTGAGCATCATCGTGAAGTTGCCCCACTGCCACGTGTTCGCGTCCATTTCGGCCAAGCCGTGCACGACTTTGCGGGTCACGTCGTCGAGTTCGCCGTATGGGGGCAGCGGCCGTGGTTTGTCGGCGCCGAAGGCGACGTAGAGCACCGCCGAGGTGACCGCGAACGCCGAAGGCCCCGAGGTCCGGCCAGGCCGGCGAGCAGCGCGTCCAGTGCCCCGGCCGCCACGGTCCGGTCCACGGCGGCCAGTGCGACCGACGTGTAGCCCCGCAGGTCCCCGCTCTGGAACGGCACACCGGGGCCGTCCTGTGCGGGCGGCTCGACAACCGCCGCCGCCAGAATCGCGACCACGTCGGCGTCCGCCGCGCCCAGTCGGGCCAAGCCGACCGCGGCGGACCAGCACTGCAACGGCTCTTTGGCGCGCAGTCGTTGCCGCAGGATGCCGATCGTCTCGGCGTCCTCTGCGTCGGTCACCAGCGCGACGGCAAGCAGGGCACAGGCCGCCACCGCGGGCAGTTGCTCCTCGGCGAGCAGTACATGCAGGCGGGGCACGATCAGCCCCGCCTCTTCGGGGAACCAGGCCAGCACGTAGACCGCGCCGGTGCGCACTGCCGCGTCGGGATCGTCGAGGAGCGCGAGCAACTGCGGGACGTGTGCACGCACCGCGTCGTAGACCGCCAACTCGTGGCGCGCGTACTCGTATGACCCGTCGGGGTCGAACATGTGCAGCCGCATTTCCCGTACCCGGCGGTCTCCATCGTCGACTGCCTCGTCCACCCATTCCTCGACGCGTCGCCGCATCTCCTCGCGGTCTCCGGAGCGCAGTTCCTCGATCTCCGCCCGCCAGCCGTCGATGTCCAGGCCCTGCGGGAGGTGGGCTTCGTCGTAGCCGACCGTAAGCGAGCCGATCAGACCGAGGATCGCAGCCCGATCCCGTGTGTCCGCGTCGGCGGCCAAGCCGACAAGGAAGGGCACAGCGTATGCGGAGGCTTCATAACGGGAGCCTTGGTGAAAGATGTTGCCGTACAGCGCGTGCAGTGCCTTCTCGCGGGCCGCGGCGTCGTCCGCGCGCAGCGCCCGGAGCAGCCTCGGGACGTCCTCTGCGGATCCGTAGGCGTGCTGGAGTGCGGCCCAGTCGACCGCGTCCAGGCCGTCGAGTACATCGGTGATCGTCATGTCCTGCCATTGTTCATATCCGACCGACAACGCAGGTCTGCCGGCTGGCGCCCGGGGCCTCTCCGGCAGCCGTTGTACTCCGGCGAGGAGGCGCGGTCCGGCAAGCCGCCCCAGTTCGGCTGTGAGTGCCGTTGCCGGTTCGGTGTGGTGGCGGTGTGGCCCCGGGTGAGGGCCGCACCGCCACCGACCACTCGATGCGGATCAGTCGGCGAGGAACGCCAGCAAGTCGGTGTTGAAGGCCTGTTCGAAGGCGCCGTTCAGGCCGTGCGGGGCTCCTTCGTACACGCGCAGGGTGGCCTTCGGCAGCAGTTCGGCGCTGCGCAGGCCGGAGGTTGTGATGGGGACCATCTGGTCGTCGTCGCCGTGGGCGACGAGGACCGGGATGTCGATCTTCGGGAGGTCGTCGGTGAAGTCCGTTTCGGAGAAGGCCTTGACGCAGTCGTAGGCCGCCTTGAAGCCGACCTGCATGCCGCCGAGCCAGAACTCGTCGCGCTTGCCCTGGGAGACGGCGGCCCCCGGGCGGTTGAAGCCGTAGAAGGCTTCGGAGAGGTCCTTGTAGAACTGCGAGCGGTCGCCTGCGATGGCGGCGCGGATGCCGTCGAGGGCGTCCATCGGGACGCCGTCGGGGTTGGCGTCGGTCTGCAGCATCAGCGGCGGGACGGCGCCGAGGAGGACGGCTTTGGCGACGCGTCCGGTGCCGTGCCGGGCCAGGTAGCGGACGACTTCGCCGCCGCCGGTGGAGTGGCCGACCAGGACCGCGTCGTGCAGGTCGAGGTGCTCGATCAGTTCGGCGAGGTCGTCGGCGTACTGGTCCATGAAGTTGCCGTCCCATGGCTGCGACGACCGGCCGTGCCCGCGTCGGTCGTGCGCGATCGCCCGATAGCCGTGCGACGCGACCAGGTGCGCCTGCGGATCCCAGGCGTCCGCGTTCAGCGGCCAGCCGTGCGAGAACACGACCGGACGGCCGGCACCCCAGTCCTTGTAGAAGATCTCGGTGCCGTCCTTCGTCGTGATCACCGGCATGGCTGCTCCTCCAAATGGGGTGGCGTTTCGCCCACGCTAAGCCGACGCATCGGATCCGTCACGGGGATTGCTCCGGGCACTCGGGCCGCGTGTCGCGGGCGGCCCGCCGCCGAGGGCACGCATCCTCGGCAGTCGCGTGGATGTTCGGTTCAGGGAAATCCGGGCAACCTGGACGCGTCCTTCCGCGTGGGGCCGGGCGTCTGCCGGGCTCCGACGCGGGGGCGTGGGGGATTGCCGATGTGCGGAAAGGGCCCCGTCATGGATCTCGGAATCACCGGCAAGACGGCCGTCGTCACGGGTGCCGGGCGCGGCATCGGCCTGGCCGTGACCCGCGCGCTCGTCGCGGAGGGCGCCCGGGTGGTCGCCGGGTCCCGCTCGGTCACCGACGAGTTGGCGGACCTCGCCGCCGACGGCCGGGTGGTGCCTCTCGCCGTCGACCTTGCCGAACCGGGCGGCCCGGCCCGGCTGGTCGCCGTGGCCGCCGAGGCGTGCGGCGGCGTGGACATCCTGGTCAACAACGTCGGCGCGGTCCGCCCGCGCACCGCGGGGTTCCTCGCGGTGACCGACGACGATTGGGCCGCGACCCTGACCGTCAATTTCCTGGCCGCCGTCCGCGCGACCCGGGCCGCGCTGCCGTTCCTGCTGCGGCGGGGCGGCGGGAGCATCGTGACGGTCTGCTCGGTCAACGCTTTCCTCCCCGACCCGCTGGTCGTCGACTATTCGGCGGCCAAGGCGGCGCTCCTCAACTTCTCCAAGGCGCTGTCGAAGGAAGTCGGCCCGCAGGGCATCCGGGTGAACACCGTCAGCCCCGGCCCGGTCGCCACGGCCCTGTGGCTGGGCGAGTCCGGGGTGGCGGCGTCGGTCGCCGAGGTGTCGGGCCACACCCCCGACGACATCGCGGCACAGGCCGCATCCGGTGCGGTCACCGGCCGGTTCACCCGGCCGGAGGAAGTCGCCGACCTGGTGGTCTACCTGGCGGGGGAGCGGGCCGGGAACATCACGGGTTCGGACTTCGTCGTCGACGGCGGCCTGGTCACCACTCTGTGACGGCGCCGCTTCACCCGCGGGTTCGCGGCCGCGTGCGGCACCGCTCGGCCGGTGCGGTGCCGGCCGTACCCGGGCCCGTCAGGGCGTCGAGCGCAGGGTGAGCAGGGTGATCTCGCTCGGGGCGAAGACGCGGAAGGGCGGGCCCCAGAAGCCGGTGCCGCGGCTCGTGTAGAGCCGGGTGCGCTCGCCGTGGTGGCTCAGGCCCTGGACCACCGGCTGGTCGAGGCGGACGAGGAGGCCGAACGGCCAGATCTGGCCGCCGTGGGTGTGTCCGGAGATCTGCAGGTCGATGCCCGCGGCGGCGGCCTGGGGGATGTACTTGGGCTGGTGGGCGACGAGCAGGACCGGGAGGTCCGGATCCGCGCCTGCCAGGGCGCCGTCCAGGTCGGTGCGGTGTCCGGCCAGTCCGGAGTGGTGGGCGGTGACGTCGTCCACGCCGGCGAGGACGAGGCGGTCGCCGCCGCGTTCGACGACGACGTGGCGGTTGTGCAGGGCCTCCCAGCCGAGGTCGGTCATGCGGTCCAGCCAGCCCTGGGCCTCGCCGAGGTACTCGTGGTTGCCGGTGACGTACACCCGTGCCAGTCGCGCCTGGACCGCGCCGAGGGGCGCGGACTGCTCGCGGCGTTGGGCGGGCGTGCCGTCGGCGATGTCGCCGGCGTGGACCACCACGTCCGCGTCGAGCCGGTTGACGGCCTCGGTCACGCGCGCCGACCAGGCGGCCCGGTCGATCGGGCCGTAATGGGTGTCGGCCAGGACGACGACACGGGTTCCGTCGAGGCCCGCGCCGAGCCGGGGCAGGGGAACGTCCAGCTGCCGCACGCGGGGTACGCGCATCGCTTCGTAGTGGCCCCACGCCAGCAGCCCGGCCGAGACCGCGGCGACAGCGCATGCGATCACCCGGGCCCGGTCGGCGCCGCCGATGCCGAGACCGATGAGCAGGAGGTGTGCAAGGCCGCCGAGCACCGACCAGGTGAACAGGACCCAGGCCACCCCGAGCGTGGTGTCGGCAATGCGGGCCGCACGGTCCGCGCGCCGGGCATGGCCCGTGAACATCAGGAACGGGAAGGCGACCAGGGCGCCGACGAAGACGACGGTGCCGGTCACGAAGACGGGGAGCGGCCAGTCGGTGCCGGAGCCGAACAGCGTCCACCACGGCAGCAGGAAGAGCAGGGCGAGGACCAGGAGGAGGACCCCGACGCCGCCCAGCCGCCGCAGCACGCGCGGCGGCTTCGCCTCGCGGGGGCGGGGCGGGGTGTCGGTGGGCGTCCGGCCGGACGCCTGGACGCTCCTGGCGTCGGAGTCGGTCGGCATGCGCCAAGTCTCGCAGACGCGGCGGAGTGCGGTGCGGAGGAGAGACCGAGGCTGACGAGGCCCTTGCGGTCGCGTCGACTAGCCCGTGGCGCGCGGCGTCGCGGTGACGGTCACGCTCTGCGGGATTGCCGCGAAGGCGGTGCGGAGTTGGGCGGTGAAGGTGTCGCGGTCGGGTTCGCCGGGGAGTTCGACCCAGCGTTCCAGGGCCCAGTGGTTGGCGGCGGCGAGGAGGTCCAGGGCGAGCCGGGGGCGGGGGTCGTTCGGGTCTTCGATGGTGAGCCTGCGCCGCAGTGTCGCGAGGGACGTGCGGATGGTGTGGTCGCAGAACTGCAGGCCGTGGGCGTCCATCGACGGGTTCTTCGCGGCGAGGCGGCGGCTGAGTCGGACGCGGCGCGGCCATGCCTCGTCGGTCATGCGGTCGACGGCGGCGAGCAGCGAATCCTGGAGGAAGGCCAGCAGGGTGCCGCCGCCGGTGACGGGGCGGGTCTCCAGCTCCTCGGTGAAGGCCGTCCACATGTCCTGGGTCGGCGCCATGACGACGTCTTCCTTGCTCGCGAACGTGCGGAAGAACGTGCGCTTGGAGACCTCGACGGCGTTGCACAGGTCGTCCAACGTCGCGCCCTCGAAACCGCGTTCGGTGAACAAGTCCAGTGCGGTGCCGATCAGTGCTTCGCGGGTGCGGAGCTTCTTGCGTTCGCGCAGGGACGGTTGCGGGGCGGTGCGGTCGGCTTCGGTGGCAGTCATGGTGCCGCCAGTGTAGCCAAAGGAGCGAATGCCGCTGATAGGCTTTTGCCACTGAGTGGCACAATCGGTGCCCACGAAAGGCGGCCTTGCCATGCGCGCACTCCTCGTCGACCGTTCCCACCCCCGCAACCTGCGTCTGGGCGAAGTCCCCGACCCCGAACCGGCTCCCCACCAGGCCCTCGTCCGCGTGCACGCGATGTCCCTCAACTTCGGCGAAGCCAAGTACGTCCTCGCCGAAGCCCCCGACGGGTCGGTGCCGGGCTGGGACGCCGCCGGGGTCGTCGAACGCGCCGCGGCGGACGGCTCCGGCCCGTCGGCAGGCACCCCCGTCGTCACCCTCGGGTGGGATGGCGCGTGGGCCGAACTCCGCGCCGTCGACACCTCCTGGCTCGGCACCGTGCCGCCCGACGCCGACCTGGGCGTCATCGCCACCGTTCCGGTCGCAGGCGCCAGTGCCCTCCGGGCCCTCCGCCGCCTCGGCCCCCTGCTCGGGCGCCGCGTACTCGTCACCGGCGCCACCGGCGGCGTCGGCCGCTACGCCGTCCAACTCGCCCGCCGCGCGGGCGCCCACGTGATCGCCTCGACCGGCGACCCGGCAACCCATGCCCTCGGCCTCCAGGCCCTCGGCGCCCACGAAGTCGTGCGCGCGCCCGAGGAGTTGACCGGACTCGTCGACGGCGTCGTGGACATGGTCGGCGGCCCCCAGCTCGTCGACGCGTACGCCCGCCTCGCGGAACACGGCACCCTCGTCTCCGTAGGCCGCGCCACCGACGCCCCCGAGCACTTCCCCTCGCACGCCTTCTCCGGCGCACCCGAAGCCCACGACCGGGCCATCGTCAGCTTCTTCCTCCTGCGCTGCACCGACCTCGCCCCCGACCTCACCTTCCTGGCCTCGTTGGTGGCCGCCGGCGAACTCGACCCCCATGTCACCTGGCGGGCCCCGTGGGAGAAGGCCGCCGAAGGCGTCGACGCTCTTCTCGGCCGCGCGGTGCATGGGAAGGCGGTTCTGGACGTCGTCTGAGCCGCGGCGGGCAGGGGTGCTCACCGCGCGCTGGGTGGCGTGGGCGTGCCGCGGGGCGGGAGACCCGCGGCCGGGCGAAGTGCCGTCTCGACGCGGCGAGGGAGCGGCCGCATCATGATCGGGGCGCGGAAGCTCGACGGGGGGCGGTCCTCATGAACTGGCGCACGGTGCCGAACCGAAACCTGTGGCAGGTCTTCCTCGGCCTGGCCGGCGTGCTGGGCTTGCTTGCCTTCCTGGGCGGTCCGCAGAGCGGGGAAGTAGCAGGGCTCATCGCCGTCTCGCCGTGGACGATGGGTGGTGGCTGGTTTCTGGTAAGCGCGTCGCGGCCGTATGTCAGCTTCAACGAGTCGGCCGTGCGTGACCGCGGCTACGTGAAGACGCACACACCGCCGTGGGCGGAAGTCCGTGCCGTTCGCGTGGCGACGCATCAGGATCGTCCCGCTGTGCACGCCATGCTGCCACGGGTTGATGTCTCCCTCGGCGGCGCCGGGCCGGATCGGGTCGGATAACGACTCGGTGATCGACAACCGTCCGGTGATGACGATCTTCGTCGGAAGCGGAATGATGCGGTGCACACTTTCCGGCCGTGGGGGATGCTGCGTGCCGCTGATTTCCGGTGGGGGCTTTGGTTGATCTGTTCGGAGTGTGAGGCGCGTTCCACGCGCGAGGACCGCTGTACGAACTGCGGTGCCGAGTTGTGGGCGATGCCGGACGACGGCGAGGCGCCGGGCGACAGACCCGGCGGGCCTGCCCCGGGGTGGCAGGCGGACGCCACCGTCACCAAGTGGGTGGCGCCGCCTCCGCCCCCGCCGGCCATGGGCCGGCAGTTGTACGGGGTGCGGGCGAACCGGGGGCTCGGCATCGCGGTGGGGGTCCTGCTCGGCGTCGATGTGCTGCTGGGCGTCCTCAACGCGATTGCCCGGTGGCGGACCGCCGAGGCCGCGGACGACCTCCTCCGCGGCAGCGGAGACGGGGGATTCCCGGGGGGCACCGAGCAGGACCTGGAGACGGTGAACTCCGCGATCACGTTCTCGGACAACGTGTACGGACTGACGGTGCTCGGGTTCATGATCACCGCCGTGGTCGCGACGGTGTGGTTCTACCGGGCACGCGCCAACGTCGCGCTGTTCGGCCTGTACCAGCCGGGTCTGGCCGCCGGCTGGTCGATCGCCGGATGGTTCTGCCCCTTCGTGAACTGGTGGTTCCCGGCGCGCATCGCCAACGACATCTGGAAGGGCAGTGATTCACGGGGCCGCCGGGAGCGTTTCCCGCTGATCCTCGCTTGGTGGCTGGTCTTCCAGCTGGGCATCGTCCTGGAATTCGTGGGCGGCAGCGACGAAGCCGGCGAGTTCGCGCGGCCCGATGCCCTCACGACGCTCCGGGACAACAGCTACGTGTCCCTGGCCGCGTCCCTCGTCAGCGCGGTGGCGGCCGTGCTGTTCGTGCTCGTCGTGCAGCGCATCACCGTCATGCAGCTGGACCGCGAACGCGAACTGTGGGCATGGACCGGGCACGGCGGGCTGCCGCCGCTGGGACATTGGCCGGTGCCGGTGCCGGTGCCGCTCCCCGGGGCGGGGGCGGACAAGGCGCCTCCGCCTCCGCTCAACCCCGCGAACTCGGCGGGCGGTGGGGAGAGCAGCGGGGCGGGCAGCGGTAGCTGACGCGGGACGCCCAACGCGGGACGCCCAACGCGGGACGCGGGTGGGCGTCACGGCGCGGCCTGCTGCCGCCGGCAGCAACGCGAGTTCGCCCATGACAGGGTCAGGCGATCGCGTCGTCCTCGCGTTCGAGAGGCCGGCCGCGGGCCCAGGTGTGCAGCGCCTCAATTGCTTCCGCCTGGGTCAACGCCCCTTGGCCTTGTGCCAACTCCTTCAGGTGCCGGGCCGCCGCGCCGACCAGAGGGCCGGGGCCGACGCCGAGCACCCGCATGATCGTGCGGCCGTCCAGTACGGCGGGCAGCAGGTCGAGTTGCCTGCGTCCCTCGTCTGCGGCGTAGGTTCGGAACGCATCTTCTCGCCGCTCCAGCGCGGCCGCATAGCCTCGTTCCCGGTCGGCGCGGCCCACGGTGCGCCATGCGTCGGTGTCGCGTTCCCAGCCGAGGCCGACCCGGTGGAACACGTCGGCGTAGGCACGCTGTTCCGTGCCGCCGGGGGAGCCGGGGCCGGACCCGGGGGAGGCCGGGTCGTGCGCCACGGCTCCGAGCAGGGACAGGGCGTGGTTGACCGGCCAAGACGGACGCGGTCCGCGGAACTCCGTGTCGTACGCCGGGCCCCACAGCCGCGCCCCGGCCCGCCATACGACAGCGGCCTGCCATCCTGTGCCGCCGGCGAAGTCGGCGGCCACGTACGCCACCGTCCCGTGCCGGGACCACGCCGCGGCCACGGCCTCGAACGCGGGCGACATCGGGGCGAGGGGCTCGTCCGGCTCCAGCGGCCCCGGCGCACTCGACGGCTCATTCGCCCCCGACGCGGATGCCTCGCCCACCGGCACGTCCCGCGCCGGCACCAGCCCCAAGCCCTGGCGCAGCGCCGCCACCGGTACGGAGTCCGAGCCTGCGAGACAGCCGCGCAGCAGGTCGAAATCCGCTATGACTGCTGATAGTTCGTACATAAAACCCCCTATTTCAGGACGCGGTCGGCCCTTCGATGCGTTCGATCTTCGCGCAGCGCGCCGCCGGGGCGCTCCGACCGCCGGGGCCCGTCCCCGCCCCCGCCCCCAAAAGCACCGGACCCCGGCCCGCAGGCGCGACCTCGCGGCTCCCCCTCGGTGCGCGAAGTCGCCCGCCCGCGGGCCGGGGTCCGGCTTACCCGGTCAGCGCACCCACAGCTCGTAGTTCTCCACGGGGCTGCCGCCGGTGCACTGGTAGGCGCTCCAGCGGTGGGTCGCGATGCCCTGGTTGCCGGTGTCGGCGCAGGCGCTCGCCCAGAAGTAGTCGGTGATGTACGTCCAGCCCGGCCCGGGCGAGTGGCACGGATGCTCGCAGGCGGCCGTCGCCGGGGCGGCCTGCGCCGGGGCGGCGGCAAGCACGCCGCCGAAGGCGAGGGCGGCACTGGCGGTCACGGTCATCACCAGGTTGCGCAGTCGCATGATCGTCTTCCTTTCGCGTGGTGACGGACATGGGGTACACGTCCGAACCCCGCCCCCATGACGACGCCTTCCATGTGACCTGCATCACACGCGAATGGGCTATCTGCAGTCACTCGTTCGCGTGCAATGGTGACGTTACGTGTGGCTTTGCTCACTTTGCGTTCTAGGGTGAGGTCCATTGCACACGCAGGCGCCCAGGCGCACGCAGGCGCGCTCGTACACGCGCCGGCGCGGACGCCGCACCGCATGCGCAGCACACTCGGGGAGCGGGGGGCGGCCACCATGGACACGGCCGATGAACTGGCCACGGTGCCGGGCGGGCCGGGCCCGGCGGGCACGTCCGTCGGCACCCGGCCGCAGGGGCGTCGGGAAGTCTTCGACTCGGTCTTCGCCGGCATACTGCCGCGGCTGTACCGTGCCGCGGTGCTGCTCACCGGCGGCGGCGCGCACGCGCAGGACCTGGTGCACGACGCGTACCTGAAGATCGGCCGCCGTCCGGAACGGTTCCTGGCCCACCCGGAGCCGTACGCGTACGCGTTCACCGCCGTGGCCAACCTGGCCCGCGACCAGTGGCGGCGCAACCGCCGCCAGCTCCCGGCCGGTGAACCGGCCGACGACTGGCACCGCGAAGGCGTGTGGCCCGGGGGCGGCCGGCTGCCGAACGCCGCCGCGGGCGAGGACGCCCTGATGCGGGAACGCCAGGACGGTGTCGAGGTGGTGCGGCTGCTGCGTCGCCTGACGTTCAAGCAGGCGCGCTCGGTGCTGCTGGTCGACGTGGAGGGCTACACGATCGACGAGGCCGCACAACTGATCCGCACCCACCGCAGCACCGTGGCCATCACACGCCGCCGCGGACTGGAACGGCTGCGGTCACTGATCGAGCAGGAACGTGCCGCCGAGGTGCAGGGCGCGGGCGGCGAGGTGCACGGCGCGGCCGCCGCCGCGCTGCCCGCGCAGCCGCACCCCCATCCGCTTCCGGATACGGAAGGGTGGCACGTCCGGCCAGGGAACTCCGAGGGGCAAGGAGACGGTTGAGCCATGGCATCCCGGCAGCACGGTCCGACGGCGCCGCCCGGCCATCCGCGCGAGCGGATAAGCGACGAGCAGATCGGCGCTCTGCTGCGCCGCGGCGCCGAGACCATCACGGTGCCTCCGGCCTTGATGGCGCGGCTGCAGGCGGCGGCGCGGGAAGACGAGGCGGCGCGCTCCCACCCGTCGGGGGGAGCGCGCCGCCTCGCGCTGGGAGGACGCATGCGCGTTGCGTTCGCGGTCGCGGCGGTTGCCGCCGCGCTGGTGCCGGCGGCACTCGCCGCCGACGCGCTGCAGCACGGCGGGAACGACCACGGCCGCAAGGCCGCGGTCCAGGCGCCGCCGCCGCCGTCCGGGATCGCCCTCACCGTCTACAACGTCGAGGAGGCCTGCCGGCCGCTGCGCACCCTGGAGTGTGCTCTGGGGCTGGCCCGTTCGCCGTACACCCGGTACACCGCAGCGAACGTGGTGGCCCACGTGTGGCACGGCGACGTCCTGAACGCCGACTGCGTGGTGCGCGACGGTCAGCTGGTCACCGACGAACACGGCATGTCGTCGGGTCGCTGGTACCACGTGACGTCACCGCAGGGCTGGCTGCCGGGGGTCCGCACGCGCAACGAACTTCCGCTGCCGGACTGCCCGATGCTGGTACCGGCCGAGACGCCCGCACCCTGACGGCGTCGGCGGCACCGACGGGGGTTCCGGTACCCGTTCGGAGGCCTGGGCGAGGCCGGCGGTCTGTGGTGGGAATGCGCTTGGGGTCTCGGCCGTTGTACCGCTCGGTCGGTGAGTCCGGTGTCCCCGGGCCCTACCTATCGCCGCCGAGGAATACCGGTTCGGCCGGAGCCTCGGTGAGCCACTCGCCGAGAGGCGACCCGCTCACCGGCCATTCTTCGTCTCCGCGATGGTCACCGGCGGAGCCGAGCGCTGATGCGGGCAGTCGGCTGCGACGTCGACGGGGAAGGGGGGCCGGACGGGTACGACGAGAAAGCGGCCGTCCTGGCCCTGGCGGAGAGGCTGACCGGGGTGCGGATTGCCGAGGGGTTCCTGTCCGAGGCCGAGTTCCGGCTGATGCGTGTGCCGGGCGTACCCGGCGAGGAATAGCGCGGGTTGGTTGTGGCGGCCGCCGCCCGGGAACGGGCGGCGGCCGTTGTGCGGGTCAGTGCTCGACCGTGGCGACGATCTTGCCTATCTGGGTGCCGGATTCGAGGTGGCGGTGGGCGTCGGCGATGGCCGTGAGGGGGAAGGTGCGGTCGACGACGGCCTGGAAGTCCCCGGTGCGGAGGCCTTCGGTGACGAAAGCGTGGGCGCGGCGGAGGCGTTCGGGGTCACGGGTGACTTCGTGGACGGTGAACGTGCGCAGGGTGAGCGCGGGTAGGCCGAGGTCGATGCCGGGGAACGGCGTGGGCCGGCCGCTGAGCGCCCCGTAGACGATGACGCTGCCGCCGGGGGCGGTGGTGCGGGCGAGGTCCGTGACGCCCGGACCGGCGACCGCGTCGAACGTGTGGTCGGTGCCGCGGCCGTGGGTGAGGTCGAGGATCGCCGCCGCGACGTCCTGGGTGTCGTTCGTGAGGACGTGGGCGGCACCGTGGGCCAAGAGAGTGGCCTTCTTGGCGTCGGTGCGGGTGACGGCGATGGGGGTCGCGCCGAGGCGGCGGGCGACGCGCAGCGCGGCGAGGCCGACACTGCTGGACGCCGCGGTGACGACGAGGGTGTCGCCGGGAGCCAGCGTGCCGGCGAGGGCGCCGTAGGCGGTGAGGTACGGCATCCAGACGGCGGCGCCGTCGACGGCGCCGACGGTGTCGGGGCGGGGGATCACGGCGGACGCCGGGACGAGAGCGTGGTCGGCATACACCGCGTAGTCGTTCTGGGAGAACGCCGGGATGACGCTGACGGTTTGCCCCGGCGTGAATCCGGCGACCCCGACGCCGACGGCGTCGACCGTGCCCGCGGCTTCGGTGCCCAAGCGGGCGGGGAACCGTGCCACCGGTTCGATGTAGTTGCCGTCGCGCCACAGGACTTCGGCACGGTTGAGGCCGATCGCGTCGATCCGCAGCCGTAGTTCGCCGGGGCCGGGCGCGCCGACCGGGAGATCGGCAAGGGCGAGGACATCGGGTCCGCCGTGCTGGTGGAACAGGACGGTGGTGGCCATGGCGCAGCTCCTTGGGGAGGTTGGGGACCGTCGTCCCCGTGTACGTGGGACAGGGGTCCCGACCGCCAACAACCGCTCCGCGCCGGTTTCGATTCCGGCAGCAGCCCTCACATCGGCTGGTTCGCGAACAGCTCCAGGTGACCGCACGACGGGCACCGGAACACCTCGACGACGAACTTGCGGCTCTGCCCGTACCCCTTGGGGCCGCCCAAGGCGCCGCGTCGCAGCAGGCCGCTGACCCAATGGGCAAGGTGGCCGCCGGCCATGACGTACCCCTCACCCAAACCCACATGTCCGCACGACGTACACGCCAACTGATTCATCGCAGCAGCCTGACGGACGAACGACCCCCTGGCTTCACGGACTTCCGTCGAGTTGGGCGGGTCGGGGCCGGAGAAGTCCGCGCGGGCAAACCTCGGCGCAGGGCCACCGATGATTCGGGCTCCTCCCCCCGGTCTATAGGAATTCGGACAGGAAGCCGAGCAGGAAGGACCCTTTATGCCCGCCCACCCCACGACCGAGCTGGACGCCCGCTACAGCTCCGCGGTCAACCCGCGCCCGGGTGCCGAGAAGGCCACCGCGACCGCCTGGGACGACGCGCGGCGCCAGACGCAGGACGCCGAAATCCTCCAGGTCGTCACGGTGCGTCCGGACGGCCGACCGCACATCACCCCGGTGATCGCCGTCTGGCACGACGGAACCCTGTACTTCTCCACCGGCCCCCAAGAACAGAAGGCGAAGAACCTCGCCCGCAACCGGCACTGCGCGCTGCTGAGCGCGGGCGGCGTCCTCACCGAGGGCCGCGACGTCGTCGTCGAAGGCGTCGCGGCGCAGGTCCACGACCCCGCCCTGCTGGAGGAGGTGATCCGCGCGTACGAGGCGAAGTACGGCGCGCACATCACCTCCGCCGAAGGCACGTTCCACGGCATCGGGGACGCCTTCCGCGAGGGCCAAGCTGTCGTGTTCGCGGTGGCCCCCGCCACGGCGTACGGCTTCGGCCGCGACAACGGGGTCTACACCCACACCCGCTGGACGTTCTGACGTCCGCGGCCGCCCCGGCGTCGCGTAGGCCGCCGCACCCGGACCCCAAGGCCCGGGTGCGGCGGCTCGTCGGCTCGGCCGTAGTTCACACTCCGGCGGC
This sequence comes from Yinghuangia aomiensis, assembly GCF_039542225.1. Taxonomy (NCBI): domain Bacteria; kingdom Bacillati; phylum Actinomycetota; class Actinomycetes; order Kitasatosporales; family Streptomycetaceae; genus Yinghuangia; species Yinghuangia aomiensis. The sequence goes on along the minus strand of NZ_BAABHS010000037.1, from coordinate 41,064 downwards.
GAGGGCGGCGCGGTCCAGTGCCGGGTAGTCCGTGTAGCCCTCCGCCCCGCCCGTGTACATCAGCCCGGAGTCGCGCACCTGGTTGACCGGGGCGCCGCCGCGCAGCCGGTCCACGAGGTCCGGATTGGCGAGGAACGGCCGGCCCAGCGCGATCAGGTCGGCGCCCGCGGCGAGCAGGCGTTCGGCGGCGGCCTTGCCGCCGTCCTCGGGGAGCGGGCCGCCCCAGCCCAGCACCGGGTTGGCGATCAGTACGCCGGTCCAGGCCGCGCGGAGTTCCCGGAACAGCGGCTGGTCGGGGTCGGCGAACACGACGTGCAGGTACGCCGGGCCGATCTCGGCGAGCGCGGCGACGAGTTCCGGGTAGATCGCCTCGGTGTCGCCTTCCGCCATCGCGTTCGCGGTGACGCCGGGGGCGATGCGGACGCCGACCCGCTCGGCGCCGATCGCGTCGACGACGGCGCGGACCACCTCGACGGTGAACCGGATGCGGTGGGCGACCGGGCCGCCGTACGCGTCGGTGCGCCGGTTGGTGTCCTGACCGAGGAACTGGTGGAGCAGATAGCCGTTCGCGGCGTGTACCTCGACACCGGCGAAGCCCGCGGCCACCGCGTTGCGGGCGGCGTTCGCGAAGTCCTGCACCGTGGACCGGATTTCCTCGACGGTCATTTCGCGCGGCACCACAGGCGGACGCGACCCGGACGGCGTGTGCATCGCGTCGGGGAACGGCACCGGCGACGGCGCGACGGGGTGCAGTCCGCTCGTCTCCGGGTGCCCGATCCGGCCGCCGTGCTGGAGCTGCAGGAACATCCGCCCGCCCGCGGCGTGCACGGTATCGGTCACCGCCCGCCAGCCCTCGACGTGCGTATCGCGGTAGATGGCGGGGATGTTCGGGTACGTCGCGCCGACCGCGTTGGGCGTCGTGGCCTCGGCGATGATCAGCCCGGCGCCGGCCCGCTGCGCGTAGTACTCGGCCATGATCGGCAGCGGGGTTCCGTCGTCCGCGGCCCGGTTGCGGGTCATCGGGGCCATCACCAGGCGGTTCGGCAGGTCGAGCGGGCCCAGCCGGGCGGGGCCGAACAGGTCGCGGGCGGCGGAGGCGGCGGCGGGGGCGGAGTTCGTGGTCATGACGGAGGTCCTTCCGGACGTCGGGCGTCGGGTGCTGAGAGCTGGGGTGCTTGGTGCTTCGAGTGGGGAGGGGAGCGGGGGAAGTTCAGGCCGCGGTGCCGCGATCGCCCGGGAACCCGTGCCGCCGGGCAGCCGCGACCACGGCTGGCACCGGTACCAGCAGCAGGAGCGCGCTCCACGCGAACGCGTCGGCCCCGAACAGGTTGAAGAGGAGTCCGCCGAGCAAGCCCCCGGCGGCCATCGCCGTGTTCCACAGCGTGACCAGGGCGGCCTGTGCCGCGTCGGCGGCGTCTCCGGCCGCGTCGCCCGCGGCGGTCTGCAGCAAGGTCGGTACGCCGCCCCAGCCGAGGCCCCACAGGGCGGCCGCGGCGTAGACGACGGGGGTGCTTTCGGCCCACAGCGCGAGGCCGGTCGCGGCGACCGCGACGAGCAGCGTGCTCGCCACCGTCAGCGCCCGGAGCCGGCGGTGGATGAGCGCGCCCACCACCCAGATCGCGAGCAGCGACGCCGCGCCGAACACCAGGAGCACCGTGTCCGTCGACGAGCCGAGGCCGAGGTCGTCGAGGAGCGTGGCGATGTAGGTGTAGAGGATCGTGTGGGCGAGGACGAAAACGAGCGTGACGGCCAGCACCGGCAGCACGCCGGGCACCCGCAGCACGGCCCGCAGGGGTGTTCCCGCGGCGCGCTCGCTGCCCGGCTGGTCCGGCACGAGGACGGCGATCCAGGCGAGCAGCAGCAGGGTCAGGCCGGTCATGAGCAGGAACGCGGTCTGCCAGTTCACGGCTTGTCCGAGGAACGTCCCGGCCGGGACGCCGAGCGACAGTGCGAGGGGGATCCCGGCCATCGCCACGGCGACGGCCCGGCCTTCGAGGTGCGGCGGGGCCAGGCGCCGGGCGTACCCGGCGAGCAGCGCCCACGCGACACCGGCGGCGACGCCCGCGACGAAGCGGGCCGCCATCGTCAGCGCGTACGCCGACGACAGCGCGGTGACCGTGTTGGCGGCCGCGAAACCGGCCATCGCGGTGAGCAGCAGCCGCTTGCGCGACCAGCGGGCGGTGGCGGCGGTGAGCGGGATCGCGGTGAGGGCGGTGCCGACGGCGTAGACGGTCACGGTCTGCCCGGCCGCGGACTCGCCGACGCCGAGGTCGGCGCCCATCGCGGGGAGGAGTCCGGCGGGCAGCGTCTCGGTGAGGCTGGTGACGAAGACGGCGGTGGCCAGGGCCAGGAGGGCGGGGAGCGGAAGCCGGTCGGTGCTCGGGGGCGGGGGAGCTGCTTGGCGGGGTATCCCGGGTGCGGTGGCAGACATGGTGAAGCGTCCTGTTCGTGAAAGGGGAGAGCGGTGCACGGGAGACGCGCTAGCTCCGGAGGCCCGGGCTGCTGTCGGACCGGAGGCCGCCGTCGACGGCGAGCACCGTGCCGGTGGTGAACGTCGCGTCCGCGGCGAGGAAGAGCGCGGCGCGGGCGACGTCGTCGACCGATCCGCGGCGGCCGAGCGGTGCGGTGCCGGACCGGAGGTTCCGGGCCAGGGGCATGTCGATGGCGCCGGGTGCGACGGCGTTGACGCGGACGCCGCGGTCCGCGAGTTCGACCGCGAGCACCCGGGCGAAGGCGTGGACGGCCGACGCCGTCATGGCGTACACGCCCGCATCGGGCATGCCGGGGCGGCAGGCGTCCGCCGCGATCGTGGTGAAGACGACGGCGCCGTCGTCGGCGAGCAGCGGCGCCAGCGCCTGGGCGGCCAGGTAGGTGCCCTTCGCGGTGGAGGCACAACCGTCGAGCGCGCCCTGGGCGGTGGGGGGCTCGGCGCCGACGAACAGCATGTCGACCGTGCCGAAGACGCGCTGCGCTTCGGCGGCCAGCGCCGCGGCGGCGTCCGAGGCGTTCGCCGCGTCGGCGGCGGACAGGTCGCAGGCCACCAGCGACGCCGCGCTGCCCAGCCGGCCCGCGGCATCGGCGAACCCGTGCGCCCCGTCGGCGGTCACCAGGACCTGGGCACCGCCCTCGACCAGGCGCTTGGCGATCGCAAGGCCGACGCCCGTGGTGCCGCCGACGACGACCGCGTTCCGGCCCGCGTACTTCGGCATGGTGTGCTCCCTTCGGCCGCTTCGTTCCGGTGTGCCGTGCTTCCGACAGGAACGACTCTGGCCGAGGGCGCTTCGGGCCGGCTGATGATCCGCTGACGGTGCGCCGTAAGGCGCTGTGTAGCGTTCAGCCATGCGTTTCGGGGTGCTCGGGCCACTGGCGGTGTGGGACGCCGCGGGGGAGCCGGTGAAGGTCCCCGAGGCGAAGGTCCGCGCGCTGCTCGCCGCCCTGCTCGTCCGGGAAGGCCGGGTGGTCTCCGCGGACCGGCTGGTCGACGACCTGTGGGGCGACGACCCGCCCGGCAACCCGGCCAACGCGCTCCAGGCCAAGGTGTCGCAGCTGCGCCGCGCGATCGGCCGCGACCGGGTGCCGCGGCAGGGCCCCGGCTACCGGCTCGACCTCGCCGACGGCGCTGAGGCGGCAGAGGTGGACGCCATGCGGTTCCTGGCCTTGGTCGCCGAGGCCCGCGCCGTCGCCGATCCCACGGAACGCGCCGCCCGGCTCGCCGGCGCACTGGACCTGTGGCGCGGACCGGCCTACGCGGACTTCGCCGACGAGGCGTTCGCCCGCACCGCGGCCGACCGGCTCGACGAACAGCGTCTCGCCGTTCTCGAAGAACACGCCGAAGCCCGCCTCGCCGCGGGCGACGACCCGCTCCTCACCGGCGAACTCGCCGATCTGGTGGCCCGGAACCCGCTGCGCGAACGCCTGCGTGCCGTGCACCTGCGGGCGCTCTACCGGGCCGGGCGGCAGAGCGAGGCGCTGGCGTCCTACGCCGACCTGCGCAGCCGACTGGCCGACGACCTGGGCCTCGACCCGAGCCCCGCGCTGGCGGCGCTGCACGAGGCGATCCTGCGGCAGGACCCGGCGTTGGACGTGCGGGCCGAGCGGACGGACGCCGGCACCGCGGCTGCGCCCGCGGCCGCCCCGGACCCCGCCCCGATCAGCTCCAACCTCCCGGCCGACGTCACCCCGCTGATCGGCCGCGACGCGGTGCTCGCGCACGTCGCCCGGTGCATGGACGAGGCGCGCCTGGTGACGCTGACCGGCCCCGGCGGTGTCGGGAAGACGCGGCTGGCCATCGCCGCGGCCCGGCGCCGGATCGACCCGGCCGCCGCGGCTTCGCCGGTTCCGGACAGCGTCCGGTTCGTCGAACTCGCCGGCCGGTACGGCGATGCCGCCGACCTGGCCGCCGAAGTCGCCGCCGTCCTCGGCATCCGCGACGACACTCCCGCGGGCGCCCCGCGCGTCGGCATGCCGTCGGCGCCCGCCGAACGCCTGGTGCAGGCGCTGCGCGACCGGTCCGTGCTGCTCGTGCTGGACAACTGCGAGCATGTGGTCGACGCCGCCGCGGAGTTGGCCGCGCTGCTGCTGCGGGGCGCGCCGGGCGTCCGGCTCCTGGCCACCAGCCAGGAGCCGCTCGCGGTCGCCGGCGAGGCCGTCGTGCTCGTCGAACCGCTCGAATCGGCCGAAGCGCAAGCCCTGTTCCTGGCCCGGGCGGCAGCCGCCGCGCCCGGGTTCGGACCGTCCGGCGGCGACCCGGCCGCGGTCGCGGAGATCTGCGCCCGCCTGGACGGCATCCCGCTCGCCCTCGAACTCGCCGCGACCCGGGTGCGGGCACTCGGCGTCCGCGGGCTGGCGGACCGGCTCGGCGACCGGTTCGGGCTGCTCACGTCCGGCCGCCGCGACGCACCCGCCCGGCAGCGCACCCTGCGCGCCGTCATCGACTGGAGCTGGGAACTCCTCGGCGCACCCGAACGCATCGTGCTGCGGCGCCTGGCCGTCCACCGCGACGGCTGCACCCTCGACGCGGCCGAGGCGGTGTGCGCGGGCGACGGGGTGGCGTCCGCGGATGTCCTGGACCTGCTGACCCGGCTCGTCGAACGGTCGCTTGTCGTGGTCGTCGCCACCCCCGCCGGGACGCGCTACCGGCTGCTGGAAACGATGGCCGCCTACGCCCACGACCGGCTGCACGAAATGGCGGACGCCACCGACACACAGACCCGGCACCTGCACTACTACCGGACCCTCGCCTCGGCCGCCGAACCGCACCTCCGCGGCGCGGACCAGCAGCTCTGGCTCGCCCGACTCGACGCCGAAGCCGCCAACCTGCGCGCCGCGCTCGACACGGCGCGCGAGGACCCGTCCGAGGCGGCCCGGCTCACCGTCGTGCTGTGCTGGTGGTGGCTGCTCCGCGGCCGCCTCACCGAGGCCCGGCGCCGCCTGGAAGCCGCCCGTAAAGCGGCCCCGGACGATGTCGAACTCGTGCTACTGCACTATGCGTTCGCCCGCATGACCGGGGAACCTGCCGCGCCTGTCGACGGCATGGCCGGCGGGGTGCCCGATGCGGTGCGCCGGGCCCGGGCGTTGTGGCTGTGCGCGTACGGCGAGTTCAGCGCGAACGACATGTCCGCGAGCGCGGAGCTGAACGATGCCGCGGTGGCGCATTCCGAGGCGGCGGGCGACCGTTGGGGCGTCGCCGCCGGACTCGCCCTGCGTGCGATGCACGGGCTCTTCACCGGCGACCTGGCCGCTCTCGACCGCGACGGCCTGCGCGCCGCCGAAGCGTTTCGCGAACTCGGCGACCACTGGGGCGAGTTGCAGACCGTCTCGCCCCTGGCTGCGCACGCGCAGATCCTCGGCGACTACGCCACCGCCGAACGCCGCCAACAGCAAGGCCTGGCCCTGGCCGAAGAACTGAACCTGCACGCCGAGGTGTCCGCCCGCCTCTCCGGCCTCGGCCGCCTCGCCCTGCTCGCCGAGGACTGGCCGAAAGCCGCCGAACTCCACGAACGGGCCCGCAAGTTGGCCGCCGAGCAGGGCTACCGCTTCGGCGAGGCCGCCGCCGAAACCGGTCTCGCCCTCGGCGCGCGCCGCTCCGGCGCGTTCGACGAGGCCGAAGCCCGGCTCCTCGGCATGCTGAACCGCTTCGTCTCCCCGGCGGGCGACCACCTCCGCTACGCCGAACTCGGCTTCACCGCCGAACTCCGCGGCGACCGCGAGGCCGCCTTGGCACACCACCACCACGGCCTCGACCGGGCCTTCACCCTGGCGGACCCCCGCGCTTTCGCCCTCTCCCTGGAGGGCCTCGCCGGCGCCGAATCCCTCACCCGGACAGGCACCCTCCGCGCCGCCGTCCTCCTCGGCGCCGCCACCGCCGCCCGCGACAGCGTCGGCGCGCCTCTCCCCCCGGCCGAACGCACCGACGTCGACCGCATCACGGCACGTACCAAGGCGGCCTTGGGCGAACACGCCTTCCGCGAAGCCTTCGACCGCGGTACGGCAATGACCCCCGAAGCCGCCGCGAACCTGGCCCGGACACCGACGGCCCACTGATGCCGGAGCCGGACGGCCGAGCGGCGGATGTCGGCCCGGGCCCGCGCCGGTGCCGTATCGGCGCGGGCCCGGGCGGACCGGTCAGTCGAACACGATCGTGTTGCCCTGATCGATGTGGCAGTCGCCGTTGCACGAGACGGTTTCCTGGCCGGCGGAGTTGACGTCCAGGGTGATGGACATGGAGCGGCCGTCGTTGCTCTGGTAATCGGCCGTGGAGCGCTCCGAGAACGTGACGGTGTCGCGGAGCAGCCCGAAGATGGTGCCGGGGAAGTTCGCGTCGCCGGTGTGCCGGGTGAGCGTGAGGGTGGCACGCGAATCGTTCTGGATCACCGCGGTGAACGTCGGTGCCGGGGTGCCTCCAACGCCGGTTCCCGGGCCGCCCGCGCCGATCGAGCCGACGGTGTTGTCGTGGCCGGCGTTGAAGACGTTCTGTCCGGCGAGCTGGTTGTTGTTGCCGACGACGACCACGGTCGAGGGCGGCGGAGCGGGGGCATCGGCCACGGCGATGCCCGGGAAGCAGGCAGCGCCGACGGCCGTCAGCAGGACAGCGGCTCGCTGGAACGTTCGGTGCACGTCGGACCCTTTCGTGACGGATGGTCCGGGCCGACACTAGGACCGAATCCTCGCCGCGTTGCGGATCGTCCCTCGGTTGGCGCATGTCGAAGGCGCGCCCCCGCGTCCGCTCCTCCTCACATCACTTCAGTCCGATGCGGTCCATGAACACCACCCCCGCGTTGTAGACCTCCACTCCCGTCACCTTGTCGTTGTAGATCGGGCCTACGACGGCCTCCGAGTACACCCACAGCGGCATGTCCTCGATCAGGGCACGTTGCAGGTCGGAGTAGGCCTGCTTGCGGACCGCGGGGTCGGAGCTGCCGCGGCCGGTGAGGAGGGCCTTGTCCACCGCGGGGTTCTTCCACGAGCCGTAGTTGAGGGGGCTTTGTGAGAAGAACGCCATGAACAACTGCGGCTCCGGGTCGACCACCCAACGTTGGGTGAGCAGGCCTTGGAAGTCGTGCTGGATCGCGGACTTCTGGATGTACGCGCCGATCTCCAGTGCCTCGATCTTCATCGACACGTTGGAGTAGGTCAGCAGACGGCTCTGCATGTACTCCGCCGTCTTCTGCGACGACGGGTTCTGCGGAATCAGGTACGAGAAGTCGACCTTCTTCCCCTCCGCCGCCAACTGGTCGAACAGCTTCTGCGCCTCCGCCCGGTTCGGCGGCGGCTGGACGAACGCCGGGTCGAAGAAGGCGGATTGGGACGAGAACAGGCCCTTGGCCGGGATGTAGCCGTTGTTCAGCGTCTTCGGGATGTCCGCAGGATCGAGGGCCAGCGAGATCGCCCGCCGGGCCCGCGGGTCGTCGAAGGGCGGGCGCGAGAGGTTGAACATGAAGTACTGGCCGCCGTCGACGCGCAGCACCGACGCGTGCGCGTCCTTCGCCGCCTTCTCCAGCAGCGCCGGGTCGGAACTGGTGAACACGTCGGCCTGGCCGTTCTTCACCGACGCCAACTGCTGCTGGATGTCGGGCACATTGCGCACCGTGAACCCGTCCAGCTTCGGCAGGCCCTTGTCCTTCTGCCAGTACGAGGGGTTGCGCGCGAACACCTGCTCGCTGCCGCGCGTCCAGCTCTTCAGCACGAACGGGCCCGCGCCGACCGGCTGCGTGCCGTACACCGCCGGGCCCTTCGCGAGCTGCAACGGCGACTCGATGTACGTGAGTTCCTGCGCGAGCGTGCGGTCGAAGTTGGCGTTCGGCGTCTGGGGGACGATCGTCAGCGTCAGCGGATCTGCCACGGTCAGCTTCAGCCCGGTCGCCGCCGCCCGGTGCAGCGAACCCGTCGCCGGATCCGCGTGCATCTCCCAGTTCGTCTTCACCGCCGCCGCGTCGAACGGCGCGCCGTCGCTGAACTGCACCCCCGAACGCAGCTTCAGCACCCACGACTTGCCGCCGTCCGGCGACGTGATGCTCTCACCCAGATGCGCGAGGAGCTTCCCGGTGCCCGGCTGGATCGCGAACAGCGGGTCGTACAGCGCGGACAACCGCGGCTCGTCGGTCACCGCCACATAGGCCGTACGGAACGGGTCGAGCTGCGCGGAATCCTGCACGGCGAGCATCGTGATGGTCCCGCCGGTCTTCGCGGGCGGCTGCGCACTGGCCGCACCGGTCGCGGCCGGGGGAGCGGCGCTGGGCTTCGGGGACGCCTTGTCGCCGGAACTGCTGCACGCCGACGCGGTGAGCGCCAGCGTCAGGGCGGCGGCCACACCTGGACCGCGGAATCTTCGTGTGGGCATGGGGGATCGGGGCAACGTGCACACCTCCGGGGCGGGAAGCGACGTGCCGGATAAGGAGCAGCCACAGTAGGGCCGGGCGGCGGCCAAATACATGCCCTCGAAACGGTTTCTTCCGATCACTTCACGGACATGTCCGCATGAAGCGCCATCCCGACCGTTGTTTGGCCGCTCCTGTGCTCCCCGGCTGCGCGGACTACGCGACCCGCTCGTGCGCCCCCGTGAACGCCGCCCACAGACCCGCGTATACCCCGCCCGCGTCGACCAGTTCGGCGTGCGTGCCGGTCTCCACGATGCGGCCCCGGTCGACCACCGCGATGCGGTCCGCCTTCGCCGCCGTCGTCAGCCGGTGCGCGACCACCAGTGTGGTGCGCCGGAGGGCGAGTTCGTCCGCCGCGCGGGTCACCGCCGCTTCGGTCGCCAAGTCCAGCGCCGCTGTCGCCTCGTCGAGCAGCAGGATGTCCGGGTCCACCAACTGCGCCCGGGCCAGCGCGATCAACTGCCGCTGCCCGGCCGACAGGGTGCGGCCGCGTTCGCCGACCGGATGCAGATAGCCGCCCGGCAGCATCGCGATCGCGTCGTGCGCGCCGACCGCCCGCGCCGCGGCCTCGACGTCGGCGTCCGACGCGTCGGGGCGGCCGTACGCGATCGCGTCGCGCACCGTGCCCGCCGCCAGATAGGCCTCCTGCGGCACGACGCCCAGCCGGTGCCGGTACTCGGCCAGATCCCAGTCCCGCACGTCCACACCGTCGACCAGGACCGCACCGGAGCCCACGTCGTAGAAACGCGCGACGAGCTTCACCAAGGTCGACTTGCCGGCGCCGGTCTGCCCGACGAGCGCGACCGTCTCACCCGGGGCGATCCGCAGGGAAATACCGGTCAACGCCTCCGGAGCCTTGCGCGTTCCGCCGCCCCCGACCGGCTCACCGGCCGACGTGTCCGGCGCTTCCGTCGCATACGCGAAGTGCACGTCGTCGAACACGATCTCGCCCTTGAGGCCGGCCTCCGGCACCGGCACCGGACGCACCGGGGCCGGCGTCGACGTCGGCGTCCGCAGCAGGTCCCGGATCCGCCGCAGCCCCACCGCGGCCTGCTGATACCCGTCGAACACCTGCGACAGCTGCTGGATCGGCGCAAAGAACATGTCGATGTACAGCAGGTACGCGATCAGCGCACCCGCCGTCATCGTCCCCGCACCCACCCGGTGCGCCCCCACGATCAGCGCCAGCGCCGCCGCCACGTTCGACAGGAACTGCCCGAACGGGAAGTACATCGCGATGTACCGCTGCGCCGTCAGCCGCGAGTCGTAGTAGTCCCGGCTCCGCGCCGCGAACCGCGCCGAGTTGCGCTCCTCGCGGCGGAACGCCTGCGCGGTACGCATGCCCGCGACGTTCTCCTGCAGGTCGGCGTTGACCACGCTGACCTTCTCGCGCGCGTCGTTGTACGCCGCCGACGACCGCTTCCGGAACACCACCGTCGCGGCGATCAGCACCGGCAGCACGCTCATCACGACCAGCGCCAGCTCCCAGTCCAGGATCAGCAGCGCCGCCATGATGCCGAAGAACGTCAGCACGCTCACCACCGCGCTGACCAGCCCGGTCTGCAGGAACGTCGACGCCGCGTCCACGTCGGTCGTCATCCGGGTCATGATCCGCCCGGACATCTCCCGCTCGTAGTAGTCCAAGCCCAGCCGCTGCAAATGCGCGAACGTCTTCACCCGCAGCGTGTACAGCAGCCGCTCGCCGGTCCGCCCCGCGATCCGCACCTGCGCCACGCTCACCAGCCAGTCCGCGGCCACCACGCCCAGCGCGACCAGCGACACCGCCATGATCGTGCTCGTCGCCGCGTCCGCGACACCCCGGTCGACGCCGGTCCGGATCAGCGCCGGCAGCGCCAGCTGCGCCGCGGCGTCCAAGGCCACCAGCAGCAGGCCGATCAGCAGCGGCCACCGGTACGGCCGCAGCAGCGATTTCAGGGTGAACTGCGGGTCTTCGGCACGTGCCGCATGCTCGTCGATCCGCGGCGTATCGGTCGCGGGCGGCAGCGCCGCGACCTGCGCGAGGAGTTCCGGGGTGGCCGACAGCATCGACGCGAACCCGCCGCCGGGACCGCCGCGCCCGCCACCGCCACCGCCGCCGAGGGCGACGGACTGCGCGGCAGTGGGCTGAAGGTCCGAGGGGGCGTCGTCCGGGGCCTGGGAACGGTCCCAGAGCTCGGGTGTGACGCCGTCGACGCGGCGGGTCGAGGCGGCCGGGGCCGCCGGAACGGCGGGGACCGCAATCTGCTTGCCCGCGGTGTCCGCGACCGACTCCCGGCCTTCCACGTCCGCGTCGCGGCCTTCGGCGTCCTCGCCCGGGCCGGACAGCAGCAGACGGAACAGCGGGCAGCGTTCGTCCAGCTCCTCGTACGTGCCGATGTCGACGAGGCGGCCGCGGTCCAACACGGCGATCCGGTCCGCGAGCTGCAGCGTCGAGCGGCGGTGCGCGATGAGCACCGTCGTGCGGCCCGCCATCACCCGGCGCAGCGTCGCGTGGATCTCGGCCTCGACCTTCGGGTCGACCGCCGACGTCGCGTCGTCCAGGATCAGGATCCGCGGATCGGTGATCAGCGCCCGCGCGAGGGCGATGCGCTGGCGCTGGCCGCCGGAGAGGGTCAGGCCCTGCTCGCCGACGACCGTGTCGTAGCCGTCCGGCAGATCGGAGATGAAGCCGTCCGCTTCGGCGGCCCGCGCCGCCGCGCGGACCTGCGCGTCGGTGGCGTCCGGACGCCCGTACGCGACGTTCGCGCGCACGCTGTCGGAGAACAGGAACGAGTCCTCCGCGACCAGGCCGATCGCCTCGCGGAGCGACCCGAGCGTCACGTCGCGGACGTCGTGGCCGTCGATGCGGATCGCACCGCCCTGCACGTCGTAGAACCGCGGCAGCAGCATCGACACCGTCGACTTGCCGGACCCCGACGTGCCGACCAGCGCGAGCGTCTCACCCGGCGCGACCGCGGCCGTGAACGAGTCCAGCACCGGGCACGACGCGACGTAGCCGAAGCTGACCCCGTCGAACTCGATCCCCGACGCCCGGGCCGGCAGCGGCGGCGCATCCGGCTTCTCGGTCACCAGCGGCTGCGAGTCGATCACCTCGTACACCCGCTCGACCGACGCCCGAGCCTGCTGCCCCATCGTCAGCAGCCCGGCCAGCAGCCGCACCGGGCCGACCAGCTGCCCCAGGTACGTCGAGAACGCCAGGAACGTACCCAGCGTGATCTCGCCTTGGATCGCCAGCCAGCCGCCCAGCGCCAGCACACCGACCTGGCCGAGCGCGGGAATCGCCGCCAGGGTCGGCGTGTAGCGGCTGTTCAGCCGGACCGCCCGCATCCGGGCCGCGAACAGCCGCCGCCCGGAATCCTCCAGGCGGCCGACCTCCTGGGCCTCCTGCCCGAAGCCCTTGACGACCCGTACACCGGTCACCGCGCCGTCCACGACACCCGCGAGCGAGGCGGCCTCCTGCTGCGCCGCCCACGTCGCCGGGAACAGCCTGCGCCGCGACATCCGTGCGATCACGAACAGCCCGGGACCGACGGCGACCGCCACCAGGGTCAGCAGCGGCGACAGCGAGAACATGACGACCAGCGAGATCACGAACAGCAGCGCGCTGCCGGTGAGCATCGGCAGCATGGCCAGCACGCCGGAGATCATCGTGATGTCCGAGCCGGCGCGGCTGACGATCTGCCCCGTCTGCAGTTCGTCCTGACGGGCGCCGTCGAGCCGGGACAGTGCGCCGAAGACCTGGTTGCGGAGGTCGTACTGCACCTCGAGGGACAGGCGCCCGCCGATATAGCGGCGGATGAACGACGACCCGAAGTTGATCACCGCCGCCCCGAGCAGCAGGAAGGCGAGCGGGGCGAGGGGGCGGTTGTGCGCGAGCACGGCGTCGTCGATCACGGCCCGCTGGACGAGCGGCACGAACGCGGTGACGGTCATGCCGACGATGGACGCCCCGAAGGCCCACAGGACGCTGCTCTTGTGCCGCCAACAGGCACCCAGCAAGCGCCGCAACCACCCGCGCCCGGCGGCGGCACGCGGAACCTCGGTAGCGGCCTGCGCCGCGGGGGTCGTCACAACCGCCAAGTATAGATGCTTAGCACGTCTAACGATTATGAGATTTTCCTGGGGCGCGCTTTACGCGCAGGTGAAGGTGGCGTCGTTCATCGGCGGCAGGAGGGCTTGCGCGGGCTCGGCGGGTGCGCGCGGATGGGCCGGTCCGGCGAGCGGGACACGCGGGAAGAGGTGGAGGCTGCCGGTCTGCCGGTGATTGAGCCAAACGATATCGCCGGGGCCGACTTCGTCGTCTTCGGTCGTCCGGAGGCCGGTGCGCAGGACTGGGGCGAGGTGCGCCCGGTAGACGAGATGCAGCTTGCGGGGCGGGGTGCCGCCGGGGCGGGACACCATCGCGTCGACGAGCCAGGTGAAGGCGGGAGCGGGAGCGTCGGGGGCCAGGCGCAGGCCCAGCTCCTCGTGCAGCTCGCGGCGCAGGGCGTCGCCGAGGTCCTCGCCGGGCTCGACATTCCCTCCGGGCAGGGAGTAGTGGCTCGCGCCGGTCGGCTTGACGCGGCGGACGAGTGCCACGTCGTCGCCGTCGAAGACGGCGGCGGCCACCCGGATTTTGATGTGGTGGAAGGGGGGTTCGTGAGTGGGTTGGGGGTCGTCGGAGGCATGGCGGCGACCCTGGCGGCGGGGGATCGGCTCAGAGATAGTCCTCCAAGCGTGCAAGTGCGAAGCCCTGGCCGGTCACTTCGCGGAGGACGCGGCGGAGCATGTCGGCCATGCTGCCCTTCCACGTGTCCGTGCCGCGGAAGTGGGTGAGGATGATGTCGCCGGACTGGAGCTTGTGGTCGCCGTAGCGGTACTCGACGCGGTCCGGGAAAGCTTCTTCGTTCCAGAGCGGGACCGCGGTGACGCCGCACGAGCGGGCGATGGCGAGGGCCTCCGCGGTGTATTCGCCGTAGGGCGGGCGGAAGAGCTTGGGGCGGACGCCGATCTGCTTCTCCAAGCTGTCCTGCTGGCCGCAGACTTCGCGCCGCAGGGCGTCACCGCCGAGCTTGCGCAGGTCTTTGTGGTTGAGCGTGTGGTTGTTGACGGCGACGCCGTGCGCTTGGAGGTCGCGGAAGTAGCCGTAGTCCGTGCGGGCAAGGTAGTCGGACACGAACGCGCTGACCGGGACGTTGAGTTCGCGCAGCATGCGGCTGAAGTCCGGGTCCTTCTCCGCGCCGTCGTCGATCGTCAGGAAGACGACCTTGTCGGTGGTCGGCACGCGGCGCACCACGGGCGGCAGTCCGGGGCGGACGATCACGTGCTGGCCGTTGTCGACGAGCACCGGTTTGGTCGCGGGCGGCGCGGGAGCGACGAGCGGGGGAGTGGCGAGCCCCCACGTGCGGGCGGCGGCCTCGCGGGCGGTACGCGCGACGCGCTCGGCTTCGGCGCGCGCCGCCTCGGCTTCGACGGCGGCCCGCGCCTCCGCGGCGGCGCGCTCGGCGGGGTCCCGCTCGGGCTTGCCGGGAACAGCCTTGGCATGCGCGTCCTGCGACGGCGTGGCGGGCCGAGTCGTCGTGGCAGCTTTCCGCGGCCAACCGGACCCGCTGGACGAGGAACAGCCCGCGGCCGCCGAAGCGGCGATCAGGCAGGCGACGGCAAGACGTCGGCGGCGTCGGCGGGGGTACGTGGGGATCACCTCCGGGGCGCGAGGATATGCCCTAGATCATCCCTTATATGGTTATATTCCTGCGGCAGGTGGGGCGAGTGGCGTGTCGGGCGCCGACGGAGGCCGACCGCGCCGACAGCCCCCGACGAGGTTCGCGATATCGCCGGTGAATTCGTCGATGTCCTGCCAAGATCCGAACACGCCGACGAGGACGATCATGGGAGCGGGGCCGGTTCCCGCCCGGCAATCGGATGCGGCGACGCGGTGATTTCCTGCCGGTCCCCGCCGCCGAGACGGTGCCCGCGAACCCGGCCTGCGGACCACGTTCCCAGCCGCGCGCAAACAGCCCCAAAGCCCTCACTCTTCGGGGTGAACTTGCGTGTCCAAGCCCGCTCACGGGCCCTTCGCTTCACCCGTGCGGCTCAACCTGGCGCATCGGAATCTCGACAAAACGCTAGCGTCATGCCGCCGCCACGCGGGTGGCGGGTCACGGCGCCAAGTCCGGGGTGGACGGCGTCGGTTCACGAGGAAGCGAGACAGGCATGAGGTTCGGTTTCCGGCGTGCGGCCGTGGTGGCCGTCGCGGTGCTGTTCGGGTCGATGGCGTCGTTGTACGTCCCCGCCGCGCGGGCGTCGCAACTGCCGCGGATGCCGCGCGTTCCGGACCGCTTCGTGCCGGCGTACTTCGCGTCGCCGTTCCCGGGGTCGCTGTGGGGCGCGGCGGGCACCGCCGCGTTCGTCTGACCGGGGCCGCGGGCGTCCCTCGGCGGTCCGTACGGGTGTGGACTCTCGCGCCCGAACGAATAGTCGCCTGACCGTCCGCCTACCCGTTGCTCCCGCCCCACGCGCCGCTCCGGGCGCACGGACAGGGCTCAGCGTGCCGGCTCCCCCCTTCGGCCGCACGCACGCTCCGTCCGATGCCCCGCATGCGGCGCGGGCGACTCGGGAACGCGCCCGCGCCGCGGGGAGCTTGCCGTCCGGCGGCACGGGCATCAGCTGGTCGGCTCGACACCTCGACCTCCCGGACCCGTAGCGGCGCCGCTCCGATGCGGCGGCGTCTACCGCACACAACGCGTACCGCCCGGCGAAGACACGGCCGCGGCGCGGAAAGTCGGCGGCACACGCCCCCAATCCTCCGATCGGCGCATCGGCCGGCGGCCCGGGGGCGGTGCGGACGGCACCGGTCTTCCGGTACCCCGACGGGGGTACCCGGACCGGCCGTCCGGTGCACAGTCGGCTTGCTCGGGAAAACCGCGCCGCGGCACCGCCCACGCCGGGCGGCGCACCACCGGCGGCGACCACCGCCGGAAAAGTCGCAAGTTGTCGCAACGACCGCCGGAAGGCTCAGGACGCCACGGCGTGATCCGCGTGCCCGGCCGCCAGCATGTCGTCCGCCAGCGTCGCGAGATCCAGGTCGAGGACGCGGGCCAGCTGCGCCACGGTGAAGAACGCCGGCATCGCGATCGCGCCGCGCTCGATCTTCCGCAGCGTGTCCAGCGGCACGCCGGACTCCGCGGCAATCTGCGCGGCACTC
Organism: Yinghuangia aomiensis; assembly: GCF_039542225.1. Taxonomy (NCBI): domain Bacteria; kingdom Bacillati; phylum Actinomycetota; class Actinomycetes; order Kitasatosporales; family Streptomycetaceae; genus Yinghuangia; species Yinghuangia aomiensis. The sequence goes on along the minus strand of NZ_BAABHS010000037.1, from coordinate 25,005 downwards.
CGCGCCCCGCGTGCCTCGCGCAGCGTCTGCCCCAGCGCGCGGCCGCGATACCGCTGTTCCTCGGTCAGGGGAGTTCGCACCATGCGCCGAGTCTAAGCCTTGCCCCCTCGGGGCGAACCAGGCCTCCGTCACCATCGCCAAGATTTTTCGGCTGGGATTTTTTGGTGTGTATTATTTGGCCACTGCTTGGTCGCTGCGTGGCCGCCGCTTGGTCGCTGCCGGGTCACCAGTGGCCGCAACCCCGCCGCAACCCGGCCGCGCCCTGGTCGTCCCCGACCACACCGGCCGTCGTCCCCGCACCGGAAGGCCCCTGCCTTGGTCTCCCTCAAGAGCCACTCCGAGATCGAACTCATGCGCGCCGCAGGCCGCGTCGTCGCCCGGACCCTGCGCGTCACCGCCGCCGCGGCGGTCCCCGGCGTGTCCCTGATCGAGTTGGACCGCCTCGCCGCCGACACCATCCGTGCCGCGGGCGCCGAGCCGAATTTCCTCGGGCAGCGCCCGCACCGTTCGGTGCCGCCCTTTCCCGGCGTGCTGTGCCTGTCCGTCAACGACCGCATCGTGCACGGCGTCCCCGACGACACCGTGCTCCGGGAGGGCGACCTGCTGTCCATCGACGGCGGCGCCGCCGTCCGCGGCTACCACGCCGACGCCGCGATCACCGTGGAAGTCGGCAAGGTCGACGCCGCCGCCACCCGCCTGTCGCAGGCGACGAAGGAAGGGCTCGACGCCGGGATCGCGCAGATGATCCCGGGCGCCCGCCTCGGCGACATCTCCCATGCGATCCAGGAGGTCGCCAAAGCCCACGGCTACGGCATCCTGCACGGCCACGGCGGCCACGGCATCGGCACGTCGCTGCACGAAGACCCGCACGTCGCGAACGAAGGCCGCCCCGGCCGCGGCTACCGGCTGCGCGAAGGCCTCGTCCTCGCCATCGAGCCGATGTACCTCGAAGGCGGCACCGGCGACTACCGGATCCTCCCCGACCAGTGGACGCTCGCCACCGCCGACGGCCGCCGCGCCGCCCACTTCGAACACACCGTCGCCATCACCGCCGACGGACCGCAGATCCTCACCCGGGAATGACGGGCCCGGCGGTCACATCCCGCGGCCGCCCGTCACCTCCACCACCGACCCCGTGATGTAGCTGGACAAGTCCGACGCCAGGAACAGCACCGCATTCGCCACCTCCGAAGGCTCGCCCGCCCGCTGCAGCGGGACCTCGCGTTCCTTCGCCTCCCAGATGTCCGGCCGCATCGCCTCGGTCATCGGCGTGCGGATCAGGCCGGGCTGCACCGCGTTGACGCGGACGCCGAGGTGGCCCAACTCCTTCGCGGCCGCCTTCGTCATGCCGACGATCCCGGCCTTCGCCGCGCTGTAGTTGGTCTGCCCGGGCAGGCCGATCTTGCCGGACAGCGACGAGATGTTGACGATCGCGCCGTGCCCCTGCTCCCGCATCACCAGCGACGCCGCGCGCAGACCGAGCCACGTCCCCTTCAGGTGCACGTCGACGACCGCCTCGAAGTCGTCGAGGCTCATTTTGCGGAGTGTCGCGTCCCGCGTGATGCCCGCGTTGTTGACGAAGACGTCCAAGGCCCCGAACGCGTCCACACAGGTCCGCACCAGCGCGTCCACGTCCTCCGGCACCGTCACGTCGCAGCCCGCGGCCACCGCCGTGCCGCCCTCCGCGGTCAGTGTGTCGGCCGCCGCGCGGGCCGCGTCCGCGTCCCGGTCGCCGATCACCACGCGGGCGCCCTGCGCGCAGAACACCCGGGCGATCGCCAGCCCGATGCCTTGGGCCGCGCCCGTCACCACCGCGCCGCGCCCCTGGAGCAGTCCTTCGACCATTGCCCGTCCTCCTCGCCGCACGCGGCCGGCCCGAGCGGCCGGCACCCCGCATACCTACCGCGACTTGCCCGAACGCGGCACCCCTACCGCGACCGCCAGTAGTCCCGCCGCCGGATCATGTCCCGGGTGAACCCGGCATCCGGCCCGTAGGCGGTCTGCGCCTCCGCCAGGATGAACTCGTACAACTGCGCCGCCCGCCGCGGGTCGCCGGCCGCGCCCGTCCAGTGCGCGTGCGACGACTTCGCGTCCAGCGTGATCGCGGCGATCTCGGACAGCGTCGCCCGGCAGTCCGCCACCACCGCGTGCAGCTGGTAGGACGCCGCCCCCGGGTCCCCGGCCAGCCCCGTCCACAGCGCGAGTTCCGTGCGGACCGCGAGCGTGGCGGGCGCGGTCGGCCCGACCGTCGCCGAGTACTCGGTGACCAGCGACTGGAGCAGCTCCGCCGCGTGCCCCGGGTTGCCGCCGTGGCCGGTCCACAGCGCATGTTCGCCGCGCATGAGGAAGGTGTGCGGATGCGCCGCGCCGAGGGCCTGCGTGAGGTGGTGCACCGCCTGCTGCGCCTGGTCGCGGGCCATCGCGTGCCAGCCGAGGCGGCCCAGCGCGTGGATGTTGCCGAGCTGGGCGAAGACCGCCAGCGTGTGGTGGGCGCCGAACCGGCCCGACACTTCCTGGTACAGCTGGTGGAACGCTTTCGCGGCTTCGCGGTGCTGGTTGCGGGACGCGAGCTGGGCGGCCTGGTCGTGGGCCGCGGCGTAGGGACGTTCCTGCGGGGTCAGCGTGTGCACCGCGGAGTCGAGGGCCGCGTAGCGGGCCTGGCGCGGTTCCGGCGGGTTGACCCGGCCCGGCGGCGGGGCGACGACGGGCACGGCGGGCATGGTGCGGTCCGGGTCGCCGTCGCGCGGCTGGGGCGGCGCGGCTTTGAGGAGGCCGGTCGGCGAGGTCGTCCCGGGCGTGGCCGCGCTGCGGAACGCCTGGAGGAATTCCCATGCGGCGGGGCTGAGCCAGCCTTCCGCGCCTTCGTAGGCCATGAGGTCCACGCTGCTGCCGAGTTCGGCGATGATGCCGGAGGTGCTCGGGCGGCGGCGCGGGTCCTGTTCCACACAGCGCGCGATCAGGTCGCGCAGCGTGGCGGGCAGGGTGGGGAGCTGGGGCACGGGCTGGCCGGGGCTGCATCCGGTGGCGGCGTACAGCATGGTGAGGCCGAGGGCGTAGACGTCACTGGCGGTGCTGAGCGCGTGCCAGCCGACGTGCGCCTGTTCGGGGGCCATGTAGCCGGGGGTGCCGATGGCCGTGGTGCCGCCGGTGGTGGTGGCGCGGCCGGGGGCGCCGGTGGCGATGACGCTGCCGACCGCGTAGACCAGGCCGAAGTCGATGACGCGCGGGCCTTGTTCGTCGACGAGGATGTTCGACGGCTTGAGGTCGCGGTGGATGATGCCGACGGTGTGGATCGACTGGAGGGCTTCCGCGGTGCCCGCGGCGAGCCACATGACCGCGCCGGGCGGCAGCGGGCCGCATGTCTCCACGAGGGTCTGGAGCGAGGGCGCGCGCACGTAGTCGGTGGCTATCCAGGGCACCGGGGCGTGCGGGTCGCTGGCCACGACGGCCGCGGTGAACGCGCCGCTGACCCGGGCCGCGGCGGCCGCTTCGTGGGTGAAGCGGGCCCGGAACTCCGGGGTCGCGGCGTGCTCGGGCCGGATGGTCTTGACCGCCACGCGGCGGCCCGCGGGGGAGCGGGCCAGGAACACCTGGCCCATGCCGCCCGCACCCAGCCGGCCGAGCAGCGTGTACGGGCCGACTTGCGCGGGGTCGCCGGGTTCCAGCGGCGTCCAGGCGCGCGGTACCAACGGGTCCACGCCCCCCTCCCCTCCTGCCTGACGATCCGTCGTGCCATCGAGGGCGCATATATCCGGGTTTCCCCGTAGCGGCCGGGGCGGCCGCCCCGAAAGCGCTCCCGAACAGGGAATCTTTCCACACGCGGCGGCCCGCGGAGTGCGCTCGGCGCGCCGGATGGACGGAGCCGGACCGGAGCGGTCCGGGACGGGTGCTTTTGCCGGGTGCGGCGCGCGGCGGACGAACCGGGCGGATGGGGCCCGCGCCGGGCTTGTGCCCGCGTCCGCCGTGCCGCATAGTGCATGATCGAGTCAAGTATTCTGTCGAGGAGCCGCCCCATGACCGCCTACGGAGCCGACACCACCACCGACGAGGTCGTCGCCGGCATCGACCTCACCGGCACCACCGCGGTGGTCACCGGCGCCACCTCCGGGCTCGGCCTGGAGACCGCCCGGGTGCTGTCCGGCGCCGGTGCGCACGTCGTCCTGACCGCGCGCACCGCGGAGAAGGGCGCCGAAGCGGTCGCCGCGGTCGCCGCCGCCGCGGAGCCCGGGAAGCCCGCCGGATCCGTCGAGGCCGGCGTGCTCGACCTCACCTCCCTCGCCTCGGTCCGCGCGTTCGCCGCCTGGGTGACCGAACGCCACCCGGAGATCGGGCTGCTGGTCAACAACGCGGGCGTCATGGCCACCCCGTTCGAGCGCACCGCCGACGGCTTCGAGCTGCAGTTCGGCACGAACCACCTCGGCCACTTCCTGCTCACGAACCTGCTCGCGCCCGCGCTGCTGCGCGCCGCACCCGCGCGTGTCGTCAACCTCAGCTCAGGCGGCCACGTGGCGAGCGACATCCTGTGGGACGACCCGAACTTCGCGGAGACCGAGTACCACCCGTGGAAGGCCTACGGGCAGTCCAAGACGGCCAACATCCTCTTCACCGTCGAACTCGACCGCCGCCTCGCCGACCGCGGCGTCCGCTCCTACGCCGTCCACCCCGGCATGATCCGCACCAACCTCGGCCGGTACATGACCCGCGAGCAGGGCGGCGACCTGCAGAGCAAGATCAGCCGCGCCGGCGTGCCCGCGATGAAGAGCGTTCCGCAGGGCGCCGCGACCCAGGTCTGGGCCGCCACCGCGCCCGAACTCGCCGCGCAGGGCGGGGTATACGCGGAGGACTGCGCGGTCAGCAGCGGCCACGCGGCGTGGGCCCGCGACCCGGAGTCGGCGGCCCGGCTGTGGACGCTGTCCGAAGACCTCGTCGGCGAGAAGTTCCCCGCCGCCTGACCGGCGGACCACCGAAACCGCGCACCGGCGCGCGGCGGAAAAACGCGCAAAGGAAACAACGGGAAACGGGCCCGCAGACGGGGGGAATGTCTGCGGGCCCGTCCCATGCCGGCCGCGCGCTGGGGGGAGGTGCGCGCTCTGCCGGTCCTCCCGCGACCGGCTTGCGCCGTCGGCGGGGGTCGGACACCGGCCGTGCGGCCGGTATGTCGATCCTACGCACTCCACGATGCCCGACGCCCCACCCCCGCCGCCGGGAGACCTGCGGATTCGGCGCCGCATGCGCGATCCGGACAGCCCCGCGCGCGAATTCCCGACGGGGGCGACCGGATGGGATCGCCTGCGATCGGGCTTGGCCGCAATCTGGCCGCATCCGTGACTTCAGGCCACCTCGCCGCCGCCGGCCCGCCCATCGCGGATTGGCCCAGTCCACTCGCGGCCGATTGGCCCTTGGATCATGGTGACGCCCTCCGCAGACTGGAGAAGACCGAGAACGGACCCCGCGAAACCCGCGCGGCTCTCGCCCGTTCCCGGTCGGTTTCCGGGGAGGTGCCAGTCGTGGAGTACGTTTTTGCCGCAATGGCGGCGCTTTTCTTCGTCGCGCTCGCCGTGCTCGGGCCGCTGTTCGGCGCGGACAGCCGCGACGGCCGCGACTGGCGGCCCATCGGTCCGACGAGGCCTCCGGGGCCACGGCCGCCGGGGCGGATCCGGGCCTTCTGGCGGCGCCAAGTCCGCTTGTGGGAACGGGTCTTGACCGCGCATCAGCCGTGGCGCGGGCAAGGCGATCCACTGCGCTGGCGGCGCGACGGCGACCGGTGGATCCTCGACGGTTCCACCGCACCCGCGGACGACGCCGGGCCGGTATCCGATGCCGGTGCGCTATCCGGCAATGCATTCGACAACCGCGTCGACGACGGGGAAGACTTGCGGCGCATCGGGTCCTGACGGGACCCGGTCCACAATCCCTGTCCGGTGGCCGCCGTTCGACCAACCAACCCCTGTCGGTCGGTGGCTGCCGGGCAGGCTTTCTTCCGCCCCGGTGCGAACTCCCGGGCATCACCCGGGAATCTCACGGGAATCTCACGGCGATCTCCGCGCGCAGCCTCTCGCGGTGGCGCGCGCACGGCGCTACCATCCGCGCGTACGACCGACCGGACACCCGTGAGCTGCGACGACGTCCGGTTCCGGACGCAGCCCACGGGGGTCCCGCACAGTATGGTCGAACGTCTTCGTCACCGTTTCCCGTTCGGCGGCGCACGGCCGCGGCCGCGCGCCGGAGCGCGCCCCGGCGCGGTGCTCCTGGCCGCCGCGCTGGTCGCCCTGAGCGCGCCCGCGGCCGCCGCCCCGGCCGCCCACCGCGCGGCCGGCGAACCCGCGCACCCGGCCCGCCTGACGGCCACCGTCACGACCCAGCACGAAGTCACCGTCACGCAGTCCGGCACGGTGCCGATCCCGGCGGACGCCACCTCGGTGTCGGTCACCCTCTACGGCGCGGCCACCGTCGCCGGCCCCGGCGCGACGGCCACCGGCACCGCCCGCATCGCCGCCGACACGCCGATCAAGCCCGGCGGCAGCGTGACCGTGATGCTCGACCAGATATCCACGTCCTTCGGCGGCACCGCCTTGACCCCGTGGCTGTCCGCGCCCGCGGGCGGCTCGCCGGGGTCCTTCCCGGCCGACCGCAACGTCTTCCCCGACGGCAACGTCGTCATGGGCGGCGGCAGCGGCGCCCCTCGTGCCGTCCTCGTGTTCAGCGTGCCCGCGGGCGACATCGGCGACCTGCCGACCGGCGTCGACTTCGGCAGCACCCCGGTGCCGTCCACGGTCAACCGCAACGTGCCGGTGTCCAGCAGCGGCGCGGCACCGCTCACGCTGACATCCATGACCGCGTCGCCGCCGTTCGCCGTCGAGAACACCCAGACCAGCTGCCGGCTCAACACTCCGCTCCAGCCCGGCACCAAGTGCAGCGTCAACGTCACGCTCACCGTCGGCCAGCGCGGCCCCGTCACCGGGACGCTCACCTTCGCCGGGAACTTCCCCGGCGGCACCCGCAGCGTGCCGCTCACCGCGGCCGGCGTCACCATCCCCGGCGCACCGTCCGCACCGACCGCGACCGCGGGCGACGGCGAAGCCGTGCTGTCCTGGATGCCGCCCGCCGACAACGGCGGCTCCGACCTCACCGGCTTCCAGATCTACCGCACCGGCGGCACCGCGCAGCCGACCCCGATGCTCATCACCACGGTGACCGCCGCCACGCTCGTCTACACCGACACCGGGCTGACCCAGGGCACCGCGTACACGTACGTGGTGCGCGCGGTCAACGCCGTCGGCACCTCGCCCGAATCGCCCGCCGTCACCGCCACGCCCAGCGCCGGGCTGAAGATCGCCTCCGGGGCACTGCCGCAAGGCACCGCCGGACAGCCGTACAGCATGAAGATCCAGGCGCTCGGCGGCACCGAGCCGTACCGGTTCAGCGCGGACGGGCTGCCGCCCGGGATCCTCCTCGACCCGCTCACCGGCGAAATGTCCGGCACCCCCACCGACGCCGGGTCGACGTCCGTCACCATCACGGTCAACGACAGCGCCCTCCCGGCCGCGGAGGCCAAGGTCCAACTGACCCTGACCGTGCAGTCCGCCGCGCCCGCCGCCCCGGCAGGCGGCGGAACCGGGCCGCAGGCCGCGCGCGCCCCGTCCTCCGACGGCGGCTCGGGCGGGATCGGCGGCGCCGTGTGGCTGTGGGCGCTCCTCGGCGTGGCCGGGCTGGCCGCGGCGATCGTCGCCGTGCGGCGGCTGCGGCGGAAACGGGCCTGAGGCAGGGGCGGGCGGGGACGTTCCGGGCGGGATTCCCGCCAGGTGCCCGGCACGTACTAGCCTCGGGTCTTTGGGATCTTTGCCCGCCCTTCCCGCACGAGGAGCCACCCCGATGCCCCTGCCCTCACCCGGGCAGCAGCCTTCCGGCGCGCCCGCGCCGGATCCGGCGACCACGCCGACCGCGCCGCGGCCGGCCCCGGCCGCCCCCGCCGCGGATGCCGCCGCACACGTCAAGCAGCGCGAGATCGACGCCGAGCAGCGGCACGTCGACCGCGCCTACGAGCGGCTCGACGCCATGCGCGGCGAAGCGCAGGCCCTCATGCGCGAGGGCTACAAGCAAGCCCAGGTCGGCACCATGGGCTCGCTCGTGGAACGCGACACCATGGTCTTCCGCGCCGAACTGTGGGCGCGCACCCTGGACGCCGCCGACGACGGCCTCGTCTTCGGGCGCCTCGACCTGCACACCGGCGACGTGTGGCACATCGGCCGCGTCGGCGTCCGCGACGCGGACAGCGAGATCCTCGTCGTCGACTGGCGGGCCCCCGCCGCCGAGTCCTTCTACCAGGCCACCCCGGAGGACCCGCGGCAGGTCGTGCGCCGCCGCGTCCTGCACTGCCGCGGCCACAAGGTCGTCGACGTCGAAGACGACCTCCTCGACCCGGAGAACGCCCCCGACGACCTGGTCGTGGTCGGCGACGGCGCGTTCCTCGCCGCGCTCAGCCGCACCCGCGACGGCAGCATGCGCGACATCGTCGCCACCATCCAGCAGGAGCAGGACGACGCGATCCGCGCCCCCGCCGACGGCTCGGTGATCGTCCGCGGCGGCCCCGGCACCGGCAAAACCGCCGTCGCCCTGCACCGCGTCGCCTACCTGCTGTTCCGGCACCGCCAGCGGTTCGGCTCGCGCGGCGTCCTCGTGGTCGGCCCCAACCCGCGCTTCACCGCCTACATCGAACGCGTCCTCCCGTCGCTCGGCGAAGGCGGCGCCGTCCTGCACTCCCTCGGCGACCTCGTCGACGGCACCACAGCGAACCACCACGACAGCGCGGCCGTAGCCCGGCTCAAGGGCGCCACCGCGATGGTGCCGCTGCTGCGCCGCGCCGTCGACGACACGCCTGCGGGTGCACCGCGCGAACTGCGGATCCGGCACCGCGGCACCGAGGTCGTCCTGGACGCGCGCACCCTCCGCGGCATCCGCCGCGACCTGCTGCACCGCGCCCGGCGCGGCCCCAACTCGCAGCGCGTCGCCGCGGCCAAGGCCGTGCTGGCCGCGCTGTGGGAACGCCTCGCGTCGCGCGGCGCGGGCCGCGGCGAGAAGGAGGCGTTCCTCGAAGACGTCGCCGCCCGCGACGAGTTCGCGGTGTTCCTGGACACCTGGTGGCCGCTGGTGAAGCCGCTGGACATCCTCCGCGGCCTCGCCGACCCGGCACGCCTGGACCGGGCGGCCCGCGGCCGACTCGGCCGCGAGCAGATCGAGCTGCTGTCCGCGTCGTGGCGGCACACCGCGGCCACCGGCGACGTGTCGTTCCTCGACGTCGCGCTGATGGACGAACTCGACGGCCTGGTAGGCCCGTTGCCGCGGCCCCGGCCGAAGATCGCGGGAGTGCCGGAGGAGGACAACCCGTACATCGTCGACGGCTACGACATCTTCACCGGCGAGGCGGTCCGCGCCGCGGCGCCGGCCGACGAGATCCGCGAAGTGACCACGTACGCGGACCGCATGGCCCGCGCGGGCCGGACCCGCGACGAGGCGGAGGAGCCCGCCGAGTACGCGCACATCGTCGTCGACGAAGCGCAGGACCTGGCCCCGATGCAGTGGCGCATGCTCAAGCGCCGCGGCCGGCACGCCACGTGGACGATCGTCGAGGACCCGGCGCAGAGCGCGTGGGAAGACCTCGGGGCGTCGGCGGCGGCGATGTCGGACGCGCTGGGGGAGCGGCGCCGCCACGAGTTCGTGCTCACCACGAACTACCGCAACCCGGCGGAGATCGCCCGGGTCGCGGCGCGGGTGCTGGAGCGTGCGGTGCCGGGTGCCACGCCGGCGCGCGCGGTGCGGACCGGCGGCGAACCGCCGCGGCTGGTCGCCACGGGCCCCGGCGGCATGCCGGACGCGGTCCGCGCGGCGGTGACCGGGCTTCTCGACGAGGTCGAGGGCACGGTCGGCGTGGTCGCGCCGGTCGGCGGAACGGCCCCGTACGCGGCGGCGCTTGCCGGGTTCCCGGCGCGCGTGCAGGTGATGGACGCGCTGGACGCCAAGGGCCTGGAGTTCGACGCCGCGGTCATCGCCGACCCGCGGGAAATCGCCGAACAGGCCCCGAGCGGCCTGCGCACGCTGTACGTCGCGTTGACGCGGGCCACCCGGAGCCTGGTGGTGGTGACGGAGGACCAGGACTGGGCGGCGGATCTGATGGGGGTCGAACCGGCGCGGGCCTGATCGTGTGGGGCCGTTCGCGGCCCTGCACTTACTTGAGCTTGGCGGTGAGCTTGCCCTGGTTGGCGTCCGCGACCATGCACTGCAGGGTGCGGTCGTTGTCCATCATCCAGGACGACGACGACGGGTAGATGTAGCTGTAGCTGTACTTGTTCGGGTTCGTCTGGCGCTCGATGATCGGCGTCAGCAGGGTCTTGCACTTGTCGTCGATGTCGTCCTTGAACGTGAGCGACATCGGGCTCATGGAGTCCGGCAGCGTGTAGATCGCGCCGGCCTCTTCGTCGTGCGGGCTGCTGCACGACACCTTGGTCGTCTTCTCGCCCTCGTAGTTGACGCAGTCGCCGACCTTCAGCTCGATGCGCTTCACCGAGTCGGAGATGTCGGAGGAGCCGGTCGCGGTGGGGTTGCCCGTCGGCTTCTTCGTCGAGGTCGACTTGCCGGTCGGGCTCGCCGTGGACTTGCCGGTCGCATCGTCGGACGCCGAGGCCGAGGGGGAGCTGCTCGACGACGCGTTCGACTTCTTGTCGTCCTTGCCGAGGCAGCCGGTCAGGGCCGTCATGGCAATGATCCCGGAGGCCGCCGCGGCGGTCACGCGCAGAGCGGAAACGCGGGTGGAACGGAAAGAACGCATGGGGGGACGAAAACCTCTCGTGGTCAGTGGGACGGGATGAGTCTGCACCATCGCCACGGCACGAGAATGAGGGAGTCCGCGCTTGACTTGCGCGCCCCCTGTGTGGGACAGGCTCCCCACCTGTCTCCGCATCACCAAGCGTTTTGTATCACAACCTTGGTGACGAAGTATCAGTTCTGTACCGGAACTTTGCCCGGAGAACCAACCGCCCGCCAACCGGGTGTTCGGGTGGCGGGCGGTGCCGCCGCGGTCAGCCGTCCGAGGACGAGGACGGCCGCAACGCGGCCAACTGCTGCGCGAACGGGATCAGCTCCGGTTCGGTGCGCTGCGCCGGCAGCCGGTGCGCCAGCAGCGCCGTGAGGTCGTCGGCGGCGCGGGCGATCCGGGTGTCGAGCCCGTCGGTGCCGCCCCAGTCCTCCGAGGCGGCGTACACGGACGTCGGCACCACAACCGCGTGCAGGTAGGTGAACAGCGGCCGCACCGCATGCTCCAACGCCAGCGAGTGGCGGGGAGTTCCGCCGGTGGCGCCGATCAGCACGGGCTTGCCGGTCAGCGTGTCCGGTTCGACCAGGTCGAAGAACGACTTGAAGAGGCCGGAATAGGACGCGTTGAAGATCGGCGTGACGGCGATGAGCGCGTCCGCGGACGCCACCGCGTCCAGGGCCTCGCGCAGGTTCGCCGGCGGGAAGCCGGTGACCAGGTGCTTGGCGATGTCCGTGGCGTACTCGCGCAGTTCGAGCACCCGGACCTCGGCGTCCGGGACGCCCGCCGCGACCGCCGCCGCGAGGCGGTCGGTCAGCAGGCGGGTCGACGACGGAACGCTCAGGCCGGCGGTCACCGCGACGATGCGGGTCATGCGGTCACCTCCACGGTCTCGGTCGCGGTCCCGGTCCGAGCGGCGGGGCCGTCGGCGACGCGCGCGGCGTGCGTCGGGGCGTCCGGCACGTCCGCCGGGCGGCCCTTCGCGAACTCCTCGCGCAGCACCGGTATGACCTCCTCGCCGAGCAGGTCGAGCTGCTCCAGCACGGTCTTGAGCGGCAGTCCCGCGTGGTCGACGAGGAACAGCTGGCGCTGGTAGTCGCCGAAGGTCTCGCGGAAGCCCAGCGTCTTGTCGACGACCTCCTGCGGGCTGCCGACGGTCAGCGGGGTCTCCTCGGTGAACTCCTCGAGCGACGGGCCGTGCCCGTACACCGGCGCGTTGTCGAAGTACGGGCGGAACTCGCGCACCGCGTCCTGCGAGTTCTTGCGCAGGAACACCTGCCCGCCGAGCCCCACGATCGCCTGCTCGGCCGTGCCGTGCCCGTAGTGCGCGTAGCGGGTGCGGTACAGCTCGATCAGCCGCTGGAAGTGCTCCTTCGGCCAGAAGATGTTGTTCGCGAAGAACCCGTCCCCGTAGTAGGCGGCCTGCTCGGCGATCTCCGGCGAGCGGATCGAGCCGTGCCACACGAACGGCGGGGTGTCGTCCAGCGGCCGCGGGGTCGAGGTGAACGCCTGGAGCGGGCTGCGGAAGCGGCCCTGCCAGTCGACGTTCTCCTCGCGCCACAGCTGGTGCAGCAGCGCATAGTTCTCGATCGCCAGCGGGATGCCCATGCGGATGTCCTGACCGAACCACGGGTACACCGGGCCGGTGTTGCCGCGGCCGAGCATCAGGTCGACGCGGCCGTCCGCGAGGTGCTGGAGCATCGCGAAGTCCTCGGCGATCTTCACCGGGTCGTTCGTGGTGATCAGCGTCGTGGACGTGGACAGCAGCAGCTTCGACGTGCGCGCCGCGATCCAGCCGAGCATGGTCGTCGGCGACGACGGCACGAACGGCGGGTTGTGGTGCTCGCCGGTCGCGAACACGTCCAGCCCGACCTCTTCCGCTTTCAGTGCGATCGCGACCATCGCCTTGATGCGCTCGTGCTCGGTCGGCGTACGTCCGGTGGTCGGGTCCGGCGTGACGTCGCCGACGCTGAAGATCCCGAACTGCATGCCGCTCATGGCCGACTCCCTCTCCTGGCTAATGGTTGAATCGTAAACCATCGGCTACAAGGGAGTCGGCCACGGGGTTATTCCCCGCCTCGGAGCGGTGCCTTGTGTGGGCCTCCGACCTGCGGAAACGGGCTCAGTAGCGGGTGCCCTCCGGGGCCGGGAGCGCGTCCAGCTCCGCCAGATCTTCGTCACTCAGCGTGAGGTCTCCCGCCGCGGCGTTGTCGACCAGGTACTTCGGCGTCTTCGTGCCGGGGATCGGGATCACGTACGCGCCCTGCGCCCGCACCCACGCGAGCGCGACCTGCGCGGGCGTCGCGCCCGCCCGGTCGGCGATCGCCCGCACCGCCGCCACGATCGCCTGGTTCGCGGCGATCGTCTCGGCCTGGAACCGCGGCATCGTCCGCCGCCAGTCGCCCGCCGGAAGATCGTCCACGCTCGCCATCGTGCCGGTCAGGAACCCGCGGCCGAGCGGCGAGAACGGCAGGAACGCGATGCCGTGCGCCTCGCAGTACGGCACCACATCCGCCAGCGCGTCCCGCGTCCACAGCGACAGCTCGGACTGCACCGACGCCACCGGATGCACCGCCTGCGCCCGTTCGATCTGCTCGACCGTCACCTCCGACAGGCCGATCGCCCGCGCCTTGCCCGCCTGCACGGCCTCCGCCAGCGCGCCCCACGTCTCCTCGATCGGCACCTTCGTGTCGACCCGGTGCAGCTGGTACAGGTCGACGTGGTCGGTGCGCAGCCGCCGCAGGCTCTCGTCGATCGACCGCCGGACGTGCTCCGGCCGCCCGTTCAGCTTCATCCCCGACATGCTCGACGTCAGGCCCTGCGGCCCCAGCTCCAAGCCGACCTTGGTGGCCAGCACCACGCGGTCCCGCAGGCCCTCCAGGCCGCGGCCGACGAGTTCCTCGTTGGTGTACGGCCCGTACACGTCCGCCGTGTCGATCAGCGTCACACCCAGCTCGACCGCCCGGTGCAGCACCGCCACCGACGTCGCATCGTCCCGTCCGTCCGGATCGTACGCGTGTGTCATCCCCATGCAGCCCAGCCCGATCACGCCGACCTCGGGACCCGCTGCACCCAGTGTGGTGGTCTTCATGACACCCCTGCCTACCGCATCGGGGCACACTCCGCCCGCAATATCATCGGCGCGGGAACCGGCCGCGGGCGCGGCGCGCACGCGGATAGGCGGCCATGAACGACGACACGGTGTACGTGGGCAACGCGGGGCACGACGCCCCCCTCGACCGCGGCTGGCTCTTGGGCCACTTCAAAGACCCCGGCGACCCGCGGCACAGCAGCGACGTCGAGATCAAATGGGGCACCCACCCGCCGGGCGACCGGCGCGCGCAATGGGCCACCGGCGAAGTCCGCACCGCGCTGCTCGTCCTGATCAGCGGCCGCTTCCGCATCGAACTCCCGGACCGCACCGTGGTGCTGAGCCGCCAAGGCGACTATGTGGTGTGGGGCAAAGGCGTCGACCACTCGTGGGTCGCCGAGGAGGAATCCGTCGTCCTCACCGTCCGCTGGCCGTCGATCTCCGGGTGGCGCGTCGACTGAGGCAGGCACGGGTGCGCCGCCGCCCCGGCCGGCGGCACACCCGCGCGTTTCCTCACCCGGCCGGCGCGGGCTCCGGCGCCGGTGCGGGGGGCCTGGGCCCGGCCGCGGCCCGGCACAGGTCCCGCAGCGGTGCCGCGACCGTCTCCGGACGCTCCGTCAGCACCATGTGCCCGCAGCCGGGTTCGATGTCCAGTTCGGCGTGCGCCAACTCCGCCGCGAGCCGCTTGCTGTGCCCGACCGGCGTCAGCTTGTCGCGCTCCCCGACCACGATCCGCACCGGGACCGACGCCAACGCACCGAGCCTGCCCGCCTTGTCGTGCGCCGCCAGTGCGGGGAAGTACCCGCACAGCGCCTCGACCGACGTGTTGTAGACCATCCACGCACACGACTGCACCACCGCGTCGTCCGCGTTCTTCCCGAACAACCCGCGCCGCGTCGCCCGCACATGCGCCTTCGTCTGCGGACCCGGCAGCAGCTTCCGGCCCCGCGCGAACACCTGCGGACGCTGCTCGCCCAACGCGAAGAACCGCAGCAGCGCCCGGCTGCGCAGCCGGGCGCCCCACCGGAAATGCGGCGCCACCGGGACGAGGTCGCCCGCCGAGGTGGCGCACAGCAGGACGCCGCGCACCCGGTCCCCGGCCTCGAACAGCTCGGGGCGGGCGGCCGCGAGCGCCATGATCGTCATGCCGCCCATGGAATGCCCGCCGAGCACGATCGGCCCGGTCGGCACCGTCGCCTCGATCAACTCCGCGAGGTCCTCGCCGAGCC
Source organism: Yinghuangia aomiensis (assembly GCF_039542225.1). Taxonomy (NCBI): domain Bacteria; kingdom Bacillati; phylum Actinomycetota; class Actinomycetes; order Kitasatosporales; family Streptomycetaceae; genus Yinghuangia; species Yinghuangia aomiensis. Next base: position 9,881 of record NZ_BAABHS010000037.1, on the reverse strand, counting down.
GGTCGATCGAGAACGGCCGCTCCAGGCCCGCCGTGGAACGCCCGTGGCCGCGCTGGTCGTAGGTCACCACCCGTACTCCGGCATCGGCCAGCGCCTGCGCGGGCACCGCCCAGGAACCGTGCGTCAGCGTCCAGCCGTGCGCGAGCACGACGGTGAGGCCGGCGTCGGCGGGCCCGTACTCGACGACGTGCAGGGCGGCGCCGTCGCGGAGGAGGACGGTGTGGAGACGGCGCGCGGGGAGGACCGGGCGGGGGGAGGGGACGGGGCCGGATCGGGCCGACGGGACGCTTCGCGCCGCAGCCGGTTCCGCGGTGCCGCTCGCCGGTGCCGGGTCGCCGGAGTCGTCCGGCGCCACCGTCGCCGAGCCGCCGACGGCGCGCTTCGGGACGGGCCGGGCTTTGGGGGTGCGCGGCTTGCGGGCGGCCTTCGCGGTCGGGCGTACGGCCGGGGCGGCCGGCTCCTGTACCACCGCCTCCGGCCCGGCGTTCCTCGTGTCCGGCGGCGGTGCCGCGTCCCGCGGTTCCTCCGCCGGTTCGGCCGTCGCGGATATCTCGCTCATGGGGCTCCTCGTGCGGGAGACGTCGGTCAGGTGGCGGAAGGTGCGGCCGGGGGCTGCTTGGCCGCGGCCGGCGCGGCGGGTGCGGCGGGTGCGACCGGGAGCGAGCGGCCCGCGAACAGGCGTACCAGCGGCTCGAGCCCGGCGCCGAGGACGCGCTGGCCGAGGTCGATCGCGGTGGCGTCCGGGCCGACGAAGACCCGGGAGCGGTTGTGCCGGACCCCGCGCAGGATGATCCGCGCGGCGCGCTCCGGCGACGTGGTGGCGAGCTTCTTGTCGAAGTGGTCGGCGATCTCGCCCTGCGGCAGACCCTTCGCGACGCGGGCGCTGCGGGCGATGTTCGTCTTGATGCCGCCCGGGTGCACGGTGGTGACGCGCACGCCGCTCTTCGACAGGGCCATTTCCTGGCGCAGCGATTCGGTGAAGCCGCGGACCGCGTACTTCGCCGCGCAATACGCGCTCTGCGTCGGGATGCCCATCAGCCCGAACACGCTGGAAATGTTGACCAGGTGGGCCTCGCGGGCGCGCCGCAGGTGCGGCAGGAAGGCCTTCGTGCCGTAGGCCACGCCCCAGAAGTTGATGCCCATCAGCCATTCGAAGTCCTCCCACTCCATCTCCTCGACGGAAGCGGTGAGGGCGACGCCCGCGTTGTTGAAGACGAGGTTGACGGTGCCGAAGTGGGCGGCGGTCTCGTCCGCCCACGCCTGCACCGCGTGCCGGTCGGCGACGTCGAGCCGGGTCGCCGTGGTCTCGCTCGCCCCGAGCTTCAGCGCGTGCGCGGCGGTCTCCGCCACGGCTGCCTCGTTGATGTCGGACAGTGCCAACCGGGCTCCGTAGCGGGAGAGTTCGTACGCGAGGGCGCGTCCGATGCCCGATCCCGCCCCGGTGATCGCGGCGACTCGTCCGGCGAAGTCCTGCACTTTCGGCTCCTAGGTTCGGCTCTTCCGGGTCAGCGTCGGGCAGCGGCCGGTTCGGGCAGCTGGTCCCAGGTCCGCGCCCGGTGTCCGGCGGGCGAGAACCTGCGGTTCATGCGCATGAACTTCCACACGAAGTCCGGCCACAGCGTGGTGTTCTTGCCGGTGCGCCGATCCAGGTACCAGCTGACGCAGCCGCCCGTCGTCCACACCGTGCCGGACATTTTGTCCTGCAGCCGCGCGTTGTACGCGTCCTGGGCGGCGCGCGTCACCTCGACGTCGGCGATGTCGTTGCGGTCCATCTGCACGATCGCGTCCACCGCGTAGCGGATCTGCGCCTCGATGACCAGCGTCATGGAGGTGTGCCCGAGCCCGGAATTGGGGCCGATGACGAAGAACAGGTTCGGGAAGCCCGCGACCATGGCGGCCTGGTGTGCGGCCATGCCGTCCTTCCACGCGTCCGCGAGCAGGACCCCGTCGCGGCCGGTGATGGCGTGCGACATCGGCATGTCGGTCGCCTCGAAGCCGGTGCCGAGGATGATCGCATCGCACGGCCGTTCGACGCCGTCGGTCGTGACGATCGAGTGCGCGCGCACTTCGGCGATACCGTCCGTGACGACGTCCACGTTCGGCTTGGCGAGCGCCGGATAGTAGTCGTTGGACAGCAGGATGCGCTTGCAGCCGATCGTGAAGTCGGGCGTGACCTTGGCCCGCAGCTCCGGGTCCGGCACGCCGCGCTTGAGGTGCAGGCGGGCGATGGCCTCGACACGTTCGACCAGCTTGGGGTGCTTGCCGTTGAAGCTCAGCCAGAACGTCTCGCGGCCCCAGAACAGCCCCAGCCGCACGGCCTTCTGCACGGGCGGCGCGGCCCGGTAGACGCCGCGCTCCAGCGGCGTGAGCGGGCGGTCGGTCCGCGGCATGATCCACGGCGGCGTCCGCTGGTACAGGTCGAGCTGCCCGACCTCCGGCTGGATCTGCGGCACGAACTGGATCGCGGACGCCCCCGTGCCGATCACCGCGACGCGCTTGCCGCGCAGGTCGAAGCCGTGGTTCCAGTGCGACGAGTGGAACAGCTCGCCGCGGAACTCGGTGGTGAGGCCCTTGATGTCCGGGTAGGCGGGGTCGGCGAGGGGCCCGCCGCCGGCGATGAGGGCGTTGGCCGTCAGCGGTCCGTGGGAGGTCTCGATCTCCCAGTGCGCCGCGGCGTCGTTCCAGCGCGCGTGCCGCACTTCGTGTCGGAAGCGGAGGTGCGGCATCAGCCCGAACTCGCGGGCGCAGCGGCGCAGGTACTCCCAGATCTCGGGCTGCGGGGAGAACGACCTCGTCCAGGTCGGGTTCGGCGCGAAGGAGAACGAGTAGAGGTTCGACGGGACGTCGCACGCCGCGCCCGGGTAGGTGTTGTCGCGCCACGTGCCGCCGACGTCGTCGCCGCGTTCGAGGATGACGAAGTCGTCGACGCCGTACTTCAGCAGCCGGGCGCCGGCGCCGAGGCCGGAGAAGCCGCTGCCGATGACGGCTACGCGGACGTGCGGGACGGGATCGTCCCGGCGTGCGTCGGTCGGGTCGTCCTGGACCTGCGGCGTGGGGGGCTCTGATGTTCGGGGAGGGGGCACGGTCGTCTCCGGCGCGGTGTCGGCCCGCGGGGGCCTGCCTCGGGGTGGTGGGGTGGGGCTGGGACGACCCTAGGAACATTACTGAACAGTAGTCAATAGTTTCGGCGCCAAGTCCGTACACTGTCCGCCATGCCGTCTCCGCGCCGCACCCGCCTGACCCCCGATCAGCGCCGCGCCCAGCTCCTCCTCCTCGGCCGCGACCTCCTCGGCACCCGCACGCTCGACGAATTGTCGATCGACGACCTGGCGGAGAAAGCGGGCATCTCGCGGGGCTTGATGTTCCATTACTTCAAGTCCAAGCAAGGCTTCCACCGGGCCGTGGTGGAAGCCGCATGCGAGGACTTCCTGGCGCGCACGGCACCCGACCCGGCACTCGAACCACTGGCCCGGCTGCACGCGGTGCTGGGGGCCTTCGTCGACTACGTCCTCGACCACCGGGCCACGTACGTCTCCTTGGTCCGCGGCGCGGCCAGCGCCGACGAGACCGTGCGCGACCTGGTGGAAGGGGCTCGGCGTACCCAGGCCGACCGCGTCACCGCGGGTTGCGTCGAACTCGGCCTGGCCGACACCCCGCTGCTGCGCACCGCAGCGCGCGCGTGGGTCGTCTTCGCGGAGGAGTCGGTGGTGGCCTGGCAACAGCCGGACAGCGACCGGGCGGGACTGGCGGAGTTCCTGGAGCGGACGTTGGTGGCGGTGCTGGGGTGTGTGGACGAGGGAGCGCACGTGCTGGGGGGCGGCGGGTGAGGTAGCGGGTGCGGACGTCGGGACCGGTAGGCGGGCGGGCCGTCCACAGGTATGGCGCTTGCGGATTTGGTGGCAGTGAACGGGCTGCTTTGCTTGCGTTGTTGACTCCGTCGTCGTCGGCGGGGTTGGCGACGGCGGTGGAGGCGGGGGAGGGGGACTCCAGCGTGGGGAGGGGGCCCTATGGCTGAGCCCCCACCGCGCGGCTCACTGCCAAACTGCCGGACTGCTCCCCCAGCCGACCGGCCCCGCAGCCCAGTCCGTCGGCCCGCCCTCAAGGTGGAACGGCGGCAGGGCGTAGTCCAGTCGGGCGCCCGCCATCGTTGCCTGGCTCAGGTGGCCCGCCGAGCGCACCCGCCGCGGGAACGCCGGCAGGTGTTCGTCCGGGTCGAAATGCCGGACCAGCCACGCTGCCGTCCGGGCGAGCGCAAGCTCAAGGTGCGTCCCGCGGCCGTCGTGCTGGCGTTCGGTCAGCGCGCGCAGGACGCCGGCGGCGAGCAGGTAGCCCGTGCCGTGGTCGAGGGCTTGGGCGGGGAGCGCGGCCGGGCGCAGGTCGCCGTCCGCTTCGATCGCGGCGATGCCCGTCGGGGCCTGGACCAGGCTGTCGAAGCCGCGGTACTCCGACCACGGGCCCGGGCCCCACGCCGACAGGGTGGCGACGACCAGGCCGGGGTGGCGGGCGAGCAGCGCGTCCGGGTCCAGGCCGAATCGGGTGAGTGCTCCGGGACGGTAGCCGGAGACCACGACGTCGGCGTCGGCGAGGAGTTCGTCGAGGCGGGCCAGGCCGTCGGGGCTCCGCAGGTCGAGCAGGGCCGAGCGTTTGCCGAGGCCCGTGTCGAGGTGCTGGCCCGGCAGTTCGGGCAGGTCCGGGGAGTCGACGCGCAGGACGTCCGCGCCGAGCAGGGCCAGCGTCCGGGTGCCGACCGGGCCGGCGATCACCCGCGTGAAGTCCAGCACGCGGACCCCGGCGGCGGGCAGCAGCGGACCGTCCGAAGGCGTCGGCCCGAGACGGCGCGGAGTCTCCGCGCCGGTCCGTCGCATCGCCACCGGGAGCAGGTCGGCGAGCCCGGCGCCGTGCGGGTGCGCCCGCCACGCGTCGAGCGTACGTGCCGCGAAGGCCAACCCGCCGTGCTCGCGGACCCGCTCCTCGACGTCCGCGACGGGCAGCATGACGAGGCGCTCGGCGACGGCTTCCTCCGGGTCGACCGGCTCGTCCTCGATGCCCAGGGCGGCGAACAGTGCGGCGCGGTGGTGCGGGTAGTTCGCGTGCAGGCGCACCACGCCGTCCGCGCAGGCGAAGAACTTCGACAGCGGGTCCATGCCGCCGACCGGGTTGCCGTCCAGCCGCAGGTGGCGCTCGCTGGTGAAGGCGATCGCGGCGGCCTCGCTGTCCACGGTGACCGCGGCCAGGTCCGGGTGTGATCCGGCGCGGGCCGCGGCCAGTTCGGCACCGGCCAGGCCCGCCGCGGCGGCGACCGCCTGGGCGAACTCGGTGACCGGGAGGCGGGCGGGAAGCGTGTCGGGGCGTCCGGTGAACGCGGCCGAGGCGGTCAGGGCGGGGTCGCCGCCGAGCGACCGCCAGGCTTCCGAGAGCAGTTCGTGCGGAGTGGGGCGCATGGAGCCATCCCACCACCCGGGCGGCCGGGCCGGTGCGCGGGGTGCCTGAGCCGCCTCAGGGCCGGGCGACGGTTTTCTCCAGCAGTTCCTGGAGGGTGCGCTGCTGCTCGGCGGTGAGGCCGGCCAGCGGCGACTCCTGGGTGAGGAGTCCCAGAAGCCGTTCGCGCAGGGCCACGCCGTCGTCGGTGAGGACGAGGAGCTTGGCACGCCGGTCGGTCGGGTGGGGGTGCCGTTCGACCAGGCCCTGCTTCTCGAGTTTGTCGATGACGAACGTGGCGTTGGACGGCTCGCAGCTCATGCGTTCGGCGAGGTCCCGGGTGGTCATCGGACCGGTCAGCTCGCGCAGCGCGGTCGCCTGGGCCGCGGTGAGGCCGAGCGTGACCGCACGTCGGCGTACGTGGTCGGAGATCTGCGCGGCCAGCCCGTTGACCAGGCCGCACAGCTCGCGCTCGGCGATCGCCTGCGCCTGCGGGGGTGTCGTCATGCGCCCAGCCTAGCAAGTCCATCAAGCAAGAATAAGTGCAGCTTGAATAGTTCTAGCTTGATGCATATGGTGGTGCCACCGCCGAGGCAGCGCCCGGCGGCAACCGCCCGCATCCCCTGACGGAACAGGAGCACGACCATGGCGAACACCGTGACCGACGACAACGGCCTGACGCACCGGGGCGAGCGGCTGCGCCGCCCGTCAGGCGTCGCCTCGGTGCAACTCGGCGACACGAAGGTGACCTTCGTCCCGGACGGCGCGATCCAGGGCCGGCCGCGCGCCTGGCTGCCGGACAGCACCGACGAGTTCTGGGCGGCCCACCCCGAATACCTCGACGATTCAGGCCACATGGTCGCGAGCGTCGGCGGCCTCCTCGTGGAGCACGGCGGCCGCGCCCTGCTGATCGACGCGGGGTTCGGCCCGTACGACCTGCCCGCCGATCCGGCGACACCGAACGGGGCCATGCGCGGCGGCACGCTGCCCGCCAACCTCGCCGCACTCGGCCGCACGCCGGACCGGATCGAGGCCGTGGCCTTCAGCCACCTGCACCCCGACCACCTCGGCTGGGCCACGCACCCCGAGCCGGGCGGCGACCGGCCCCTGCTCGCCCAGGCCGAGTACCTCGTGGCCGAGCCCGAGTGGGCCCCATATGCCGATGCCGCGGGCGGAGGCGTTCGCGACGCGAGCATCGAGGCCCTCGCACCACGCGTCCGCACCGTGGCCGACTACGAGGAGATCTTTCCCGGCGTGCGGGTCCGCATCGCCGCCGGACACACCGCCGGACACGCCGAGTTCGTCATCACGGGAGGCGGCAGGCGGCTGATCGCCTTCGGCGACTCCCTGCACTCGCCCGTGCAGGTGGCGCACCCCGACTGGTCGTGCGTCTACGACCACGACCCGGTCCGCGCCGCCGCGCACCGCCACCGCCTCGTCGCCGAGTTGGCGGAGCCCGACACGATCGGCTTCGGCCTGCACTTCGCCGACGTCGTCTTCGGCCGCGTCCGGCGGGACGGGCGGGAGCTGGGCTGGAGGCCGCTGGATGACGAGGGTGCTGTGGATGCCGGGTGACGGCCGACGGCGCCCGGCCCGCGATCTGCCGGGGATTCCTCCGTAAATGTCGCATCCTCACCAGACCTTTACGAAGTCTCCTTCACCCTTTTGCGGCAAGAAGACCGTCGCGTGGCCCGGACGGCCGGACCGCGACGGACACTGGACGAACGGGGCAACCGTCGTGTCGGAGGCGGCGGTTGGCGGCACTACCAGCGTGGGGAGCACGACCATGCGCAAGATCTGGGGCGGCGACGGAGCCGGCGGCCTCGGGGTCAACGACGCCCTCATGAAAGACGCCCGGCTGAGTGCCGCGGCCCGCGGCCTCGCCGTCCATCTGCTGCTCCTGCCCGAGGCCGCGAAGCCGGACCTCGCCCGGTTCGCGGCCCGGCCCGGGGAGTCGGAGGCGACCATCGAGGGCTACCTCGTGGAGCTGGAGTCCGCGGGCTACCTGCGTCGGCGGCGGCTCGCGGGGGAGGGTGGCCGGGCGTACGAGGAAGCGACGGTATACGCCCAGGCTGCCGCGGCGGACGAGCTGCCGGGGCGCGTGGGGCGGGTATTCCGGTGGCCGGTGCCGATGGGGGTGAGAGCGCGGAACGCGGGGTGAGGGTGCGGAGCGCGGGGTGACGGCGGGTCCGGCTGCGGTGTGCGGAGTGTGCGGGGTGCGCCCGGGGTCGGCTGCGGGCGCGCCGGGGCGTGTCCTTCCCCCGAAAGTTACTTGCGGGTAGCATGCCGGGGTGACCAACGACTTCTCCTTCGTCGGCGACGCACTGCGCCAGTCCGTGCCCTTCGTCCGCACCCTCGGCCTCGAGTTCGTCGAGCTGGACCGCGAGCACGCCGTGCTGCGGCTGCCCGACGAGCCCGAGCACCGCAACCACGTGGGCGGCCCGCACGCCGGCGCGATGTTCACCCTCGGCGAGTCCGCCACCGGCGCGGTCGTGATCGCCGCGTTCGGCGACCAGCTCGGCCGCTCGGTGCCGCTGCCGGTGCACGCCGACATGCAGTACCGCAAGATCGCCATGGGCCCGCTCGTCGCCGAAGCCCGCCTCGGGCGTGCCATCGACGACGTGGTCGCCGAACTCGACAAGGGCGAGCGCCCGGAGTTCCCGATCACCGTGGAGATCCGCACCGAGGACGGCACCCCGACCGCGGGGATGACGGTCGTGTGGACGCTCCGGCCGAACCGGGACTGAGTGGCTGCCGAGTCGGGGCGTCGGCAAAGGCCCGAGTCGTCTCCGGATCAGGTCCGGATCAGGTCCGGGTCAGTACCGCCACCGCGTCGCGTCGGCGATCTCGTCCGGCGTCGCGGTGGCGAACAGCGCCGCCTCGGCCCGGCGGACCGCCGCGACCGCCGCGTGCAGGTCGGGCCCGAGCGCGGCGGCGAGCAGCGCGGAACGGTCGAACGCGGTCGCCGCGTCCATCAGCGACGCGGGCAGCCGCTCCGCCCCGGTGTCCGCCGGGTCGGCGGTGACCTCGGCGGGCAGCGTCAGACCGCGGGCGATCCCGTCGAGCCCGGCGGCAACCACCCCGCCGACCGCGAGGTACGGGTTCGCCGCACCGTCGAAGCACTTCACCTCGGCGTTGGCCGCGTGCCCGGTCTCGCCGCGGCTGCCGGTGACCAGCCGTACCGCGGCCTCCCGGTTCTCCCGCCCCCAGCAGCGGAACGCGCCCGCCCAGTGCGACGGGACGAGCCGCAGGTAGCTGCCCGCGGACGGCGTGCCGAGCGCGAGCAGCGCCGGCAGCGCGTCGAGCACCCCGGCGAGGAACGCTTCGCCGTCGCGGGTGAGGCCGTGCGGGCCGGGGCCGCCCTGCATGACGTTCGTCCCGTCCCGCCAGAGACTGACGTGCAGGTGGCCGCCGTTGCCGACCACGCCCGGGGTCACCACCGGGGCGAACGACGGCCGCAGCCCGTGGCGGGCCGAGACCGCGCGGATGGTGTGCCGTACGAGCACCGCCGCGTCGGCCGCCCCGACCGGGTCGGCGGCGGCGACGGAGACCTCGAACTGGCCTGGGGCGTACTCGGGATGGATCTGCAGGACGTCGAGGCCTTGTGTGTCGAGCGCGTTCATCACGTCGCGCAGGTAGTCGGACAGGTCGACCAGGCGCTGCATTCCATAAGCGGGACCGGCGGTGGGGAAGCGGAGTCCGGTGTCGCCGGTCGCCACCACCCACTCGGTCTCGAACCCGGCCCGTAGCGTGAAGCCCTGTGCGGCGGCGGCCTCGGTCATGCGGCGGGCGAACCGGCGCTGGCAGCCGGGGTGGGGCGTGCCGTCCTGCGTCCACCGGTCGGCGGGCGCCCACGCCCAGCCGGGCTGCGCGGTCAGGGCGACGAGCCGCTCCAGGTCGGGCAGCAGCCGGAGGTCGCCGGTGGGGCCGGGGACGTCCGCGCCGTAGGCCATGCCGTCGTCGACGAGGAACACGTCGAAGCACGGAGCGGCACCCACACCCCACGCGGCGACTTTCTCCAACTGCCGCACCGGGAAGGCCTTGACGCGCGCCAGTCCGGCATTGTCCACCCACCCGACAACGACCGAGTCGACCCCGCGCGAGGCCAATGCCGATCCGAGCGCCCGCCCGTCGGCGGCCCGCGCGGCACGGGCATCGGGGGTGAGGGCGGGAGCGTCCAACGGGGGGAAGGGAGTGGGGGAGCGGAGCATGAAGTCATCCTGCCGGGTGGTTGGCCGGGTTGGGCATGCCCTGTTCGAGTGAAGGTGCAGCGTGGTGTGTCGTTCTGCGCGGCTCGGAGGCGCGGGGACTGCCGCGATCCGGATCGGTGCGGCCGCCTAGACGAGTCTTTCCGAACACGTTCAGTGGTCGTAGGCGGTCAGTGAGCGGCTGACCGCCTGGCCGGTGTGGAAGTTGTGCCACACCGCGGCGGTCAGTGCGAGGACTCGCTGAGCCACGCGGAC
>NZ_BAABHS010000036.1:0-78018 GCF_039542225.1 Yinghuangia aomiensis | reverse complement strand
CGGAGAGTTGCACGGTGGCCCGCCCCGTTTTCAAGGGCGCGTCCACCGGCAGACGGCGCACACACCGGCACACGACCGGCGCGCATCCCCGCCAACATCAGCTACACCACTCAGCGGGACGCCATCCCCGATCGCCTTGACGGAGCCGAACCGATCAGGCTGGAGGCAACCGCCGAACCAGCAGCGGTTCCGCGGTCGCCTTGCCGCCATGTGGCGGTGACAGCCTGCGCACGCGGCATCGATGGCAGCGCTCCGCCGTGTCGGATACGGGAGGACATCGCGGGCTTCTTGACGCCGGATGACGCGCGCGGTCCGACCGGGGTTGCAGGCGAGGCTCGCGGGGCTCGTCCCGGGCCGATATCCGCATGCGGTCCATGTCTGCGGCACGCGAGAGTCCCGGCGATGAGTTCGACTGCCTCGGTGCGGGGCGTCGAGCCCGCCGATGATGCGTAGCTGCGCGAGATCGAGCGCCTGCCGCACCACGTGGTCGGGGCGGGCGGGGAGGCGGCGGGCATGGTGCGCGTGCTCGGCACATGCCGCTTCTCACGTCGGCCAAGCTGCCAGCGCCAGTGCCGCCGTCGCACGGAGTTCGTCTGCTGTTGCGCCGTCGCGGGCTCGTTGGGACATGCCCTGGATCACTGCAGCGAAGTAGGCCGCCAGTGCGGCCGGTTCGGCGTCCTTCGAGAGTTCGCCCGCGCGTTGGGCTTCCGTGAAGCGGGCGGTGAAGTGGCCGAGGTTGGCGTTGCGGAGGTCGCGGAGGTAGGCGGCGATCTCGTCGTCGGCTTCCGTGACGTTGACGGCCGCACTGATGGTGAGGCAGCCGGCCGGGTGGGCGGGATCGGGGTAGGCGGCCGCGGCCTCGCGGAGGATTCGGGCCATGGCGCCGCGGGCGGTTCGTTCTTCGTCGAGGGCCGCGGCCATGAACGCGCCGACGGGTGAGCTGCCGTAGGCCTGCACGGCTTCCTTGAAGAGGGCTTTCTTGTCGCCGAACGCGGCGTAGAGGCTGCCGGGCTTGATGCCCATGGCGCGGGTCAGGTCGCAGATCGAGGTGGCCTCGTAGCCGCGTTCCCAGAACAGCCTCGTTGCGGCGTCGAGCACGGCCGCACGATCGAACGCCGGGGGCCGCCCACGCTTCGCTCCGGTTCCCGTCATGTGTGCGCCTTCCTGCCTGCCGCCGATCCTCGCCCCCATTCTAGAGCGATCACTCAAGAACCCGTGCTACGGTTTTCTTGAATCATCACTCAAGAAATGATGACCGGGAGATCCCCCATGTCTGCGAACGCACTTCAGGCACTGCATGGCAAGCTCGCCCTCGTCACCGGCGGCAGCCGCGGCATCGGCAAGGCGATATCCGAGCGCCTCGCGCGCGATGGCGCCACGGTCGCCGTTGCCTACGGACGCGACGAGGCCGCGGCCGCCGACACCGTCGAACGGATCACGAAGGACGGCGGGCAAGCGTTCGCCGTCCACGCGGAGCTGGGCCGGCACGGCGACGCGGTGCGGCTGTGGGAGGCGTTCGACGAGGCCAGTCGTCCGTACACGGACAGCGGCGCGGTCGACATCGTCGTCAACAACGCGGGCATCGGACGGAGCGCGCCCTTGGCGGCGCTGACCGAGGAGGGGTTCGACGAGGTGTTCGCGGTGAACGTCCGCGCACCGTTCTTCATCGTGCAGCAGGCGCTCCCCCGGCTGCGCGACGGCGGTCGGATCGTCAACGTCTCCAGCGGCGCGGCCCGGTTGGCGATGCCCGAGATCATCGCCTACGGCGCCACCAAGGGCGCGTTGGACACCTTCACCCTCAACCTCGCCCAGGAACTCGGCCCGCGCGGCATCACCGTGAACGGGGTCGCCCCCGGCATCGTCGACACCGACGTCAACGCCGCGTGGCTCCGCGGCAACCCGGAAGCGCAGGCCCACGCGGCATCGATGGCCGCCCTCGGCCGTGTCGGACAGCCGGAGGACATCGCCGACATCGTGGCGTTCCTGGCCTCGGACGACGCACGGTGGGTGACGGGGCGGGTCATCGACGCCACAGGCGGGGCGCGGCTGTAGGCCGCACTCGCGGGGGCTCGTCGCCGGGACAATATCCGCATGCGTTCCGCGTTGGGGACATGCGAAAGTCCCGGCGAAGAGTTCACCAACAACAGCGGTGCGGGGCACCTGGCCCGCCGATGATGCGTATCTGCGCGAGATCGAGCGATCGGCCCGCCGCGTGGTCGCGTCGGGCCGCGGCTCGGCGAGCGGGGTTCGGCGTGCCGGCCACGCCGCAAGGATGTGCGCCGTGGCACACCTGGTCGGTCACGGAGCCGCAGTTGCCCGTCACCATGGTCGTCAGGTCGATCGCCACCACCGCAAGGCTGATGCGGAACTGGGCGGAGGGACACGAAACCCTGCCCGTGACACCGGTGCCGTCGGCGATCGCCGTGGTGCGGATGGGATGGCGGCGGATGGGATGGTGGCGGATGCAGGCGGCCGTCCTGTCGCCCGCCGGCGTGCGGCGGTTGGGGCTGGTGGACGCCGAGCCGGACGATTGAGGGAGGAGACCGCGTGACATCGCACGAGCCGGCGCGTTTCGCGGCGGAGGTCATCCGTACTCCGCGCCTCGACCTGACGCCCTTGAGTGTGGATGACGCCGACGTCATGGCCGTGGTGTTGGCGGATCCCGCGTTGCATGCCTACATCGGAGGAACGCCGGAGAGTCCGGAGGAGCTGGGTGTCCGCTACCGGCGGCTCGCTGCGGGATCTCCCGACCCCGGGATCAGCTGGTTGAACTGGATCGTCCGGTTGCGGGACGAGGGGTGCGCGACCGGGTTTGTGCAGGCGACGGTCGACGGTCGGTCGCTGACCGCCGAGCTGGCCTGGGTCATCGGCACACCGTGGCAGGGACGCGGTATTGCCCGCGAAGCGGCGGTGGGGCTGGTCGGCCGACTCGGCGACCTGGGAATTCGGGCGGTGGTCGCGCACATTCATCCGGAGCACCGGGCGTCGGCGGCCGTCGCGGAAGCGGCGGGGCTGTCGGCGACCGAGGTGCTGGAGGACGGTGAAGTGCGGTGGGTGGGGAAGGTGGAGCGGCGTATGCGATGACGCGCCGCCTCCGTCGGCCGCTCCCCTACGTCACCTCGATAATCGTCACGCCGTACTTTTCCCGCCCCGCGACGGTCCGCATGGCCTCCGCCGCCGACTCCAGCGTGTAGCGCCCCGTGATCGGCGGCTTGAGGCGGCCGTCCGTCAGCATGGCTTCCAGGGCTTCGCGGTTGGTTTCGGCTTCGGCGGGGTGGTGGCGTTGGAACGCGCCGATCTCGTAGCCGAGGATCGTCGAGCCTTTGAGGAGGACGAGGTTGAGGGGCACCCGGGGCACCTCCCCGGCGGCGAAGCCGATGACGACGTAGCGGCCGCCGTAGCCGGTGGCGCGCAGGGCGGGTTCCGCGTAGTCGCCGCCGACGGTGTCGAGGACGACGTCCGCCCCGCGTTCGCCGCAGGCCGCTTTGAGGCGGTCCTTGAAGTCCGGTTCGGTGTACGGCACGACCTCGTCCGCCCCCGCCGTACGGCAGAACTCCAGCTTCTCCGGACTCGACGCGCACGCGATCACCCGCGCGCCGAACGCCTTGCCGAGGGCGATGGCGGCACTGCCGACCGCGCCCGACGCGCCGAGGATCACGACGTTCTCGCCGGGGCGGACGCGGGCGGTGGAGACGAGGGTGTCGTAGGCCGTTCGATAGTTGCTGCCGGCGAGGCAGGCGAGGTCGTGGCCGAGTCCGTCCGGGGTCGCGCGCAGTTGGGCCTCGGGCACGCGCACGCGTTCGGCGAACGCGCCGACGAACGCCATGCCGTGCACCCGGTCGCCTACCGCGAACCGGGTGCAGTCCGGCCCCACCGCCGTGACCACGCCCGCGACGTTGTTGCCGGGCGTGAACGGCACGGGGACGCGGAGCTGGTAGCGCCCGTCCGCGATGAGCGTGTCGACGAAGTCGACGGAGGCCGCGCGCACGTCGAGGAGGACTTGGCCGGGGCCGGGCTCCGGGTCGAGGACGTCGCGGACGCCCAGGTCCGCCAGTCCGCCCGGACCCTCGCAGCGCAGGGCGCGCATCGGTGTCTCCCCTCGTCGCAAGCCGGCCGCAGGCAAGTCCACGCTTCTCCCAAGCAGGTCGCCGGCGGGTCGCGCCAAGGTAGCAGCGGGTGGGACGAGATGCTTGACCAGGTTGGGTTTCTGGGGGATGCGGGCTTGGGCGGGCGGCGTCGACAGCCTTCGTGGCCGGACCCGGGGTCGTCCCGCAGCGGCCGGCACCGCAGTGATCGCGGCCGCGCGTCGGCACTCGGACAGGCTTCGCCCCCGGACGGACATCCAGCTCGCCCGGCACCGTGCCGCCGCTCCGTCGTCGCCCCCACCCCAGCCCGGAACGTGGGCCGTTCCGCTGAGCCAGGCAGCAGGGAACGGGCAGACTCCGTTGCGGGGAGCATGACTTGGGGGTCTCCCGGACGGGGTGCGTGTCCTACCGCAGCCCGGGTCCCGACGGCGAGTCCCGAGGCGCGCCGGGGCATCGGGCGCGCTCACCCGCGGATCGGGCCACGTCGTCGGACGACCTGGACGCCGGATCATCGGTCGCCGATGATCGGTGCTCGTGCGCATGACATTTCGGGAGTACATCGACCGCAACTACGAGCGTTCCGGATGCGATCGCACGGCCTGCGACGAGGACCTCGACAGGTGGATGGAGGTCTTCGCGCAGCACGCGCCCGGGACGCGCCCGCTCACCGTGGTGCACCTCGAATCGGAGTGGGGCCAACTGACGCCGTCCCTGGCACGGGTGTTCGGCGGGCCCGTGTTCGGCGTCGAGCCCTGCGACCGGGTGCGCGCGAAGGCCCAGCAGGACGCCGCCTGTCCGGCGGTCAGCTACCTCGACGGCCGGATGTCGGAGATCCCCCTTCCACAGGACTCGTGCGACCTGGTCGTCGTCTGGCCGTTGTGGCATGAGATCCGCGAACCGGACCGTGCGGTCCGCGAGATCGCCCGAGTGCTGCGGCCTGGCGGGCGCGTGATGCTGAAGGCGTGGTTCGGGGACCGGCTGCCCAGGCTTCCGTGGCATGCGTGGCATCCCCGCTCGGCGGCGATCGAACGGCAGGTCCTTCCGCAGCTCTCCCAGGTCACCGCGGCCTTCGCGGAGGCGGGCCTCCAGCGGATCGCCGTGGAACGAGTCCCCCAGATGGTCGCAAGTGAGGCCGGTTTCCGCATGTACGTGGACCACCTGACCTACCGCCGATTGATCATGGCCGGATACCTGGACCTCGACGAGGACAGGGCAGGGTGGGCCGCCGCGTGGCAAGCGGTCGAAGCGGGCCTCACCGAACCTCTGTACGAGGAGTACGACCTGTTGGTCCTGGGCTGACAACCGGTCCGCAGGCGTTCGAGTCGGTCAGGGCCGTGCAGGGCTGCCCCCTGGGCCTGCCGCACATTGCCGACGCCTACGTCGCCGCGGTGAACTCCAGCGGCAACGTATCCAGCCCGCGCACGAACAGCCCCTCCTCCACCGGTTCCGCTCCGGGGGCGAGCCGCATGTCTGGCATCGCGGCCAGCAGCATCGGCACGGCCGTCGAGACCTCGGCCAGCGACAGCGCGGCGCCGAGGCAGAAGTGGCGGCCCAGGGAGAACGCCAGGTGGTCGGAGGCGGCAGTGAAGGCCTTCTTCACCGCGAGGTCCGCGCGGAAGATGTCGAACCGTTCCGGGTCGGCGAACTTGCGCGGGTCGCGGTTGGCCGAGGCGATCAGGCAGGTGACGAGGCTGCCCGCCGGTACGGTGCCGCCGCTCAGCTTGGCCTCCTCCGATGCAAGGCGCTGGATGACCTGGACCGGCGGGGTGAGTCGCAGGGTTTCGGCAAGTACCGCCCCGACGAGGCCGGGATCGCAGCGAACCGCGGCGAGTTGCTCCGGGTGGGCGAGCAGGTTGCGGAAGACCAGTCCGAGGGCTTTGTCGGTGGTCTCGCCGCCGGCGACCAGCAGGAGGGCGGTGAAGGCGCGGATGTCCTCGGTGTCCATGGCCTCGCCGTCGGCGGCCGCCACGCACAGGTCGGACAGCAGGTCTTCGCGCGGGTTGCGGCGGCGGTCCTCGATGACCGGGACCATGTAGTCGGTCATCTCGGCGCGGGTCCGCACGCCCAGGGCGGCGATCTCGGGGTCGCCGGTGAGGTTGCCGAAGCAGGTGACGATGGCGCGGTACCAAGTGCGGAACTTGGGGGCGTCGGCGTGGTCGAAGCCGAGCATGCGGCAGATGACGTCGACCGGGAACACACGGGCGAACTCGGTGACCACGTCCACGGATCCGCGGTGCCGGAAGCCGTCGATGAGGGTGCGGGCGGTGCGCTCGATGACCGCGGCATAGCGCTCCTGGAACAGCGAGCCCTTGAAGGCGGGGGTGACGAGTGCGCGGCGGACGGCGTGTTCGTGGCCGTTCATCTGGATGATCGTGCGGCCGTAGACCGGTTCCATCGACTGCGCGTAGTGGTCGGTGGTGAAGGCGGGGTCGCGTAAGACGCGCACCAGGTCGTCGTGGCGGGACACCAGGTACGTGCCGCTCGCTTCGTGCCACAGCAGCGGGGCTTGCTCGCGCAGGTTGCGGTAGTACGCGTAAGGGTCCGCGGCGACCTCCGCGGACAGGAAGTCGGGCAGCGGCGGGACGGCCAGGGTGCCGGTCGACGGGACGGTGTCTTCCACGGGAACTCCGTTCGGACGCGGTGCGGACGGCAGCTCACGACCTGCCCGGCAACCCGCCGGGCCCAGGCCACGGCTCCAGCCTGCCGCCCGCTCGCCCGCCGGACCAGAAGTTCGCACCAACTGGTCGATATACGCGGTCTTCGCCCGCCTGTGCACCTCCCTTGAGTCTGCGAGGGGTGTCCGCGGGGCCGGGTGTCGCGTACGCTGGCGCGAAAACCGATCGATGAACGCTTTTTGTCGCGCCGGCCCGTCCCACCGCAAGGAGCCCCGCCATGGCCACGCCCCCCGACCACCTCGACGCGCTGCCGGAGGAATTCCGGGCGCGGCCGGGCTTCCTGTTCGGCGCTTCGACGTCCGCGCACCAGATCGAGGGCAACAACGTGTCGAGCGACTGGTGGGTGCTGGAGCGCACCGCCGTCGGCGGTTTCCTCGAGGCGCCCAGCGGCGACGCGGCGGACAGCTTCCACCGCTGGCCGGAAGACATGGACCTGCTCACCGGACTCGGCTTCAACGCCTACCGGTTCGGTATCGAATGGGCGCGCATCGAGCCGGAGGAGGGCCGGGTCTCACGCGCGGCGATCGCGCACTACCGGGCGATGGTCGTCGGCGCCCGCGCACGCGGCCTGACGCCGGTCGTGACGCTGCACCACTTCTCGTCGCCGTACTGGTTCGCCGCGCGCGGCGGCTGGACGGCGCCGGACGCGGCCGACCTGTTCGCCCGGTATACCGAGACCGCCCTGGAAGTCCTCGGCGACGACGTCGACTATGTGGCCACCATCAACGAGCCCAACATGGTGGCGCTGATCGCCGGGTTGTCGAAGGCGTTCGCGGAGGGGCGGTTCGACGAGATCGGGGGCACGGAGCATCCCTCCGACGACGAAGAGCCCGCCGCGGGTGCGCTGCCCGAGCCCGACGCCGCGACGACGGAGGCGCTGATCCGTGCGCACCGCGCCGCGGCGGCGGTGCTCAAGGCGGCGCGGCCGGAGATCCGGGTCGGGTGGACGGTGGCGAACCAGGTGTTCCAGGCGGAGCCGGGCGCGGAGGGCGCCGCGGCCGCTTACGCGTGGCCGCGCGAGGACGTGTTCCTGGACGCCGCGCGCGGCGACGACTGGGTCGGCGTCCAGGCCTACACCCGCACCCGGATCGGCCCGGACGGTCTGCTCCCCGCCCCCGAGGACGCGGAACGCACACTCAAGGGCTGGGAGTTCTACCCCGACGCGGTCGGGCACGCGGTGCGGCACACCGCGGAGATCGTGGGCCCCGACGTGCCGATCCTGGTCACCGAGAACGGCATCGCGACCGACGACGACGAGCGGCGGATCGCGTACACGACGCAGGCACTGGCCTCCCTCGCCGCGGCGATGCGCGACGGTGCCGACGTCCACGGCTACCTGCATTGGAGCGCGCTGGACAACTACGAGTGGGGGTCGTTCCGTCCGACGTTCGGCCTGATCGCCGTCGACCCGGACACGTTCGCCCGGACTCCGAAGCCCTCCGCGCACTGGCTCGGCGGCCTGGCCCGCGGCCTCGACCGGACCGACCGCCCCTGACCCGGCTCCGGCCCGGATACCGCCCCCGCCCCCGCCCCCACCCCCGACTCCGGCTCCGGCTCCGGCTCCGGGCAGCGGCGCATCCCACCGCGGCCAACCCGGCACTAACCGCGCCTAACCCGCAGCTAAGGTGACCCCCATGGCGAAACGCGGCCCCTACGAGAAGGGCGAGGCCAAGCGGCGCGAGATTCTCCGGGTCGCCTTGGAGGTCTTCGCCGAGGAGGGCTACCGCGGCACCTCGCTGCGCAAGGTCGCGGCCCGGTGCAACCTGAGCCTGCCCGGGCTCATGCACTACTTCGCCTCGAAAGAGGACATGCTCACCCAGGTGCTGCGCGCCCGCGACGAGGCCGGGCGCGCACACATGGAGGCCTACACCGGCCCGGACCCGCACACCGAAAGCATCCGCGAGGGTGCCCGGACACCGGGGCTCGTCGAGCTGTTCGTGTCGATGGCGGCGGCCTGCGGCGATCCCGAGCACCCGGCGCACGCGTTCTTCGCCGAGCGTTATCCGCAGTTCCGCACACGACTCGCCGGCGTCTTCGAGGAGCTGGCGGCGGCCGGCACCCTCGACGGCGTGCCGGTCCCGCCCGAGCGGCTGGCCGTGCTGATGCTCGCGGTCGCGGACGGCATCCAGCTCCAGTGGCTGAACGACCGGTCGATCGACATGGAGCAGCCGGTGAAGGATCTGATGGCGTTGCTCGGAGTTGCGGCGGCGCGTCGGCCGTAGGAGGCCGGACGCGCCGGGGGCGTCGCGGCGTTGCCCGCGTCGTGCGTCGTCGGTGTCACCGCGGCTGCTGTTCCGCGATGACCGCCCAGTCCTCCGCCCCGCGGCCGTCGGCGATGGCTTCGTCGAAGACAACGCGCAGCAGTTCACCGATCGGGAGAGGAATGCCGTGGTCGGTCGCCGCATCGAGCGCGAGGTGGAGGTCCTTGCGGCCCAGGACGGTGGTGAATCCGGCCGGCTGGTACCGGCGTTCGGCGATCATCGATCCGTAGCCGGTGTAGACGCCGCCCGGGAAGAGTGTCGAGGTCAGCACCTCGACCAACTGGCCGGAGTCGACACCGGCGCCTTCCGCGAGGCTGACGGCCTCGGCCAGCGACTGGATCGCGCAGGCGATCAGGTAGTTCCCGGTGATCTTCACGATGTTGGCCTGCTCCGGGCGGTCGCCCAGGCGCCAGGTCCGCGAGCCGATCACGTCGAGGAACGGCTGCACGCGGTCGAGCAGCTCGTGTTCGCCGGCCGCAAGGACGTTGAGTGCCCCGGCTTCGGCGACCGGGACGCGGCCGAAGACCGGTGCCGCGACATAGCCGACGCCGTGCTCGGCGTGTGCTGCGCCGGCCCGGCGGGCCAGGCCGGTGCTCACCGTGGCGAGGTTGACGTGAACGGTCCCGCCCGGCGTCCGAGCGAGGACGCCGGAGTCGAGGAACGTCTCCGCGACGGCCCGGTCGTCGGACAGGACCGAGATGACCACCGGCGCCTGCATGGCCTCGGCCACCGAGGCGGCTCGACGGGCACCCGCGTCGGCCAGTTCGGCCACGGGCCCGTCGGAGCGGTTCCACACCACGACGTCGTGGCCGGCCTTCACAAGGTTGCGTGCGATGGGCTTCCCCATGGCCCCCAGGCCGATGACCGCAATGCTGCTCACGCCGAGCACCCCTTCCGTGCCGAACCGTCTCAGGCGGTTCAAGCATGCCATGGAGTTACGATCGCACGGAACCGTCTTAAGCGGTTCACCGCGCGCTGCTGCTCACTGCGGAGGCTGAAATGACCGAGGACGTTCGCCGCGTGTTCCGGATGGACAACGAGGTCCTGGCCTTCCGGTTCACCGCCACCGTCAGCGATCGCGCCGGCCCGGCCCCGCGGGAGCGGCTCACCGATACCGCACGGCTGAAGATGTGGCTGGGGGCCAACGGGCTCCGCGTCCGGGACGTATCGCCGACCGACCTGCGGGACGCCGTCGAACTGCGCGAGGCGATCTACCGGATCGGGTCGGCGACAGCCGCAGGCCGACAGCCGGCGTCCAGGGATGTCCGCACCCTGAACACGATCGCCGCCGCCGGACATGCGAAGGCCGTGCTGGAACACGAACGCGCAGGATGGCGCCTGACCGAGACGACCCCGGCCGGTGACGCCCTCGGGGTCCTGGCCGCGGATGCCGTCCGCATCCTCGGGGGTCCCGACCGCGGCCGCATCAAGAATTGCGAAGGCCCGGGCTGTGCGGGGCTGTTCCTCGACACCAGCCGCGGAAGCAACCGCCGCTGGTGCTCCATGAACACCTGCGGCAACAAGGTCAAGAAGTCACGCATCTCCGCGAACTGACCCGGCAGACCCGCGATCGGGCCCGTCGACAGCGCCATGCCCCCTTGGCGACCCCATCTATTAGTTGTACGATCATAATGATTGTTGTTCTACAACCATTACGGGAGCCGCCGTGCCCGAGACATCCACCCCGCGTCGCCGGGCGCTGGTCCTGGCGATCTGCTGTATGAGCTTGTTCATCGTCGGCATCGACATCACGATCGTGAACGTCGCGCTGCCGTCGATCCAGGACGACCTGGGCGCGTCCGTGTCCGGGCTGCAATGGGTCGTGAACGGGTACACCGTCGTCCTCGCGAGCCTGCTCATGCTGGCCGGGTCGACGGGCGACCGGCTGGGCCGGCGCCGGACGTTCCAGACCGGCCTGGCCTTGTTCACCTTCGGTTCGCTGCTGTGCAGCCTCGCTCCCGGCCTCGGCTGGTTGGTCGCCGCACGTGCCGTCCAGGCCGTCGGCGGGTCGATGCTCAACCCGGTGGCGATGTCGATCATCGTCAACACGTTCGTCGACCCGGCCGAGCGGGCCCGCGCGATCGGCGTGTGGGGCGGCGTCGCCGGCATCAGCATGGCGCTCGGCCCGGTGGCGGGCGGGCTCCTGGTCGGGTCGGTCGGCTGGCAGTCGATCTTCTGGATCAACATCCCCTTCGGGCTCGCCGCGATGGCGCTCGCCCAGCGGTACGTCCCGGAATCGCGCGCCGACCACCCGCGCCGGCCGGACCCGGTCGGGCAAGGCCTGATGATCGTCCTCCTGGCATCGCTGAGCTTCACCCTCATCGAAGCGCCCGAGGCCGGTTGGACGTCGGCTCGCACCCTCGGCGGCTTCGCGCTCGCCGTGGCCGCGCTGGGCACCCTCGTCCGCTACGAACTGCGGCGCCACGAACCCCTGATCGACCCGCGGTTCTTCCGCAGCGTGCCGCTGTCGGGGGCGACGGTGACCGCGGTGTGCGGGTTCGCCTCCCTGTCCGCGTTCCTGTTCCTCAACACCGTCTACCTGCAGGACACCCTCGGCTACAGCGCGCTGCGCGCCGGACTCTACGTCCTGCCGATGGCCGCCATGACCGTGATCTGCGCTCCCCTGTCCGGCCGCCTCGTGGCCGCACGCGGACCCCGCCCGTCGCTGGTCGTCGCGGGCATCGCGATATCCGTCAGCGCCTTGATGCTGACCAACCTCGGCAACCACACCCCGGTCGCGCAGCTCATGGCCGCCTACGTCGTCTTCGGCATCGGGTTCGGCCTGATCAACGCGCCGATCACCAACACCGCCGTGTCCGGCATGCCGCGCAGCCAGGCGGGCGTGGCGGCCGCGGTCGCCACCACCAGCCGGATGACCGGGCAGTCGCTCGGCATCGCGGTGATCGTGTCGGTGGTCGTGTCGTCGGTGCACGGGACGCTCGGCAGCGGCTTCGCGGCGGCGAGCCACGTCGGTTGGGCGATCGTCGCCGGCTGTGGCCGGGTCGTCGTCGTGCTCGGTATCCTCACGACGGGCCCGGCCGCGATGCGGTCGGCCGCCCGCGTCGCCGAACGTCTCGCGGCGCCCTCCCCCGCGCCGTCGCCCGACTCCAGGACACCGATCTCCACGCCATGAACAGTCCCGCCCGCGGCCGCATCGCCGACTCCTCCCCCGCATCCGCCGGATCGACCGAGCCAGCGGGCGCGGGAGCGGTGCCGGACGATCCGGCGTACGTGGCCGCGTACCGGGCCTTCGCCGCGATGCGGAACCTGGTCCTCGGCTCCGACGACCGGCGCCGCGAGGTCGCCGACGCCACCGGCTTGAGCTTCTCCCGCAGCCGGGCGCTGCGCCGCCTGGCCCGCAAGCCGATGCGGATGACCGAACTCGCGGCGGAGATGGCCACCGACAAGCCGTACACGACGCTGATCGTCGACGATCTGGAGCGGCGCGGCCTGGTCGTCCGCACGGTGTCGCCGCAGGACCGCCGCGCCAAGGTCGTCAGCGTCACGGACGCCGGACGCGAGATGGCGGACCTGGCGACGCGCATCCTGTCCCGGCCCCCGACCGCGCTGCGGGAGGCTCTGTCGGTGGAGGAACTCGCCGTGTTGGAGCAGCTGTTGAGCAAGATCGAGATCCGGTAGGGCGCGGCGGCATGCGGGGGCCTTCGGCTCCCTCGGATTGACATACGGTCCGCTTAGAGTCGACGCATGTACACGACCCGAGTGTCCCGCCGTATCCAGGCCTCACCCGAACGGGTCTACCACGCCCTGCTCGACCGGGCAGCCGTCGCCGCGTGGCGCGTGCCGGACGGGATGACCAGCGAAGTCCACGCGTTCGAGCCGCGCGAAGGCGGCCGATTCCGCGTGTCGCTGACTTATGACGCACCCGACGCCCAGGGCAAGACCGTCGCGAACACGGACACCTACCACGGCCGCTTCACCCGGTTGACGGACGGCGAAGAGGTCGTCGAAGTCGTGGAATTCGAAACCCCGGACCCGTTGTTGGCGGGCGCCATCACCATGACCACCACCCTCCACGCCGTCGGCGACGGCACCACCGACGTGACCATCACCCACACCGGCATGCCGGACGCGATCCCCGCCGCCGACAACGAACTCGGCACGCGGATGGCGCTGGACAAGCTGGCGGCGTGGGTGGAGGGGGCGGCGTCTTGAGCGCCGACGTGCCCTGGATGACGCGTGAGGCGGCTGTCGCGCGGGTGGAGTCGGTGATGCGCGGCGAACTCCCCGAAGAGGAGCTGGAGCACGTACTCGAGCGGCTGGACGCGGCGTTCGGCTGCCCCCGCGGCCATGTTGCGGGGCTGGTGTACTGGCCGGACGGGCCGGAGCCGACGGCGGCGGAGGTCGTCGACCGGGCGCCGGCTTACCGGCCGATTGCGCTGTGAGGCGGATTCGGACGTCGGCCTGGCGATGAGGACCGCGCTGGTCGGCCGTAGCCCGTCCGGTGTGCCGTGGGCGCTGCCTGGCCCCGGTCGAGGACGACCAGGCCGTCGAAAGCGTTGGCGGTCGGCGCGGGGATCATCAAGGATGCCGGGATGATGCGGATTCGTGTTGCCCATACCGCCGATGTGGAGCCCGCCGTGCTGGATGACGCACGGCGGTTGCTGGATGAAGCGTTCGACGGGGATATGTCGGACGAGGATTGGCGGCACTGCTTGGGCGGGCTGCACGCGTTGGCGTACGCCGGGGACGTGCTGGTGGGGCATGCGGCGGTGGCGCAGCGGAGCATGCTGGTGCGGGGGCGGGCGTTGCGGTGCGGGTACGTCGAAGGGGTCGCGGTACACGCCGACCTGCGGCGGCGGGGGTATGCCGGGGCGATGATGGCGGAGTTGGAGCGGGTGATCGAGGCCGCGTACGACTTCGGGGCGTTGTGCGCGAGCGACGAGGCCGTGGGGTTCTACCGGGCCCGGGGGTGGCGGGTCTGGGAAGGGCCGACGTCGGTGTTCACTCCGGACGGGATCGCGCCGACACCGGAGGAAGATGGCGCGGTGTTCGTATGGCCGGGCGCCGCCGCGGCGGATGCGACGGCGCCGATTGCGTGCGATTGGCGTGACGGGGATGTGTGGTAACCGCCTCCGGGGCTTCGACTCCTCTTAGTACGACTGGAGTTCGACGAGGGTGCCGCCGGGGGCTCGAACGTGGGCTGTGCGGAGGGTCGGTCCCCAGTCGGGGCGGGAGGCCGGTTCGGTGACCGGGGTCGCGCCATGGGTGCGGCAGAGCGCGAAGGCCGTCGGAACGTCGTCGACACGGAAGACCAGCATGGCGGCATCCTGCGCCGGCGGCGGGGTGGACGGGAGCCCGGCGGTCCCGATGGCAGCGGCCAGGGCTGCGCGGTCGTAGAGGACGAGCAGGGCTTCGTTGCCCAAGTCCCAGTTGGCGTAGGGGCCGTCGGCGGCGCCTTTGACCAGGTGGCCGCCGGTGAGGGGCGGGATGACCGCGTCGTAGAAGCCGAAGTCGGCGGCGAAGTCGGCGGTGAGCAGGCGGGGGTAGAGCACGTCCATCGGGACTCCCGAGATATTAGTGGGTGCGCACCCACTATAGGGCGACGCCTAGGATATTGGGGTGGATGAACTGGATGGGGATGACCGTGGCGCCGACGCCGGGCGGGCGGCGCCGCCTTCGCTGGTGGGGTTGAGCACGTACCTGCTGTCGCTGACCGGCAAGGCCGCCCGCGGCCGCTTGGCCGAGCGGCTGGCCCGGCAGGGACTGCGGCTGTGGCATATGGCGGTGCTCGCGGCGCTTGCGGACTTCGGGCCGCATGCGCAACGGGACTTGTGCGCGCGGCTGTCCGTCGACCCGAGCGACATGGCCAAGGTGATCGAACAGCTTGCGCGGGGCGGGCACGTGGAACGTACGCGCGATCCCGCGGATCGACGGCGCGTCGTGGTCGCGTTGACCGCGGAAGGGCGTGCGCTGCTCGACCGGCTTACCGCGGATGCGGAACGGGTTCAGGACGAGTTGCTCGCGCCGCTCGATGCCCGCGAGCGAGCGGAGCTGCATGCGCTGCTGGTCAAGGTGTACGGCGGAATCGGGGATAGCTGACCGGGTTAGGCCGTCCACCACCAGGTCGCGAGGGCGAGCGCGGTGATGGCCACGGCGAGGTGGACGCCGGGGTAGCCCGCGGGGGCGTCGTCGTCTTCGGTGGGGCGAAGCTCGGGGCGGGCGCGCATGGCGTCGCAGACGGCCGCGGCGTGGGCGAGTTCGGGGTCGCCGAGCGGGAGGAACCGGCGGCCGCCGGCGGAGGTTCGGGCGACGACAGTCCCCGCGCGATAGCCGACCGCGGCCAGGTCCGGCCAGGCGATGGTCACGGCGCGCCAGCCGGTACGGAGGCGGATTCCCCTACGGTCGGCGGAAATCGTCCAGGCGAGGAGGACCGCGGCCCGGTCCAGGAGCAGGACGGCGACCACGAGCGCGGCGCCGGCGGCGAGAGGTTCGGGACGCAGCGCGGCCACGACGCAGGCGATCACCGCGGCGCCGACGGCAGAGAGCAAGCCCCAGCGGTGGTGACGCGGGGCGGCCGTCCAGACGACCGGCTTGTCACGCGGCGCCATTTGCGCGGACGTGACCTCCAGACCCCGGGCTCGGAACTCGGGGGCTCGGGACGGGGAGACCGGGTGGAGGCCGGTGGCCGTTTGGTAGCGGTCGGGGTGCGGCTGCTCGGGCTCGTTGGTCGGTGGGGGCGGGGTGGTGGTGTCCGCGTTGTCGAGGGTGGTGGTCGAGTCGGCGGGGGGCGGCTCCATGGTCGGGGGTGCGTCGGCGTTCGTGGGGGTCGGCGGCGGAAGCGGGGTGTCGGGGGCGTTCGTTGTGATCGTCCCGTCCAATGTGTCGGTCGCGTCCGTGAAGGCCAGGACCGCTGCTACGCCGCCGCGGAGTTCGCCGTACAGGACGGCTTCGCGGGGGCGGTCCGGCCCGGTGGTCGGACCGGCGGGGATGCGGCAGCGGAACATCGGACGGCGGCCATGCGGGTCGTCGGCCGGATAGACGATGGCTTCGCCGGGGCGGTGGACGTAGGCGAGGACGATTCGGGCGGGGACGCGTCCGCGCCGCCGCAGCAGGGCCATCCGCGACGGTCCGGCGACGCCCTGAAGAGCGGCCAAGAGCGCCGCGGCGGCGGCGAGGGCGGCCGCCGACTGCCACAGTTCGGTGGTCGAGTCGCGGAAGCGCGAGCCGGACTGGCGAGGAGTGGTCGTCGAGGCGTCGACGATGACGGACACCGCGCCTGGGGGCGTTGTGAAGGCGTAAGCGTAAATCTCCGAGTCCGGAGTGTGTGTGGTCCACTGGCGGGACGGCAGTGCGGACCCGGCCTGGGATTTCGCGTCCCCGGCACTGCGCGATGCGGCCGCGGGTGGTGCGGCAGGGTCGTCGGCGATGCCTTGGGTGACGGACACGGCGACGACAACCAGGGCGGCGCCGACCAAGGCGGCCGCGCGGTGGACGTGGCGGCGCTCTCCTCGGCCGTCCTTCGGCAGAACGGCGAGAGGCCGGTCGTTGACCGCATTCTCGTGCCACGGTCTGCCCCGGGACGTGTATTCCTGGGCGCCCAGCGCCGCCAAGCCCCACAGCAGGACGGCGAGGACGCACCACCACGCGCCGGAGGCGACCGAGACGGCCGGGTCCCGCCAGACGCTCGCCAGCAAGACCGCCGGCGCGGCCGGAACGGCCAACCACGGCACCCACAGCAGCGCTCCCGCGAAGAGCACCAGGAGGCCGAGGACCACGGGATCCGCCACGCCGGGCCCGCACGGACCGAGCTTGGCCATGACCGTGGTCTGGTTCGCGTAGCTGCCGAAGAGACCCCGGACCGAAACGCTCCCCGGATCGACACCGCTCGAAGTCCCGCCGGACGGCACGTCCGACCCCGCACACACGGCACTCGGCGCGTCCGCCACGATCGCGGCTGCCACCACCAGCACCGCGACGGCCGCGAGCCCCGGGGCGAGGACGCGGAACCGGCGCCGGCGCGAGGCATCCTCGTCGACTGTCGTCCACCTCCTGATTCCGTGGGGGCGGGAGTCCGGGCGGGGCGGAGTCGGATCGGTCACCGGGGCAGTATGGCGTATGACTGGTTGGCCGTCAGGAGCGTTGCCCAGTAAGGGGGTTGATGATGCGACAGGTCGCTTTGAATCCCGGGGACGGTTGTCCGCCCGACGCACCGAAGCCTGTGTTCGCGGTCCACCGTGGGGTGCAGGGTCCGTCGCGGTGCCGGGTCGCCCGCGGGTCGCCCACGCGTCGCACCTGGGCGGAATCGACGAGCCCGTGAGGGCGTCGTTCCGGCCGGAGCCGATGCGCTTCGGGCAACCACCGCTCCCCTTCCTCGCCGCCCGGCGATCCGCCCGAGCGGGAGTGGGGTCACGCAAACGGGCCGGGCCTGATCAAGCCCGTTTGCCATCTACGTCTGTTCGTGTCGGTCCTCCCCTGCGGGCCGATGTCCGCGGTCGATCGGTCGGTGCCGGCCCGGTACGCGGCAACGGGGTGTGCCGCGTACCGGGCCGGCCTTCAGGCCGGTGGTCCTCCCCAGGCACCGGCCTGCCGCGCGGGGGTCACTCCCATCCCCCCACCCCGCGCGGTTGTTCGTGTGGGCGTCGGCGACGCCTCGGTGTGCTGTTCGGTGGGCGCTCTGCCGCTCCCGCGGCCGTGCAGCCGCGTGCGTGGCGGGGCGGCTCAGGCCGGTATCGGGTCCTGGAGACCGGCGGCGGCGAGGATCTGGTCGAGGACCGGCTGTCCGGGTGCCGGGATGGCGGGCTTGGCGGCCATGGCGTGGGCCTGGATGTACGCGTCGGTCAGGGCGCCGTCGCGGAGGACCGGGCCGTGGCAGGAGGCGGCGACGGTGACCGGGAGTTCGGCGAGTTCGTCGAGGTGGCGGCCGTAGCGGTCGGCGTCCACCCATTCGAGCCACGGGTTGGACATGCTGTTGAAGGGAACGAAGAGGTCTTCCCACAGCCCGGGCGGGAGGTCGGAGCGTTCGTAGACCTCACCGGGGGTGGGCAAGGCGAATGCGTCGACGGCCCACATGGCGCCGGTGGCGGTGTCGACGAAGCCGCGGGTGGTCGGTGAGTCGTACTGCGGCGGGCGGATGGCCAGCAGGGTGCGGTCGCCGATGTCGAGGCGTTCGCCCGGGTTGAGCCAGCGCATGCGGTGTGTCGGGATGGGCAGGTGGACGGACAGCCGTTGCCACGCGCCGAAGTCGGTGACCACGGTCGCGTTCGGGCAGAGGTCGAGTGCGGTGGCGAGGTTGCCGGTGTGGTCGGCGTCGTCGTGGGAGACGAAGATCCAGCGGACGTCCTCGGGCGCGACGATGCCGAACACGTCCTGCCGCCAGGCATCCGCGTGCATGGGCGCGCCGGTGTCGACGATGACGGGCTGCTCGCCGGTGATCACCATCGAGTTGACCGGGACGAACCCGGCGTCTCCGGCCGCGATGAGGCGCGGCACCAGCCAGGTTTCGGCGGCGATGCGGTACGGGGTGCAGCGGGGCACGGCGGTGGTCATGGCCATCTCCTCGGTACTTCGGGGCGCGTCGGCACGCGTGGAGCGCGCCCGGTCGGGTCGGTGTCGCCGGCCGTCCCGGGCGGTCCCCCCTGTCCTGCCGACGTGACGAGATTCCCGCACCGGGCTAACCGGTGACTTGCGGTCGACTTACCGGCTGCCGGGCCGAGGGAAGATGCTGACTTACCGCCGACTAAGCGGCGACTTACCGAGCCGGGACCGGGACGTACCGAGGACCACGCAGGGCGGGGCGCCGGCCGCGGTGTGCTCCCCGCTCAGGACAACTCCTGAAGGACCTCACGCAGGTCGCCGATCAGTCCCGCCGCCCGGCCGCCGGGAGTCGGTCGGGCGGCATCAGTGCGGTGTAGCCGAGGATGCCCATCCCCGCGGCACGGGCGGCGAGCATGCCGTTTCGGCTGTCCGCGACCGGCAGGCAGTCGCCGGACGCCACGCCCATCGCGCGGGCGGCGTGGAGGAAGGCGTCGGGGCAGGCTTGCCGACGCCCGCGACGTGCTCGGCGCTGGAGACCAGGGGCCCGGAAGGTGGGCACGCAGGCCAGAGCGGTCCAGGGTGAGGTCGAGCCGGGCATGGTCGCAGGGCGACGCGACGCTGTAAAGCAACTCCCGGTGCCGCGGTCCGGCGAGGACGTCGGCTGCGCCCGGAGCGGGCGTCGACTCCGCTGTTGAAGGCGGCGAAGACGCGGTGGTCCGGCGCCCCGCGCAACGATCCGGTATCTGATGAGACATGCATGTCTCACTTGAGCTAAGATCGCTTCAATGCCCTGACGACGGGCCTCGCGCCCTGCCTAATCGGGAGGCCCGTGTCGCCGCAGGGCCGCAGCAACCCACAGCCATGCACCTTTCACAGTCCCGGACACCAGCGTGAGCAAGCCCGTAGACAATTCGACCAGCGGTCCGACGGCCGGCCCGGCGGGGAATCCCGCGCGTGCTGCCGGGACGGCGATGCTCGGCGACCCGCCGGCGTCCGCCGAGAAGCCGCCCGCCCTCGGGCACCCCGGCCGCTGGGTCGCGCTGCCCGTGCTGGTCCTCGCGGTGCTGCTCGTCGCGATCGACGCCACCGTCCTCGGCTTGGCCGTTCCGTTCCTGAGTGCCGACCTGCACCCTTCCGGTGAGCAACTGCTGTGGATCGGTGACGCCTACTCGTTCGTCATCGCGGGCCTTCTGGTCACCATGGGCACGCTCGGCGATCGGTGGGGGCGGAAGAAGCTCCTGTTGTGGGGCTCGGCGGCGTTCGGGGCGCTTTCGGTCGTGGCGGCGTACGCGCCGAACGCCGAGGCGCTGATCGCCGCTCGTGCGGCGATGGGTGCCGCCGGTGCGACGCTGATGCCGTCCACGCTGGCGCTGATCCGCAACCTGTTCCCCGACGCGCGCGAGCGCAGTTTCGCGATCGGCGTGTGGGGTGCCATGTCGATGGCGGGCGCGGCGGTCGGGCCGGTCGTCGGCGGGTTCCTGTTGGAGCACTTCTGGTGGGGCTCGGTCTTTCTGATCAACCTGCCGGTGATGGCCCTGCTGATCGTGGTCGGTATCCGCCTGCTGCCCGAGTCGAAGAACCCCTCCCCCGGGCCTTGGGATATTCCGAGCGCACTGCTGTCGCTGGTCGGCATGGTGGCGGTCGTGTATGCGATCAAGGACGCTGCGGCCAATGGCGTCGGCGTCGAGGTGGTGGCGGTCGGCCTTGCCGGTGTCGCCGCGCTCGTCTGGTTCACGCGCCGCCAGTTCACCCTGCGCGTACCGCTGTTGGACGTACGGCTGTTCCGTAACCGGACGTTCTCAGGGGCGGTGCTCGCCGATCTGCTGACGGTGTTCGGCCTTGCGGGTGTGGTGTTCTTCCTCTCCCAGTACTTCCAGCTCGTGCAGGGGCGCAGTCCGCTGCAGGCGGGTCTGGCCGAGCTGCCGGCCACGATCGGTTCGATCGTGACCGGTCTGGCCGCCGGTTCGGTGGCACGGCGTGTCTCCCCGCGGGTCGCGGTCACGGCCGGGCTTGCCGCGGTGGGGCTGGGCCTGGGCGTGCTGCCGGTGCTCGATGCCTCGACGCCGTACCCGCTGGTGGGTGTGGCGCTGATGCTGGTGGGCCTTGGCGCGGGCCTGTCGTTCACGGTGACCGCCGACCTGATCATGTCGAACGCGCCGAAGGAGAATGCGGGTGCGGCGTCGGCGATTTCGGAGACCGCGTACGAACTCGGCGCGGCCTTGGGCATCGCCCTGCTCGGTTCGGTGATCACCGGGGTGTACCGCAGTCATTTGGCGGTCCCCGCGGGCATGGACGCGGGGACGACGCATGCGGCGAACGACTCGTTCGCGGGTGCCGTCGACGCCGCGACCCGTCTGCCGGATCAGATGGGTTCGGCGCTGTCGGCATCTGCCCAGGGCGCCTTCCTCGACGGCTTGCACATCGCGGCCGCGGTCGGGTCGGTGGTGATTCTGCTGGCGGCTGTCGGGGCGTGGTTCGCCCTGCGGCGGGCGCGGCTGGAGTCGTCGGTGGGGCACTGAGCCCACACGTGTGGTTGTCAGTTGAGTCCGAGGAGGCGCAGCAGGGCGGTGGTCGTTGCCGCGCCGAGGACGACGGCCAGGAACGGGGCTCGTCGCCAGGCGAGCAGTGCGCCGGTGAGGACGCCGAGCAGGCGCGCGGGGCCTGCGGGGCTGTGGCCTTCGAAGCAGGCGGAGACGGCGAGGAGTCCGGCCAGGAGGACGACGGCGGAGGCTTCCAGCAGGTGTTCGGCCGGCGGGGGGAAGCGGACGCGGGCGCGTAGTGCGGGGCCGGCGAGGCGGAGGAGGAAGGTGCCCGCCGCCAGGGCCAGCATGGCGGCGACGATGGGGGAAGTCGCTGTCATGGCAGGTCGCTCCCGGCGTCCGGGGCCGCGGTGTTGCGGCAGAAGACGAGCCCGGCGAGCCCGACGAGTACGGGGAGCCCTGCGGGCAGGGCGGGGGTCAGCGCAAGGGCGAGCGCTGCTGCGGCCGTGGCGGCCCGGCGTGTGGTGCGCACCTTGAGGGCGGGCAGGATCAGGGCCGCGATCACCGCGGGGAACATCGCATCAAGGCCGAGTGCGGCGGTGTCGTGGACGATGCTGCCGAGTAGTGCGCCCAGGAGCGCGCCGGTAGGCCAGCAGACGAGGATGCCAAGGCCGCAGGTCCAGTAGGCGGCGCGTTTGCGCGGGAGGCCGTCTTGGGCCACGGCGAAGACGACGGTCTCGTCGTTCATGAGGTGTGTCCCGAGCAGCCGCGCCCAGCCGCGGCCGAGGACGTCGGGGACGGCGAAGCCGAAGGGCAGATGGCGGGCGTTCACCAGGAGGCCGGCGCCCAGTGCGGCGAGCGGGCCGCCGCCGGCGGCGAGGATGCCGAGGAAGAGGAATTCCGAGGAGGCGGCCAGCACCAACGCCCCGGTCAGGGCAGGGAACCACCACGGGAATCCGGCCGAGGCGGACGCCGCGCCGTAGGACACGCCGATCACGCCCACGGCCAGGCAGACGAGGGCTATGTCGCGGGCTTGGGCGCCGTCGAGTGTTCTCCACATCGAACGCATGACGTTTATAGTGAACACCGGTAGGGTGTTCGTCAAGACGAACGATGAGACGCTGGAGTGAACACTTTGGCCGAGGATGCCGCCCCGTTCCGGGCCCCCATCGAGCTGATCGCCCGTGCCCTGCGCCGCGAGCGGGTCCGTGCCGGCCTGTCGATGGGCGAAGTCGCGCGCCGGGCGGGGGTGGCCAAGTCGACCCTGTCGCAATTGGAGTCGGGGACGGGCAATCCGAGCTTGGAGACGCTCTGGGCGTTGTGCGTCGCCTTGGAGATCCCGTTCTCGCGGCTCCTCGCTCCGGGCCGCCCGGAGACGCGGGTGATCCGGGCGGGGCAGGGGCCCGCGGTGCACTCGGCGGAGTCCGACTATCAGGCGATCCTGCTTTCGGCATCGCCGCCGGGCGCCCGCCGGGACGTGTACAACATCGCCGCCGAGCCGGGTCCCGGGCGTTCCTCCGATCCGCACATGCCCGGGGTCCTGGAACACGTGGTGATCGGCGCGGGCCGCGCGCTGGTGGGAACAGCCGAGGAGCCGGTCGAGCTGGGGCCGGGGGACTACATCGCCTATCCGGGCGATGTTCCGCACGTGTTCCGGGCGTTGGAGGCGGGGACTCGCGCGGTGTTGGTGTTGGAACACGTGTGAGGGCGGCCTGTACCCGCGTGCGGAGGCGGCGGTCGAGCAGGTTCGGTGTGGCGTGGCCGACGGCGGGCTCAAGGCGTGGCTGACGAGTTCGGCACGGCAACGGCTGGGCTTGGTGAGCAACGCCGACCGCCTGCGGGTGATGCTCGTGGACGGCGAGGACGATTCGGGTGCGCACGCCGTCGCCCCGAAGGCGACGGTGGGAGCGCCGGTTTCGTCCTGGTCGGCGCACAGCGCGACCACCGCGCGGGCCCGCTGTGAATGACGGGCGGGCCTTCTCCCCCGGAACGCCGGGTTATCCACAGGGGCGGACTTGACGGGTCCATTTCGCCGGCGGGGTGCGCGATCATGTGGGCACGTTCCTTAGGGGTGGGGAGCGGACCACATCACACGCACACTTGGGGGGACGGGGTGTCCCAGAATCTTCCGGGCTCGGCGGTGCCGTCGCCGGGACCTTCCGGGCCGGAGCTGCGGATCTCGGTGCTCGGGCCGTTGGCGGTGTCGCTGGGCGGCGCCGACGTCGCGATTGCGGGGCGTCGGGAACGCATGGTCCTCGCGTCGCTGACCGCCGCGCGGCCGTCGTCCGTAGCGCCGGAGCGGCTCGTCGACGATCTGTGGGCCGGTAATCCGCCGACGACGGCATTGACGGCGCTGCAAGTCTGCGTGTCGCGGCTGCGGTCCGCGCTCGAGCCGGGGCGGCGGCCTCGAACGCCGTCGAAGCTGCTCGTCACCACGTCGGTCGGATACGAACTGCGGCCGCCCGCGAGGGCCGTGGACGCCGACCGGTTCGTGTCGGGGGTCGACGACGCGCAGTCCGCGGCGGCCGACGGCGACCCGGCCGCTGCGCTGAGTCGCGTCGACGCCGCGCTCACGCTGTGGAAGGGCGCGGCGTACGCAGACACCGCGGACCTTCCCGGCCCCCGTGAGGAAGCCGGCCGCCTCACCGAACTTCGGCTGGCGGCGGCGGAATTGCGCCTCGACGCGCTACTCGCGCTGCGCCGCCACGCCGAGGTGGTTCTGGACGCCGAGCGGCTCACGCGCGAACACCCGTTCCGCGAGCGGCTGGCCGAGCTGTGGGCGCTGGCGTTGTATCGGGCCGGACGGCAGGCCGACGCACTTGCCGTGCTGGCCGCGAATCGACGCCGCTTGGCCGACGAACTGGGCGTGGACCCGTGCCCGATGGTGCGGGACTTGGAACGGGACATCCTGCGCCAGGCGCCGCGATTGGACGTCGGGGACGTCGCGGGGATGGGGGTGGTGGCGGGAGCGCAGGCCCGGCTGGAGTCCGGAGCGGAGGTCGGCAGCAGCGGAACGGGACCGCGGGCGCGAGGCGCGGGTGTAGGTGCGCGTGGGGGCCCCAACGCGGGCGCGGACGCAAGCGCACGGTCCGGCACGGAAGCGGGGACGAGCCCCAGCTCGCACGCGCAGGCGAGCACGAGCACAGGTACGGGCCCGCACGCGCGCACTGGCACGAGCACGGAGGCGACCGCGGGCGCCGGTACCCCGGCGACCGCGGGGTCGAGCACGGGCACCCCAGCGAGCACGAGGCCCACAGCGAAAGCCGCCGCAGAGCCGACTGCGCGCGCAGGCGCCGAAACGGCGACGGGCGCGAACGCAGGCGCGGAGACCGGCCCGAACGCGGGCCCGGGACCAGGCCCGGACGCGCATGCGGAAGGGCCCGCGACCACGGACAGGGGCGCGCAGGCGAGCATCGGCGCGGTGCCGCATGCCCGCGCGCGGGCATACACGAGCACAAACGACGCGGGGCGTGCGGGCACGAGCCGGGGCCCGCACGCGCACACCCGCGGAGAACCGAGCATGTCGGCACGCGCGGAAGCGGGCGCAAGCACGAGCGGGCAAGCGACCAGGGGCCCGCAAGCACACGCAAGCGCCGCCGCGGAAGAAGGCACAGATAAGGACTCAGGCGCGCGGGCGCATACCGATCCATCGGCACGCTCACGCACACAGGCGGACGCACGCACGGAGGCGGCAGCGGCGGCCGCAAGCACGCGCGTCGGCCCGCAAACGCCCACCGGCACAGGCCCGCAAGCAGCCACCACCTCCGCAGCAACACAGCCCCACGAAGCTCACCATCCGACACCGACGTCCGCGCCACCAAACAACCCCGACACATCAGACGTCCTCTCGCCCCAGACCGACGGAGCACCCGAAGACGCCTCGACTCTCGGCACCTCCCTCCGACCGCGTGACCCCGATGGCCGCCGCGCGACCTCCATCCCTCCCCCCGGCGGTCTGCTCCCCCACATCGGCCGCCACCCCCAGCGCCACGCTCTGGCGCAAGCGCTCGCCGACACCCGTGCCGGGCACGGTGCCCTCGTGGTCGTCAGCGGTGAGCCGGGAATCGGCAAGACGCGGCTGTTGGCCGAGTTGGAGCGGCTTGCGGGCGAGGTGGGGGTACGGGTGCTGCGGGGGCGGTGTCCGGAGACCGACGCAGCCCCGGCGTTCTGGCCATGGCATGCCGTTCTGCGGAACCTCGGCACGGCAACACCGACACCCACGCCCATGCCGGCACCCGGACCGGCCCACGCGTCACCTCCCACCGTCCTCGGCCCGCTCCCCGGCGACCCGTCCGCCGACGCCGTCGGCTTCGCTTCCGCCAGTGCGCCGTTGCGCGTCTACGAGTCCGTCACTCATGCCCTGATCACCGATGCCACGGCCCACGGCCCGGTCGCCGTCGTGCTCGACGACATCCACTGGGCCGACCCGTCCTCTCTGCATCTGCTCGGCTATGCAGCCGAGATGCTGGCCGGGCAGCCGGTGCTGGTGGCGGTCACGCTGCGGGACAACCATGCGCGGTCGGATTCCGCACTGGATGCCTGTCTGGCGACGTTGGCGCGCCTGCATCCGCTGCGGTTGCGGCTGTCGGGGCTGGATCCGGCCGAGATAGGCGAGCTGCTGCGGCAGTCCGTACGTGCCGACATCGACGGCGCGACGGCGAATCTGATTCACGCGCGGGCGGACGGCAATCCTTTCTATGCGCGTGAGTTGGCGCGGCTGCTCGGGCGGGATACGGATTTCGACCTGCACTCGTCGGCCATCCCGGACGGCGTCCGCGATGTGGTGCGAAGGCGGGTCGGGTTGATCTCCGAGACGACGCGGACGCTGCTGCGTCTCGCGTCGGTCGTGGGGCGCGACGTCGACGTCGATCTGCTGGCCGCGGTGTCGGGCACGCCCTTCGACGATCTCGTGGACGCGTGCGATGCCGCGGTCGCGCACGGGCTCCTCGAGGAGACGGGTCTCGCGCGCTACAGGTTCACGCACGCGCTCGTCCGCGAGACGCTCTACGACGACCTCGGTGCGGGACGGCGCGGACGCATGCACGGCGACATAGGTGCCGTCCTCGAAGCATGGCTGCCCGAGCATCCCGAACTCCTCGACAGCGTCGCCTACCACCTGGCGTTCGGCTCGGCGCTGCGTCCGGCGCTGGTCGGTTCCGCGGCGCGGCACGGGATCGCCGCGGCGCGGCAGGCGGGTCTGCAGTATGCGTACGACGACGCGTGCGCGCGCTGGGAGCGGACCGCGGATCTGGTCGCGGGGCGGCGTGGTGTCGACCCGCGGGTGCGGTTCGACGTCATGCACGGGCTCGGGGTCGCGCGTCGCCGGGTGGGGGATCTTGCGGGTGCGAAGCGGGCGTTGGGCGAGGCGATCAGGTTGGCGCGGGAGCTGGCCGACATCGAGTTGGTGGCGTTGGCGGCGATCGCGGTCGGCGGGACGGAGTTGTGGAACTGGCGCGAGTACACGGAGGTCGACCACGAGGTCATCGCCGTACTCGAACGGTGCCGTATCGAACTGCCGCCCGGCCCGCTGCGCTGCCGGGCGACCGCCGGTCTTGCGGTCGAACTCGTCTTCACGTGGGACGCGGAGCGTTCCGACGCGCTTGCCACGGAGGCGGTCGCCGAAGCGCGGGAGCTGGGCGACCCGGAAACGCTCGCCTACGCGCTGGGCTGCCACTACCTCGCCACGTGGTTCCCCGGCACGGCAGCCGCGCGGCTGGCGACCACCGAGGAACTCACGGACCTGGCCGTCGCCACCGGACATGCCGACGTGGAGTTGGTGGCCCGGTTCTTCCGCGGCATCGTGCTGCTCGAACTCGGGCGTGTCCCGGAGTCCGACGAGCAGCGGGCCGCGTGTGCGGCGCTGGTGGCGCGGCTGCGGCGCAGCAGTTCGGCGATCCAGATGCAGTGGTGGGATTTTCTGCGCATGCACATGGCCGGGCGTACGGCGGATCTGGCGGCGATACTTCCGGCCGCGGTGCGGCAGCACCGCGCGACGACGTTGGTGGGGCATGCGGAGTGCGAAGGCAACGCGCTGGCGCAGGTAGCGGAGTTGGAGGGGAACCTGGCGGCGGCGTTGCCGCAGCTGATCGAGCTGGTGAAGGGCTCGCCCTATCCGGCGTTCCATGCCCAGGTCGCGCGGGCGGCGCTGTTGGCCGGACGTCCCGATCTGGCGGCGCAGCATCTGCCGCCCGCTTCGCCGCCGGGGTTCGCGGGCAGTTGGCAGTCGCTGGCCGCGGATTGCCTGCGGGTCGAAGTCCTGGCCGGGCTGGGCCGCGTCGACGAGGTGCGGGTGGCGATGGACCGGATTCGCCCGCACGCGGACGGGCCGGCCGTGTACGGCAGCATCGCGTACCTGGGCTCGGTCCGCTATTTCCTGGGCGTGGGCGCCGCCGCGTGCGGTGACCGCGCGCAAGCCATCCGCGAACTCGGCGCGGCGGTCGCGGCCAATGCCGCCTACGGCGCGCTCCCGTGGCAGGCCCGCAGCGAACGCAAGCTGGCCGAGTTGGTGGACGACATGCGGGAGTAAGCGCCAGGACGAACGCCGGGAGCGGCGGCAGCGGAGCCGAAATGCGCCTCGGCTCCGCCGGACACCACTGCGAGAAACTCAGGCGATCGGCTCGATCCGCGCCCTGAGCAGGCAGAACTCGTTGCCTTCCGGGTCGGCGAGGACGTGCCACTGCTCGTCGCCGGTCTGGCCGATGTCGGCCGGGCGGGCGCCGAGCTTGAGGAGGCGTTCGAGTTCGGCGTCCTGGTCGCGGTCGGTGGCGTTGAGGTCGATGTGGAGGCGGGACTTGCCGGGCTCCGGCTCGTCGCGGCGGCTGAAGAAGAGGGTCGGCTGCTTGCCGCCGAACCCGTCGCTCGCGCCGATCTCGATGCTGCCGTCGTCCTCGCGCCCGACCACCTGGAAGTCCAGGACCTCACACCAGAACCGGGCCAGCGCCTCGGGGTCGCGGCAACCGAAGACGAGCTCACCGATACGACATGCCATGGACGACAACCTACTTTCCGCGGGGTAACCGACATCGAGGCCACGCCGGGAACCTTGTGGGTTCCCGGACCGGACACACGGGCGAAACGGTATCGGGCCGGGTGGGGTAGGGCGAGGGGGATATGGAGATCTTCCCGTGGGGCAGCCGACCACCGGACCGGTACGCCGGACACCGACCGACAGTCCCGGCGGTATCCGCCCGCGCCGGACTTCACGCTGCCCGCCCGACTGGCACAGCCCCGCGCCACGGCGCGGCGGGCAAGCCGCCCCGGCCCAAGCACCCCAGACTGCACGCCGCCCGGCCGACGGACACCGCCACGCCACACCCGACCGGCAAGCCACGCCGCCAAGCCACGCCGCTACCCGCTGACCCCCACCGCCCGCGCCCCCGCGAGATACGCCCCCACCAGCGCCCGATCGTCGTCCCGCCTCGCCGCCACCGCGAGTTCGCACGGTGCGATGCCGTGTACCGGCAGGACGATCACGTCGTCGCGGGCGATCAGGGGCGCGTTGCCCGCGGCTAGCAGCACGACGCCTTGGCCGTTCGCGACGGCCTCGTGGGTTTCCTCGGCGCTGGCGACGACCGCCCCGATGCGCGGCGGGCGGCCGCCGCGGGCGTCGAGGGCGAGCCAGTAGTCGCGGAGCGGGCCGGCGTCGGCGGGCAGGGCGAGGAACGGTTCGTCGAGCAGATCGGCGAAGTCCACCGCCCCGCCCGATTCCGCCGCACGCGCCGCGAGCGGGTGCGTGGCGGGCAATGCCACCAGGCGTGGTTCGCGTGCCACGACGGCGTAGCGGTAGCGGTCGCCGTCGGGGAGCGGCAGCCAGACGAAGGCGACGTCGCTGGTGCCGTCCGCCAGCCCGGCGCTGGGGTCCGCCCAGGTGACCTGCCGCAAGACCAGGTGGGCCGCGGGGTGCTGCGCCAGCAGGCGCGTGCGCAGCGCGGGCAGCAGCCCGCGGCCGGGGCTGGTGGACATGCCGATCACCAGCGTGTGGCGTTCGGCGGCGACGGCGTCGGCCACCGCGGTTTCGGCGGTCTGCCAGGCGTCCAACACGCCGCGGGCGTGCGGCAGCAGGGCTTCGCCCACGGCGGTGAGGCGGACGGTCCGGCCGTCCCACTGGAACAGCTCGGCGCCGATCTGCTTGGCGAGCATCTTCATTTGCTTGCTGAGCGCGGGTTGGGAGACGTACAAGCGTTCGGCGGCGCGGGTGAAGCTCAGTTCGTCGGCAATGGCTACGAAGTAGCGCAGGTCTCGTCCGTGCACATCCATAGCCCATGGTTATCACGGCAGGTCTTGGACGTGGGGCGGGGTGCGGCCGAAGGATGGAGGCAGAGCGACGGAGCACGAGCAAACGGGAGAGCATCATGACGGGCACCGGCAAGGTCTGGTTCATCACCGGCGCGAGCAGCGGTTTCGGCCGGGCGATCGCGGAGGCCGCGGTGGCGGCGGGCGACACGGTCGTCGGCACGGCGCGGCGGACCGAGGCGCTGGCGGACCTGGTCGCCGCGTACCCCGACCGGGTGGACGCGGTGGCGCTGGATGTCACCGACGGCGAGCGCGTCGACGCCGTCGCGGCGGACGTCCTGGCACGCTACGGCCGGGTCGACGTCGTGGTGAACAACGCCGGGCGCACGCAGGTGGGTGCGTTCGAGGAGACCACGGACGCCGAACTCCGGGCCCTGTTCGACCTGCACGTGTTCGGTCCGGCGCGCCTGACGCGGGCGCTGCTGCCGCATATGCGGGAGCGGAAGAGCGGGGCGGTGGTGAACATCAGCAGTTTCGGCGGGCAGTTGTCGTTCGCCGGGTTCTCGGCGTACAGCGCGACCAAGGCGGCGTTGGAGCAGCTGTCGGAGGCGTTGGCGGACGAGGTGGCGCCGTTCGGCATCAAGGTGCTGATCGTGGAGCCGGGCGCGTTCCGGACGAACCTGTTCGCGAAGGGCGCGGCGTACTTCTCCGCGGAGCTTCCGGCATACGCGGAGACGTCCGGCGCCACCCGCAGGCTCGTCGAGAACGCCGGCGGCACCCAGCCGGGCGACCCGGCCAAGGCCGCCGCGGCGATCCGGACGGCGTTGGACGCGGACGACACTCCGCTGCGCCTGGCGCTGGGCGGCGACGCGGTCGACGCGATCACCGGGCACTTGGACGCGGTACGGGCGGAGCTCGCGGCGTGGGACAAGGTCTCCCGCGGCACGGACTTCGACGAGGAGTAAGCGGGCGGTAGGCCGTCGGCAAGTCGAGACAGCGGCAGTAAGCCGGCAAGTCCTCCGCAAGGACACCCCGCGCCGCCCTGATCCCGATCACGCACCCGTGGCGAAAACCGCTGTCGCCCGCTCCCCCACGCCCTCGACACTGCCCCCATGACCGACGACGCCCCCGTGCCCGCCGCCAAACCCCGGCTCGCCGTCCTGACGGGAGCCGGGGTTTCGGCGCCTTCCGGGCTGCCCGTGTACCGGGGCGGGGACGGAATGTGGGACCGCGACCCGGAGTTGGCGCAGATCACCACCGCGTCGCGCTGGTACGGCAAGGCCGAGCAGGCCTGGAACCACTGGAACGGCCTGCGCCGCGCCGCCCTCCTCGCGCAGCCGAACCCGGCGCACCGGGCACTGGCCGCCGCCGAGTCGTGGTTCGACGTGCACGTCACCACGCAGAACATCGACGGTCTGCACACGGCGGCCGGATCCACCGGTGTGACCGAACTGCACGGCGGCCTCTTCCGCAGCCGCTGCTCGCGGCGCGCCTGCCATGCCCGGCACGGCGCGTGGCCGGACCGCGAGGTCCACGACACGGTGCCGACTTGTCCGCACTGCGGGCGGATCGCCCGCGCCGACGTGATCCTGTTCGGCGAGTCGGTCCCGGCGAAGAAGCTGCGCGGCTCGGTCGACGCGGCCCGGAAGGCCGACGTGTGGATGGCAATCGGCACGTCGGGCACGGTCTTCCCGGCCGCGGGGCTCATCGACCACAGCCGCCGCGACGCCTTCCGGGTGTTGGTCAACGCCGAGCCGTGGCCCGGCAACACCGCCGCCTTCGACCGCGAGGTCCTGGGCGATGCAGCCGAGATGCTGGCCGACTTGCTCCAGGACTTGTACGCGGAGCAGCGGCAGGGGCGCCGGGATCGGACCGTGTCGCCGCGGTAGGCAGGGCGTCGGCCGGCCGCCTTGGTCCAGCCTGCGCGCGCCGCAACGCAAACCTCGTACATCGACGGAGGCCGCGACGACGTCATGCTGTACATCGGTACGACGACCGTCTGACGACGGGCTCGGCGGTGCACGGGGGGATGCGGTGGGGTCGGAGTCGACGGCACCGAGGGCGCAGCGGGCCCGGGCCGGGTCCCGCTGGGACACCGTCCCGCCGGATCGTCGGCTGCTGGCCGTGGCACACAACGTGACCGCGGCGACGCGGCTCCTCGACCTGCTGCGCGTCGTCGGCGGCGACCGCCGCATCGGCACGTCGTTGCCCGCACCGGGCGGGATCACGTACGCGGACTCCACGCGACCGCCGACCCCGACGGCAGCCCGGCCCTCCCCGCCATGATCGCCGCAGCCGCGCTCCTCGCCTGGCCCGACGCCGTCGACACCAGCGAACACCCGCAGATCGACGTGTCCGTCGGCCCCGCACTCACCGCCCGCCTGACCGTCGACGTCGCCTCGATGTCATGCGACTTGCCCCCGCACTGACGCCGACCTCACCCCCTTCGACCAGGCCAAATCCCGTTTCGTGGGTGCCGCGCGGGTCGCGTGGGCGTTTCCGGTGGGCTGATCGCGGGCTGGGATGCTTGTTCACCCAGTGGAACGCTATTTACCATGGCGGAACATGCGCGGCCGTAGGGCGAGCCGGGAGGGATCCTGGCCATGACCGTTCACCCGGCCCGACTCGGGCGGTTCATCGAGGACTTCACCGTCGGGGACGTGTACCGGCATCCGTTCGGCCGGACCATCAGTGAAGCCGACTCGACGTGGTTCACGCTGCTGACGTGCAACACGAACCAGAACCACTTCAACGCGCATCTGGCAGCCGGCAACCCCGTCACCGGTGGGCGGATCATCGTCAACTCCGGCCTCACCGTGGCGCTGGTCCTCGGTCTGTGATCGACACGAGCCAGAACGCGGTGGCCAATCTCGGCTGGACGGACATCAAGCTCCGCAACCCCGTCTACGTCGGCGACACCGTCTACGCCGAAAGCCTCATCACCGGAAACCGCGCCAGCGCCTCGCGTCCGGACATGGGATCCTCACGATGAAGACCCGGGGCCTGAACCAGGACGGGCTCGAACTCGTCACCTGGACGCGCTCGGTG
This sequence comes from Yinghuangia aomiensis, assembly GCF_039542225.1. Lineage (NCBI taxonomy): Bacteria > Bacillati > Actinomycetota > Actinomycetes > Kitasatosporales > Streptomycetaceae > Yinghuangia > Yinghuangia aomiensis. The sequence goes on along the minus strand of NZ_BAABHS010000036.1, from coordinate 45,742 downwards.
CTGGTCCCCAACCGCGCGTCCGGCCTCGGGCAGGACTACTTCCCGGCCTGCACCGCGGGCCCGCTGGAAGCCTGATGGGAAGCCTGGCGGGAAGGCCTCCGGGGAGCCCGACGGACAGCACCCGGCGTCCGCTGGAGGACGTCCGCGTCGTCGCGGTCGAACAGTAAGGTGCCGGGCCGTGGGGATCGCTGCACTTGGCCGATCTCGGAGCCGAGGTCATCAAGATCGAGGACCCGGCGGCGGGCGGCGATGTCGGCCGCTACGTGCCGCCGTATGCGGAAGGCGAAGACTCGCTGTTCTTCGAAGTCTTCAACCGCAACAAGCGCAGCTTGTCGCTGGACCTGTCGACCGCGGCCGGGCGTGCGGTGTTCGACGAACTCGTCTGCGTGTCCGACGTCGTCTACTCCAACCTGCGCGGCGACGTCCCCGCGAAGATCGGCATCACCTACGACGACCTCAAGCACCTCAACCCGCGCATCGTGTGCTGTTCGCTGTCGGGTTTCGGCATGACCGGCCCGCGCATCGCCGAGCCGGGCTACGACTACGTCCTGCAAGGCCTGCTCGGCTGGATGGACGCGACCGGCGAACCGGACGGCCCACCCACCAAGTCCGGTCTCTCGCTGGTCGATTACTCGGCGGGCTTTGTCGCCGCGATCGCCGTGCTTGCGGGCGTGCACGCGGCGCGCCGCGACGGCGTGGGCATGGACTGCGACGTGTCGCTGTTCGACACCGCCCTCGCGCTGCTCAACTATCCCGCCGCGTGGCATCTCAACGCCGGGTACACGCCGCACCGCACGCGCCGCTCGTCGCATCCGTCGCTGGTGGCCGCGGCCGTCCTCGCCGCGCGCGACATCGCCGGCGCGCCGCGCGTGCGGCGCCTCCAGGTCGGTGAGGCCGATCTCTGCGCCGAACTCGGCGTCGAGCCGGGCACCGACGAACGCGAACTCCTTGGGGTGCGCAGCCAGATCGTGCCGACATCGGCCGCGGCCGGAATCGAGCCGCCGGTCGCGCCGGCCAGCACGAACTTCACCGATCTCGCAGCGCTCCAGGCCTCCACGGAAGCCCTGCGGCGCCTCGGCTACCGGGGCAGGGCCTGCATTCATCCCGCACAACTGGCAGTCGTGCACGGCGTGTTCACCCCGTCCGCCGAGGAGGTGGCGCGGGCCCGGGCCCTGCTCGCCGGCTAAGAAGCAGCCGTCGCCGCAGGCAGCGGGGTCTTCGTGGATGCGCACGGCCGGATGGTCGACCTCGCGGTGGTGCGGAGCGCACAGCGCACGCTCGCGGCGGCACGGTAAGACCGACAAGGGGGGCGCGGTGCGGATCACCTATGGGCCGTGGGGCGAGACGATCGACGAGCTGGCGGACGCCGCGCGGCGCGCCGAGCGGGCCGGGGCGGAGGTGGTGTGGGTTCCGGAGCTGTACCGCAGTGCGACGGTGCCCGTCGCGGCGTTGGCCCACGCGACCGAGTCGGCGCGGCTCGGCACCGGGATTGCGCTGGCGTTCACCCGGAGTCCGCTGGTGACGGCGCTGGAGGCGCTCGATCTGGACGAGATCTCCGGCGGCCGGTTCGTCCTGGGGCTCGGCAGCGGGGTGCGGCGGCTCAACGAGGACTGGCACCGCGCGCGCTTCGGGAAGCCGGTCGCGCACATGCGGGAGACTGTGCGCGACATCCGCGCGTTCTGGGCCGAAGCCCGCACGGGCAAGGCGATCGACCTGCCCGGCGTGTACGAGCCGATGCGCATCCGCGGCTATCAGCGGCTCGTCCACCAGGAACGCGACGCGATCCCGGTCTACCTCGCGGCCATGGGGCCGATGATGACCCGCCTCGCCGGGGAGATCGGCGACGGCTGGATCTCCCACGAGCTGCATTCGCCGCAGTACCTGGCGACCGTGGTGCTGCCGAACCTCGCGGAGGGCTTGGCGCAGGCCGGGCGGCCGCGCGGCAGCCTGGACGTCGTCGCATCGGTGCTGTGCGCCGTCGACGACGATCCGGCGGTGGCGCGGCGGCGGGCGGCGGGCACGGTCGGGTTCTACGGCTCGGTGCGCACGTATGCGGATTTCTGCGCGGCGCACGGCCTCTCGGCGGAGCACGATGCCGTGCTGGAGGCTTTCCGCGCGGGTGCGGCCGCCGACGGTCTGGCGGCCGCCGTACCGGACCGCATGGTCGAGGCGGTGACCGCGGCCGGGACGGCGGAGGACGTACGCCGCCGGATTCTGGCCTTCGACGGCATCGCCGACAGCGTGAAGCTGTCCCCCGCGTCGCACGGCATGACGCCGTCGGAGATCCGAACGTGCCAGGACCGGCTCATTGCCCTGATGGCGGCCCTGTGACCGTGCAGGACCCGCAGCCGCACACAGGGGGCCGCCAACGGCAGCCCGTTGTTCCGCAGTACGTCGCGGACGTCGAGGATCAGCGGGAAGACCTCGTGGTTGCGGTCGCCGCGCTGCTCGTCCCAGGCGCGCTGTTCGGCTTCGACGGCCATCCGGTCCTCGGCGAACACGCGTTCGGTGAAGCGGCGGATGAACGGCCAGGCGAGGTGCAGGGCGCCGGGCACGCGCGGCTTCTCGATGGAGAGCAGGCCGTACACGTGGCTGCGGCGCTGCTCGGCGTCCTCGGGCACGTAGGCGACCCACAGCGAGAACGCCGGCAGGTCGGCGCCTTCCGGTACCAGCGTCAGGGTCTGGTACGGGTATTCGGTGCGGATGGTGATGACGTCGGGGTTGTCGGCGCCGCCGACGCGTTCTGCGGCGAGCAGCCCGGCGCCGCGGTCCTTCTTGCCCGCCTTGTGGGTGAAGCGGTAGCGGGCTTCCACGGACGTGGGACCGGTGTCGTAGCCGAGCAGGGTGGGCTCGATCTTGCCGAGGACGCCGCGGTGCAGGAACTGGTGGTTCATGTCGAGCAGGTTCTCGTGCAGGAACGAGTAGTGGCACAGCACGGTGCGCGAGAACGTCATGGTGCGGTGCCGCGGCGACACGCAGGCGGGCAGCTCGGGCGGCGGCATCACCGCGGCTTTGGCGGGGTTGCCGGGGAACACGAAGACCAGCCCGAAGGCCTCGTGCACGGGGTAGGCGCGTACGCCGCGCGGCGGCCGCGTGACGCCCTTGGGCAGGTACGGGATCTGCGAGATCCGCCCGGTGCCGCGGTACGCCCAGGCGTGGTAGCAGCAGCGCAGGATGTCGCCTTCGACGACGCCCATGCTGAGCGGGACCTGCCGATGTGCGCAACGGTCTTCCAAGGCGTACAGTCGCCCGCTCGTTCCCCGGTACAGCGCGATGCGTTCGCCCGCGAACGAGGCAGCGACGGCATTGCCCGCCGCGATGGCGCGGGACAAGGCGATCGGGTACCAGAAGTCCGGGTCGATGCCGATGCGCCGCAGGTCGGTTTCGATCCGCGTTCGGGTCTCGGTCATGGGCGGGCCTCCGTCGCCTCACCGGTCTCGAGCGGGCCGCCCGCGCCTGGGCGCGGTCGGCGTCTGCTGCCGTGAAGGCGGCCCGACCTTCATCGTCGCGTGCCGGTAGGGAGCCGTCCACCGAAGGGCGTCGGCCCGGGTCGGTCGACGACGCGGGTCTCGTTGATGAGGGTGCGCATCTCGACCTTGCCGTCGCGGATCCACTGCCACGTGCGGGTGCGGTGCCGGCCGTCGTCGGAGAGGACGATCAGCTCGAACAGCCGCAGGTCTTCGCCTTCGGCCTTGTAGATCCAGGTCAGGTAGATGGTGTTCTCGTCGAGTCCCCAGGTGACGCCCTTCATGCGGTCGGTGTCGAAGTGCATGCGGCCGTAGCCGTCGTAGGTTCCGGGGAACTGGTGGACTTCGGTGCGGCCGTCGGGCCAGGTGTAGGTGTTGGTCTGGTGGTACGGGTAGTCACCGTCGTCCGGAAATGCGCAGGTCAGGTGGGACTTGTGCTGGTCGAGGATCTTGCCTTCCGGGTCGACGTGCGTGTAGGTGCCTTCCCAGTCGCCCTCGTGCTTGGCGAGCAGGGGCATGCCTTCGCGGATTCCCATGACGCTCCTCGGTTCGGGGTTCGGGTTCGGGGTTCGGTCGGGGGTGTCGGCCCTGGGCTTCAGGGCGTGTGCCACCACGGGTCGCGGCCGGTGGCGGTGGTGCCGATCAGGGTTTGGCGGCGGACGAAGCGGCGCAGCGACGCGTCGCCCATGCGGGAGCCGCCCAGGCCGCTGTACCGGAACGAGTTCTTCTCGCCTTCGTGGACGAGGGCGGTAAGCGCGGCGTCGTTGATGCTGACGGCGCCGACGTCGAGGCGGCGGGCGAGGGCACGTGCGGCGGCCGGGTCGGGGCCGAAGACGGCGCCGGACAGCCCGTAGTCGGAGTCGTTGGCGAGGGCGACGGCCTCGTCTTCGGTGGTGAACGGCATGACGGGCAGCAGCGGGCCGAAGGTCTCCTCGCGCATGACGGTCATGGTGTGGTCGACGGCGGTGAGCACGGTGGGGCGGATCCAGTGGCCGCCGCCGTGCCGTTCGACGCGGCCGCCGGTGTGGACGACGGCGCCTTTGGCGGTGGCGGCGGCGACTTGGGCGCCGATCCGGTCGATCGCGTCGACGATGGCGGCGCGGGCTTCGTCGGTGCCGAGGGCGTTGACGGCGCGCGTCCGCGTTTGCAGGGCGACGGCGCGGAACGCCAGGGTCGGGGCGGGTGGTATGGAAGCCGACGGTGTGGGCATCGCCGGACCTCCTCCCGGCGGCGATCTCGCAGTACTCCAGTCGGTTGCCGAGGAGGACGGCCACGCGGGCGCCGGGCGGGGTGCCGGTCTCGGTGAGGACTTTTGCCAAGCGGGCGGCCCGGCTGTCGAGTTCGCGGTAGGTGAGGGTGCGGTCGCCGTCCCGGACGGCGGGGGTGTCCGGCTGGGCGGCGGCGAAACCGCGGACGCCGTCGACGATCGTCAGGGGCGCACCCCCGAAGCTGATGCCCACTCTTGTCCTCCCGCAGGGTGGCGGCCGTCATGGATGCACAAGATTGGAACGTCATCCCGTCTATCGGAACATTTCTACCGGGTGAGGATGTCCAATGCGACCCCACGTGGAGACCATCCAGGAAACGGACTACATCTGGCACGCCGCGGAGTTGGTGGCCGGCGAGGGGCGGGCGAGCGAACGCCGGCTGTCCGTCGACGAGGAGGACGGGTCGTCCTCGCTCCGCATCGTTTTCCACACCGACTGGGGGCGCGGACCGGGCATCCACCATGCCGACACCGAGTACTACGTCCTCGACGGCGAAATGCGGTACGGGGACCGGGTCATCGGCAAGGGCGGCTACGTGCACGCGCCGCGGGGCGTGCCGGCGGATGCGGTGCGGTTCGCGGAGGGCACCCGGATCCTGCACTACCGCGAGTACGGCGACGCGGGCTTCGACCCGGTCGACTCGCTTGCCGCGCCGCGGTGGGCGCGGGCGGCTCGCGAGGACGTCACCGTGCACGACAGCGCGGGCATGGAGTGGATCGCGGTGCCGAACGCGGGCCCGATGCCGGGGCTGTTCGTGAAGTACCTGCACATCGACCCGGTCAGCGGGTTCTATACGCGGCTGGTGTACGCGCAGGAGGGGTGGGCGGACCACCGGCTGGCGCACCACCCGTGCTACGAGGAGGCGTACACGACCGAGGGGAAGATGTCGTACAACTTCGGCGACTTGGACCCCGGCACCTACTTCTTCCGCCCGGCGCGCGTCAAGCACGGCCACTTCGTCGCGATGGAGGGCGGCACCACGTGGCTCATGCGCTCCGACGGCGAACTGGAGAACTGGTACACCCAGAACGAATGGGTCCGCTGGGGAGGCGACGCGGTCAACTACTCGCCGAACGGCGGCCGGATGACGTGGTCGTACTCGTCGCACGACCTGGCGGGCGGCGCGAGCTGGCGGTCGGACGAGGACCTGGGGGTCCTGCACAAGGCGTTGAACTACCAGAAGGAACAAGGCGCACCCGACACCGACTATGCGCAGCACGGGACGGGCGCGGACCAGAGCCTGGTGGCGATCGCGAGGGCGTTCGACTTGGCGCGGCTCGGGGAGGGGCACGGCGGGGGCGAGGCCGGTCATGCGCACGGGGACGGGGACGGGGGCACGGATGGCCACACGCACGGGGACGGCACCGAGCACGCGCACGATGGCAGCCCCGGGCACGGCCACGACCACGAGCGGAAGCGCGTGCCGACCCACGACGCGCTGGGCTGGCCGCCCCCGGACACGCTGGAGCACGAGGACGAGCGGACGGCCGGCGCCACAACCGCGGCGCGGGGCGGTCGTGGCAGCGTGGCGTGAGTCGGCCGGTGCCGCCGATCATCTCCACGCTCCCGGTGCGCAGCCGATCGCCGGGGAGGTGGGACGGGGACGGGATGTAAGGGGGATGGGGCGCGAACCGGGGTCCGGGAAGCCGGGTTCGGGAAGCCGGGCCCAGGAAGCCGGGTCCGGGAAGCCGACGTCGGGGACACAGCCCCCGACACCCGGGACCAGCCCGGCACCATTGCCCCCGCGGCACACCCGTTCCGGCCGGCTTGCGAGGCTCCTTTTGTTCCGCCAACGAACGGCAGCCGAAAACGTCACGCCCCCGTTCTCGCACGAGCGATACCGCGTTCGAAGGTCGGCTCGAACACCGGGCGCTTCGCCTCGCCGCAACACGCGGCCGGCACGCCCGGGCCCATCCGGCCTCAGCCACGCACCCCCGTCTGCTCCCCCGTCCACTCCGTCGTCGGAGAAGCCGACGACGCCCCCGTCGCCGTCCCCGAAGCCGTCGCCAACCGCCCGTCCACCATCTCGTAAGCCGCGTCGGTGAACGCCAGCTGACTCCGGTCGTGGGTCACCATCACCGTCGACGTCCCCCGTTCCCTCGTGAGCCGCGCCAGCAGTTCCACGACGGCCGTGCCGCGTTCGTGGTCCAAGGCGCTGGTGGGCTCGTCGACCAGGAGCACCACCGGGTCGTTCATCAGCGCGCGGGCGATGTTCACGCGCTGGCGCTGGCCGCCGGACATCCGCTGCGGGTGGCGGTCGGCCAGGTCCGCGAGCCCGACCGCGTCGAGGAGTTCCGCGGCCTTCGTCTTCGCCTGCCGCGGGGAGCGGCCGTCCATGTGGGCCATGACCTGGAGTTGTTCGCGGGCGGTCAGGGAGCCGAGCAGGTTGGGCTGCTGGAAGACGATCCCCAGGCTGCGGCGGCGCAGCGCGGCGCGTTCGGCGGGGCGCAGCGCGCGGACCGGCATGCCGGCGATGTCGACGTCGCCGCTGTCGGGCGTGATCAGCGTTGCGGCGACGGCGAGGAGGCTGGATTTGCCGGAGCCGGAGGGGCCGACGACCGCGGCGAAGGCGCCGGCGGGGACGTCGAGGGTGACGTCGTCGAGGGCGGTGAGGCGGCGGTCGCCGTCCGGGTAGGTGAGGGTGACGCCGGTCAGGCGGAGGCTCATCGGGCACTTCCCAGGGCGATCAGGGGGTCGACGGAGGTGACGCGGCGGACGGCCAGCGCGGCGCCGGCGAGGCCGAGGACGATCATGATGGCGGCGGGCAGCACGGTGGTCCCGGCGTCGATGACGAACGGCACGGTGTTCTCCGCGATCCGTCCGCCGATCGCCGCGATGCCGGTGCCCACGGCCGTTCCCGCGGCCAGTACCACGGCGGCTTGGCCGAGGGCGTCGCGGACCAGGTAGCCGGTGGAGGCGCCGAGGGCCTTGAGGACGGCGATGTCGCCTGAGCGCTGCACCGTCCAGACGGTGAAGAAGGCGCCGATGACCAGGGCCGAGATGGCGAAGAGGAAGCCCCGCATGAGCTGGAGCGAGCCGTTCTCGGAGGTGTACGACCCGATGGCGGTGCGCGCGTCCGACTTCGTCACGGTGTCGGTGTGCAGCGCGGTGTCGCCCGCTGTGAGGTCGGCGCCCTTGCCGAGGTCGAGGGCCACGACGGTGGCCTGAAGCCCTTCCGGGGCGCGCGGTCCCGGCATCAGCGGCTGCCAGTCGGACAAGGCCGTCCACACGACGGGCGCGTGGCTGAACGACGCGCCGCTCACCACGGCGCCGACGCGGACGTTTCCGGCGGGGCCGAGCGCGATGGTGTCGCCGGTCTTGACGTGGAGGTCGTCGGCCAGCGGCCGGGACAGGACGACGCTGCCCGGGGCCGGGCGGGCGCCGTCGGGGGCGAGGGGGCCGGCCGGGTCGATGCCGAACGCGGCCGCGCCTGCGGTGCGGCCGTCCGCGCCGAGGCGGGTCATGGCGATGCCGAGCGGCGACGCGGAATCCACGCCGGGCTGCCGGGCCCAGTCCTGCCAGGTCTGCTCGTCTACCGACGAGGCACCGAAGGAGATTCCGCCGTCGGTGTCGGAGAAGGCGAGCCGGTCGGCGTTGAGGCCGTCGATCGCCGAGGTGTTCTCCCTGCCGAGGCCCGCGGTGAGGCCGGACAGCAGCACGACCAGCGCCGTGATGAGGACGACGACGAGCGTCATCAACGCGAACCGGCCGCGGGCCGAGCGCAGGTCTCTCAGGGCGACGAACACGACGCGGAATCCTCCGGACGCAGGGTGGGGACTCACCGGGCGGTGAGCATGTCTCCACTCTCGCCGGGCCGGAGAGGAGGCACATCGCGCGCGGGATGGGGCCGCCGGAATCGAAGGATGCAGGCGAATATCAACCTTTCGATTGATGGAGACCGCACGGCAGGCCGACGCGCGGAAGGCCGTTCGCACCCAGGCCTGTTCCTTGTTGTGGAACCGTGTTGCGCAGTCATAGCATGCCGGGATCGAACCATCGCCGCACGGTGGGGAGTTCGGCCGGTGATCTATCTCGTCTACCGCATGAAGATGACCGAGCGGTCGCGCCGCAACCAGAAGGAATTCTGGGCATGGCTGGAGGAACGCGAGCGATGGTTCTACCACGACCTGCCGATGGTGCGCGAAGTCCGCTGGTACTACAGCGTGATCGGTGACGTGTACGTGCTGGAGAACTGGGCCGCGTTCGACGACGAGGCGGCGTGGGGCGCGTACCGCAAGGCGCTGTCCGGTCTGAAGGCCGATACCGGGTGGGAGTCGGAGCGAGTGAGCCAGGACGACTGGTGGGAGTTCCTGGACACGCGCTTCGTCACCGATTGCCCGGTGCCGGTCGGGTTCGCGCGCGGTCAGTCGGCGTCGGCGAGCCCGTAGCCGAATTCGGCGGACAGCCGCCGGGCGGCCTGCAGGACGCTCGGCGCGCACTCCGTCAGCCGCTGCCGGAAGCGGAACTGCGGTCCGGCCAGGCTCACCACCGCGATGACGCCGCCGTCGTGGTCCAGCACCGGGGCGGCGACGGCTGCGGCTCCCTCTTGGCGTTCGCCGGCCGAGGTGGCGTAGCCGCGCTTGCGGATCAGTGCGATTTCCTTGCGCAGCGCGGCCGCGTTGGTGACCGTGCGGGCGGTGAGGGCTTCGAGGCGGGATCGGTCGAGGTAGGCGTCGATTTCCGCGTCGGACGGGAATGCCAGGATCGCCTTCGACGACGCGCCCGCGTGCAGCGGGTACGGGCTGCCGATGGCGACCTCTATGCGCAACTCGCTGGCGGGCACGACCTGGTCGACGTAGATCCGGGTGTCCCCGCGCCGTACCGACAGGGTCGCGGTTTCGCCGCGTTCCGCGGCCAGCGCGCGGAGTTCGGGAGCGGCCGTCATGCGCAGGTCGGTGCGGGCCAGGTACGCGCGGCCGAGGGCGACGGCGGCCGGCCCCAGGGCGTAGCGGCGGGTGGCCGGGTCGGCGGTGACGAGGCGGCGGCTGCGCAGCGCGGTGAGGATGCGGTGGACGGCGCCTTTGGTGATGCCGAGTTCCTGGGCGGTCTCGGTGACGCCCAGGTCGGGGCGGCCGCTGCGGCCGAACAGCAGCAGGACGTCGATGGCGCGTTCGACGGCGGCGATCGACTTGCCGGTGGTTTCCTCGGTGTCGGCGTCGACGGCTCCGGGCACAGCGCACTCCTCGCGTGGACGGGGCTTCCATCATGGCGAGCGGGCGGGTTCCGTTTCGCGCTGCGGAACGGCGGTCTACGACGGACCGGACACGCGCTACTCCTGTGCCGCCGAGACGAGTTCGCGGGCCTCCTCGTCCGTCGCGACCGACGGATGCGAGCCCATGAGCGGTTGGCCGGCGGTCTCGTCCATCATCCACGCGGCGACGAGCCCGACCGCGGCGGCGAACATCATGTAGAACGCGGGCGTGTAGTCGTTGCCGGTTCCGCTCACCAGCGCCTCGGCGACGAACGGTGTCGTGCCGCCGAAGGCGGACACCGAGATGTTGAAGGACACCGACAGCGCCCCGGCACGGATCTCGGTGGGGAACAGTGCGGGCAGCGCGGCGGACATCGTGGCGAGGAAGCACACGAGTACGAGTCCGAGGATGAGCAGCCCGATGAAGATCGTGGCCAGGCTGCCGTTCTGGACGAGTGCGAAGCACGGCACAGGCAGCAGGATGAAGCCGACGCATCCGCCGATGACGACCGGGCGCCGCCCGATGCGGTCGGTGTAGGCGCCGAGCGGGTGGATCACGGCGAGCAGGACGAGCATGACCACGACGATCTGCAGGAGGCCGTGGGTCTCGTCGTAGTCCAAGGTGTCCGACAGGTAGGTCGGCATGTAGGACAGCAGCATGTAGTCGTTGATGTTGTACGCGGCGACCAGCGCGACGCACAGGAGCATGGGTTTGCGCTGCTCGGCGAACATGCGGCGGAATTCCGCGAACGAGCCGGCGTCGGGGTTCTTGTCGGGCACGTCCGTTCCGCGTTCTGCGTCGGCGCGCTGTCCCTTGGCGCCGCCCGCCGCCGCGTGTTCCTCCAAGGCCTTGGTGAAGGCCGGCGATTCTTCCAGGCGGAGCCGGAGGTACAGGCCGACGATGCCGATGGGCGCGGCGAGCAGGAACGGGATGCGCCAGCCCCAGCCTTCCATCTGGCTGTCGTCGAGGAGGGACTTGAGCAGGGTGACCAGGCTCGCGGCGCTGATGTAGCCGATGAGGGTGCCGAATTCGAGGTAGCTGCCGTAGAAGCCGCGGCGTTTGTCGGGGGCGTATTCGGCGATGAAGGTGCTGGCGCCGCCGTACTCGCCGCCCGCGGAGAAGCCTTGGACCATGCGGAACAGCACCAGCAGGATGGGTGCGACGAAGCCGATGGTGGCGTAGCTGGGGATCAGCCCGATGCTGAGCGTGCCGCCGGCCATCATCAGCATCGTGGTCGCGAGGACTTTCTTGCGGCCGATGCGGTCGCCGAGCGGCCCGAAGAAGAAGCCGCCGAGCGGGCGGACGACGAAGGCCGCGGCGAAGGTGGCGAACGACGACAGTACTTGCGCGGTGTCGTTGCCGGACGGGAAGAAGACGTGGCCGATGGTGACGGCCATGTAGGCATAGATGCCGAAGTCGTACCACTCCATGGCGTTGCCGAGCATGGTGGCGCGGACCGCCGTGTCGACGGTCTTGGGGTCGACGACGGTGATGTCCTCCAGGCGCAGCTCGTCGTCCCTGCCCACGCGTCTCCTCACGTCGTCGGCCATGCGGGCCGCCTTATCAGACAAACAGGGATGAATCTATCCACATCACGTGCCCGATGCCCGCCACCACACCGGGGTGGCAAGGTGCGGCAGGGAATGGCGCCTCTCGGGGCCGGATACGGCGGGAAGGCGCATATCGCCGCAAGCCGGCGCGCGCGACGGCCGACACCTCGCTCCAACGTCCGTACGTTCTCCGGAGGTTCATCCGTCGGCCGACTCGGCCGGTACCCCGCGTCGTCTGCCGCGGATTGACTCGGCGGACCCCTTCCGTGTCTTGACGACAGGAGACGACGTTGCGACGTATCCTCCCCGCGCTCGGGCTGGCCGGCGCGCTGCTGGCCACCGTGGTCGCGGTGCCCGCCGCGGCGCACGACGACGAGGCCCGCTCCGGCCGGCCGACGGCCGCGCCGCTGGTCATCGGGCACCGCGGCGCGAGCGGCTACCGGCCCGAGCACACACTGGAGTCGTACCGGCTGGCGATCCGCATGGGCGCCGACTACATCGAGCCCGACCTGGTGTCGACCAAGGACGGCGTGCTGGTGGCCCGGCACGAGAACGAGATCGGCGGCACGACGGACGTCGACAAGCACCCCGAGTTCGCGGGGCGCAAGACCACCAAGACCATCGACGGGAACGCCGTCACGGGCTGGTTCACCGAGGACTTCACGCTGGCCGAGCTGAAGACGCTGCGCGCCAAGGAGCGGCTGCCGCAGGTGCGGCCGACCAACACCGCGTTCGACGGCAGGCTGGAGATCCCGACGTTCCAGGAGGTCGTCGACCTCGCCCGCACCGAGGGCCGCCGGGTGGGCCGCACGATCGGCATCTACCCGGAGACCAAGCACCCGAGCTACTTCCAGTCCGTCGGGCTGCCGCTCGAGGAGCCGCTCGTCCAGGCCCTCAAGCGCAACGGGCTGAACGGGCGCAAGGCCAAGGTGTTCGTCCAGTCGTTCGAGACCGCGAACCTGCGCAAGCTCGACAAGATGACCGACGTGCCGCTGATCCAGCTGCTGGACGCGTCCGGACGTCCGTTCGACTTCGCCGCCGCGGGCGACCCGCGCACGTACCAGGACCTGGTCAAGCCCGAGAACCTCAAGTGGATCGCCGGGTACGCGGACGGCATCGGCACCGCCAAGAACCTGCTCATCCCCCGCGACCCGGCGGGCCGCCTGCTCACGCCGACCACGGTGGTCCGGGACGCGCACCGGGCCGGGCTGCTCGTGCACGCGTGGACGTTCCGCGCGGAAAACCAGTTCCTCCCGGCGGACTTCCGCGTCGGCGCCGACCCGAACGCGCGCGGCGACTACATCGCCGAGTACGAGGCGTTCTACGGCATCGGCCTCGACGGTGTCTTCGCGGACCAGCCGGACACCGCGGTCGCGGCCCGCGCGGGCCTGGCGAGCTGAGGAAACGTTCGGGCCGGGTCGCCACCCGGCAGGCGGGTGAATCGCCGACCGGTCAGCCCTTGTCGGCCTTCCAGGTCCCGGAGGCGTTCTCGCAGGTCGTGGTGTAGCTGCCGGACATCCGGTCGCCGGAGACGGTGCCTTCCATCTGAATGTGGTAGGCCGTGTCGGGGCCGGACTCGAGGGTGATCTTCGAGCCCTTCACCTTTCCGGTGACCGGACCGGTGAAGTCGCAGCCGGGGGCTTCGAGTTGCAAGTCGCCGGTGATTTCGTCGCCGTCCTGGGTGAGGACGACCGACACGGGTCCGTTCGCCTTGACCGGCTTCTGGTTGGCGTACGTGCCGATCCACGGCCCTTCGACCTCGCCGCCGGAGCCGTCCGAGCCCCCGGGCTTCGCCGGGCCGGTCGCGCCGGGTCCGGAGGCGTTGCCGCTGTCGTCGTCATCGCCGCCGAACAGGGCGATGCCGCCGAAGACCGCGCCGACGATCACGGCGACCGCGAGGATGCCGCCGAGGACGAGCTTGTTGTTGTTGCGCGTGCCGGTCGGGGCGCCCGGAGCGCCTGGATACGGGCCCGACGGGTAGGCACCGGCAGGCTGCGGCGCCGCCGGGTACGCACCGGGCTGTTGCGGGAACGCCCCCGGCGCCCCCGGATACCCGGCCGGGCCGGGCGGCGGGCCCGGCGGGCCGGGCGGAGGCGGCGGCGCGACGAAAGGCTGCGACGCGAACTGCGGCTGGGGCTGGGGCTGGGGCTGCGACGCGTCCGGCGGCGCAGCGGCGACCGGCGGCGGCCCGTACGGCGCACCCGGCGCGGGAACCTGCTCCGGCGGCTTCGCGAAGTTCGGCGCCCCCGGCGCCCCCACCGGTGGCCCCGCGGCCGGCGCCGGCGCCGGCCCGCCGGCCGGCATCCCGGACCCCGCAAGCCACGCCAACTCCCCCGCCGTCTCCGGCCGGGCCGCCAGCAGACTCGTGAAGGTCGACTCGCACCGCGCGTACACCGCGTCCCGGAGGCTGTTCTGCTCCGCCCCCTGCGCGTTGGCGATCATGTCGGCGAAGCCGTCCGCCCAGCCGGCCGCGGCCGGGTCGGTGCCGTGGCGGGCCAGCAGTTCCAGGAGTGCCGGGCGCAGCCGGGGCCACGCGTCCGTTCCCATCGCGCGCGCCACGTTCGCGGCGGCGGCACGTGCCGTGTCATGAAACTCGTCCGGCATGCGCCGTACTCCCCGAATCGCGCGGGCAACACCGGCCGTCGCCCGTCGGTCCCGGCGAATATACGCAGCCTCGGCGATCACCGCAGAGGGACTTCCCTCGGGCTGGTCGCGTGCCGGGCTCCCGCCGCACTCCCGTCGGCCTCGCCGGAAAGGCGGTCAGTCCGCCGGGTCGGCGTCTTTCGCCACCGGCCAGGTGCCGCTGGTCAGTCCGGTCGTGAACAGGGCGACGAACTGCCGCAGGGTGTGTTCCGGGCCCTGCCTTTTGTCGCCGTGGAAGCCGACCGACTCGTTGAGGCAGAGGCCGCGGATCGAAGCACTGAACACCTGGAGTGCGGACGACACTTCGGCGGGGCCCAGGCCGAACGAGCGGAGCGAGGCGCGGATGGGTTCCGCGACATACTGCGCGTTGGCCTGGAACTCCTCGTCGTCGGCGGGGTGGTGGTAGCGGACCAGCACTTCGTAGCGGCCGGGGTATCGGACGACGTAGCCGCGGTAGGCCTCGGCGAGCGCGAGGATCGCGTCGGGCCCGGAGCGTCCTACCGCGGCCTGCCAGAGCCGGGCGCCGAGTTCGCGCTGGGTGAGCAGCGCGACGTCGCGGTACAGCCCGTCGATGCCTTTGACGTGGGTGTAGAGCGATGCCACGTGCCGGTCGAGGGCGCGGGCGAGCCGGGAGAGGGTCAGCGCGCCGACCCCTTCCGCGTCGGCGAGCCGCGCGGCGGCGGTGATCACCGCCGTGCGGTCGAGCCGCTCACCGCCCGCCATCGGGCCTCCTCTGCTGACCGGGGTGCAAGCCGGTGCCGCCGGGCGGGTTCCCCGGCGGCGTCCGCCCCAAGATCGCACACGGACGGGGGTCCGTGCTCACCAGCCCATCAGGTGGCCGCGGCCGTGTGTGCGCAGTTGCGCGGCGAGCGCGTCGCGGTCCGCTTCGTCCATCGGCCGGAAGGTGTCCGAGCGGGGGTCCGGCCGCCAGTAGACGGTGTCGGTGCCGGGCCGGGCCCAGGCTTCGGCGCGCAGTTCCTTCTTGAGGACCTTGTTGGAGCCGGTGAAGGGCATGACGTCGACGACGCGCAGGTAGCGCGGCAGCCACTTGGTGCCCATGTCGGTCTGCGCGGCGAAGAACTCCGGGAGCGCGGCGGGGTCCAGGCGGGTGCCGTCGCGCAGTTCGAGCGCGGCCATGACCTCGTCGCCGGTGCGCGGGTCGGGGACCGGGAAGACGGCGGCGAGCATGACGTCGGGGTGCCGGACGAGGACGCGTTCGACGGGCACGGCGGGGAAGTTCTCGCCGTCGACGCGCAGCCAGTCGGCGGCGCGTCCGGCGTACCAGAACCAGCCGTCCTCGTCGACGTAGGCGAGGTCGTTGGACCAGAACCAGCCGTCGCGCAGGCGTTCGGCCATGGCTTCTTCGTTCTTGTAGTAGCCCTCGAAGCCGGGCGCGCCCTCGCGGTTGACGAGTTCGCCGATGGCTTCGGCGGCGTTGAGGAACTGCCCGTCCGGGCCGAAGCGGGCGCGGGGGCATTCCTCGCGGGTCACCGGGTCGACGACGGCGACGTCGCCGATCGTGGGTATGCCGAGGGCGCCGTCGGGGGTTTCGGGGGTGCGGGCGAGGACGACGCCGCCTTCGCTGGAGCCGTAGCCCTCGACGAGTTCGCAGCCGAAGCGGCGCCGGAACTCGCGGATGTCGGCGGCGGACGCCTCGTTGCCGAAGGCCCGGACCAGCGCGTTGTCGCCGTCGTGCGGGGTCTCCGGCTGGGCGAGGACGTAGGTGATGGCCTTGCCGACGTAGCTGAAGAACGTGGCCCTGTGGCGGCGTACGTCGTCGAGGAACTTCGACGCGGAGAACTTGCGCGGCAGCACCATGCGCGCGCCGCTGACCATCGTCGGGTGCCACACCACCATCAGGGCGTTGCCGTGGAACAGCGGCATCGGGCAGTAGCAGACGTCGTCGCGGCCGATGCCGTGCAGCTTGGCGACGTGCGGCGCGGACCGGGCGAGCTTGCCCTGCGAGAACCGCACCGCCTTGGACGCGCCGCCGCTCGTGCCGGAGGTGAACAGGAGCAGGTAGAGCGCCTGCGGGTCGAACGGGCCGGCGGGCGGCTCGGCGCCGGCGTGGCGGGCGAGGAGCGCCGCGTACTCGGCGGACTCGACGGACAGGACGGGCACGTCGGTGCCGCATTCCTTGAGGATCTCCGCACCGGCGTCGTCGGTGACCACCACGGCGATGTCGGTGAACGCGATGTCGGCCGCCAGCTCCTCGCCGCGCCGGGTCGGGTTGATGCCGACCAGCGCGGTCTGGGCGAGCGCGGCGCCGCCGAGCCAGAACAGGTATTCGGGCACGTTGTCCAGCAGCACGCCGATGTGCGCCGGGCCCTCCGCCGTGTCGTCGGCCGGGCGCAGTTCCCCGGCGGCCGCGGCGCGGACGGCGGCTTCGCCGACGACCTCGTCCCACGTCCAGACCTGGTCCTCGTGCAGGAGGCCGGGGGCCTGGTCGCCGCGGCGGGCGAGCAGGATCTCCGCCATCGTCGCGGGCGTCGCCGCGGCCGTTTCCCCGCCTCCGGTACGCACGTCAACCCCGGTCACGTCGCCTCCATCAGGTGCTCACGGTGGTGCCGGCCGAGCCGTTCCCACAACACTTTCCCAAAGCCTTTGGGGACATTCCCACGGTTCTTCGGAGAAGGCAATGGGCACGTGACGTGGGATTTCGCCGACGTGCGCGGGCGTGCGACCCGGCGAACCCTGGAGGGACACCCCGGCCGCCCGACCCGAAGGAGCCGCCCCATGGCTCGCTGCCACCAGCTGATCGAATGCCCGCCCCGCACGGTCTGGGAGCTGCTCGCCGACGGCTACCGCTACGCGGAGTGGGTGAGCGGGGCGCAGCGGATCACGTACGTGGAGCCGGAGTGGCCGCGCGCGGGCGCGCACCTGCGGGTGCGGGTGGGCGCGGGGCCGGTCTCGTTGGAGGACACGTGCACGGTCCGGATCAGCGAGCCGGTACGCCGTCTGGAGCTCGAGGCGCAGGCGTCGCCTTTCGGGGCGGCGCGGATCGCGATCCGGCTGATTCCGTGGGGTGCGGACACGCTGGTGGTGTTCGACTGGCATCCGCTGCGCGGCCTGGGCGGGCGGATGCACGGGTTGCCGATCGATTGGGCGGTCAACCTGCGCAACCGGGCGATGCTGGTCAAGCTGGCGCGGGCGGCGGAGGCCGGTACGGCAACGCCTGCAGGGCCTTCGTGACGAGGACGTCGAGGGGTGGTCCGGCGTCGAGGGTGACGCCGTGCTCGTCCGGTCCGAGGGGTTCCAGTTCGGCGAGCTGGGAGTCGAGCAGCGAGACGGGCATGAAGTGGTCGGTGCGGCGGGCGATCCGGGCGGCGAGCACGTCGCGGGGCGCGGTCGGGTGCACGAACCGGATGCCGGGGCAGACGTCGCGGAGGATGTCGCGGTAGCTGCGTTTCAGCGCCGAGCAGGCGATGACGCAGCCGGTGCCCGCGGCGCGGCAGTCGCGGACTTTGCGGCCGATGGACTGCAGCCAGGGCCGCCGGTCGGCGTCGTCGAGCGGGATGCCGGCGGACATCTTGACGATGTTGGCGCGGGGGTGGAAGTCGTCCGCGTCGGCGAACGGGACGCCCAGCCGCTCGGCGAGGAGCCGGGCCACCGTGGTCTTGCCGGTGCCCGAGACGCCCATCACCACGACGGTCGGCGGCTCGGCTTCGGCGTGCGGCATCGCGTCCCTCCTGGTCTCCGGGGCCGGCGGTCTCCGGGGCCGGCGGTCTCCCGGACGGGGTCGGGTCCGCCGGAAACGGCCTAGGCCGGGCCGGCCGAGCCCGCCGGGTACTCCTCCAGCGGGACCAGGCCACTCTGCCAGGCGGCGAGCACGGGTTCGACGACCCGCCACGACTCCTCGGCCTCGTCGCCACGAATGGACAGTGCGGCGTCTCCGGTCAGGACGTCGAGCAGGAGTCGACCGTAGGCGGGCACGGCGGGCGGTTCCATGTGCGCGGTCAGCGACAGCGGGGCGAGTTCCTGGGGCCGGGCGCCGGTGCCGGTCAGGTCGAGCGTGAGCCCCTCGGGTTCCAGTCCGAAGCGCAGCACGTTGGGCAAAACGTCGCCGGCGTGCCGGAACGGCAGGTGCGGCACGGGGCGGAACCGCACCGCGACCTCTTTGCGCTCGGCCGCCAGCGCTTTGCCGGTGCAGAGCCGGAATGTCGTGCCGGCCCATCGCCAACTGTCGAGCTGGAGCCGGATCTCGGCGAAGGTCTCGGTGCCGCGTCCCGGGTCGACGCCGTCCTCGTCGGCGTAGGCCGGGATGTCCCGGTCGCCGATGCGGCCGGGCAGGTAGCGGGCGCGGCGCGTGCGGCGGACGACGTCGTCCTCGGTCAGCGGGCGCACCGAGCGCAGCACGTCGACTTTGCGGTCGCGCAGGTCGCGTTCGCCGAGGGTGATCGGGGGTTCCATCGCCACCAGGCAGAGCAGCTGGAGGAGGTGGTTCTGGATCATGTCCTTGAGCGCGCCGACGTGGTCGTAGTAGCCGGCCCGGCCTTCGAGCGCGAGGGTCTCCTCCCAGACGATCTCGACCTCGTCGATGTGGACGCCGTTCCACAGCGGTTCCAGGACCCGGTTGGCGAGGCGGCTGCCGAGGATGTTCTGCACGGTCGTCATCGCCAGGAAGTGGTCGACCCGGAACACCGCGTTCTCCGGAAGGAGTTCGCCGAGGATGCGGTTCAACTCCCGGGCCCCGGCCAGATTCTCGCCGAACGGCTTCTCCAGGACGATGCGGCTGCCGGTCGGCAGGCGCGCCGCGTGCAGGGCGGTGACGACGCCGGGGAACAGCGCCGGGGGCAGGGCGAGGTAGACCGCGACGGGCCCCTCCCCCGCGACGGCGTCGGCGACCGCGGCGGGGTCTGTGACGTCGGTACGCCGGTAGTCGGCCATCGCCACGACGGCTTCCCGGGCCGTCGCCGGGTAGGTGCCGCCGTGCCGCTCCAGCTGCTCCGCGATCCAGGCGCGGTAGTCCGCGGAGTCCATGTCCTCCCGGCTCACGCCGGTGAGCCGCACGGCGGCGCCGAGCTGCCCGGCTTCGTGCAGGGCGGCCAGGGCGGGCAGCAGGTAGCGCGCGGTGAGGTCACCGGTCGCGCCGAAGAGGACGAGCCGTTCGATCATCGGGTGCGCGTACGCTCACTCGCCGCCGGGTGCGGACCGCATGGCGGCCTCGGCGCGGCGGGCCATCTCGTCCGGCGGGACGTCCTCGACGTGGGTGGCGATGTTCCAGCGGTGGCCGAACGGGTCCTCGAACTGGCCGCTGCGGTCGCCGTAGAACTGGTCGGCGACCGGCCGGACGGCTTTCGCGCCCTTGGCGACCGCGGCGGCGAACACGGCGTCCGCGTCCTCGACGTAGACGTGCAGCGTGACCGCGGTGCCGCCGATCGACTTGGGGCTGCGGAAGTCCATGTCCGGGAACTCGTCGGCGAGCATGACGATCCCGTCGCCGAGCTGGATTTCGGCGTGGCCGATGCGGCCGTCCGGCCCCGCCATCCGCACCTGCTCCACGGCGCCCAGGACCGCGACGTAGAAGTCGATCGCGGCGGCCGCGCCGTCGACGCAGATGTACGGCGTGATCCGGGGGTAGTTCTCCGGGATCGGCTTCACGCTCACGGATTCCGCCTTCCTACGGGTGACGATTAAAGAGCGACAACCCTGACATTTTGCACGCATGCGGTAACGGCGACACCCCGGCATGCGCCGGCGTATCGACCGGACGGGCCAATGCCGCGGAAAAGCCACCGGAAATGCCGACACAAGACGTCGGGTATGGGCGCGATCGTGGGAACCGTCACCGCACCGACCGGCAAGGACGACCATGTACGAAACTCCCGCGGAGCTGGACGCGCTCCAGGAACTCCTCGACGCCTCGCTCTCCGGCGCGACGTCCCACCTCCGCTCGATCATCAACGCGGAACGCAGCCTCACCGCCGACCAGCTCACCCAGGTCCTCACCGGCATGCGCACGCTGGCGCTGTCCACCGTGACCGCGCACGGCGAGCCGCGGATCAGCGGCGTGGACGGCCACTTCCTGCACGGCAAATGGCACTTCGGCACGGCCCGCACCGCGGCCAAAGCCCGCCACCTCGCCGCCCGGCCGGCGGCGAGCGCGGCGCACATGGCCGGCGAAGACCTCGGCGTGTTCACGCACGGCACCGTGGAGATCCTCAACCCCGCGGACGGCGAGCCCGCCGCGGACTGGCCGGACCTGCTCGCGTACTTCAAGGACTTCTACGGTGCGGACGCCTTCGACTGGGAGCGGGACATCGTCTACTTCCGCCTGCACCCGCACTGGATGACCGTCTTCGCGCCGGACTTCGCCAAGCTGCTCGCGGACCGGAAGGCCTGACCGGCCCTTCGGTAGGGTCGCGGCACCGGCCGGGGACGAGACGACCGGGCACCACACACGCCGGAGAGGAGCAGCATGCGCGCGAGCCGGGCCATCGCGCTCTTGCTGCTCCTCCAGTCCCGCCGCGCGATGACCGCGGCCGAGTTGGCCGCCGAGCTGGACGTCTCGGAGCGCACCGTGCAGCGCGACGTCGCGGCGCTGTCCGAAGCGGGCGTGCCGGTGTACGCCGAACGCGGCCGGGCCGGCGGCTACCGCCTCGTCGACGGCTACCGCACCCGCCTCACCGGCCTGGAGCGGCCCGAGGCCGAGGTGCTGTTCCTCGCCGGGCTGCCGGGCCCGCTGCGGGACATGGGCCTGGCCGGGCAGGCCCTCGCCGCGCGGCTGAAGGTCGCCGCGGCGCTCGGCGACGCGCCCGCGGCGGCGACACAGCGGTTCCACCTGGACGCGCCGGCCTGGTTCCGCGAGGCCGACACCCCGCCGCTGCTCGGCGCGGTGTCGCGTGCGGTCTGGGAGGACCGGGTGCTGCGGGGCGGGTACGGCGGCCGGGAGCGGCGGCTGGAGCCGTACGGCCTCGTGCTGAAGGCCGGGCAGTGGTACGTCGCGGCGCGCGGCCCGTCCGGCCGGATGGCGTCTTACCGCGTCGACCGGTTCGCCGGCGCCGAGGTCGGCGAGGAACGGTTCGCCCGCGACCCGGAGTTCGACCTGCCGGGCTACTGGGAGGACGCGTCGCGGGATTTCGCGCGCTCGATGCTGCACGAGAAGGCGCGAGTCCGGTTGAGCCCGATCGCCGTCGCACACCTGGCCGTGCTGCTGGAAGCCACCGCCGCGGCCGACGCGCTCGCCACCGCGGGCGAGCCGGACGCGGAAGGCTGGGTGACGGTCACGCTGCCGGTCGAGTCGTGGGAGATCGGCTACTTCGAGATCCTGCGCTTCGGCCCGGAAGCCGAGGTCCTGGACCCGCCGCACCTCCGCGACCGCGTCGCCGAAGCGACCCGCCGCGCGGCGGCGCTGTACGCGGACGATCACCCGCCCGGCAGCGGGCCGGACGTCTCGCGGGATGCCCCCGGATCGGCCCCCGCCGCAACTCCGCCGCCCTAAGCTGTCCCGGTGGACTCACCGTTTGCGGTTCCCGGGAACGACCGGCGGTTCGTCGCCGCGGCGCGCGACCTCGCCCCGCAGTTCGCCGCGCGGGCGGACGCGCACGACCACGAGGCGACCCTGCCGGTGGACAACCTGACCGCGCTGCACGCGGCCGGGCTGGACATGGCCGCGATGCCCGAGGAGCGCGGCGGGTCGGGGATGTCGTACCAGGCGCTGGGCGAGATCCTGCGGATCGTCGGCAAGGCCTGCCCGGCGACGGCGTGCATCTGGACGATGCACCTCGGCGCGGCGCAGGCCCTCGTCTCGTTCGGGCCGCCGCGGTACGCGGACGCGCTGCGCGCGGGCGAGCGGTTCGCCAACGCCCTGTCCGAGCCCAGCGGCGGCAACCGCTTCCTCATGCCCCTGCAGCACGCCGAACCGGCCGACGGCGGCTACGTGTTGGACGGCGCGAAACGCTTCGTGTCGGGCTGCGAGATCGCCGACCACTTCCTGGTGAACGCGCTGGTCGACGACGTCCCGGCGTTCTTCGGCGTGGACCGCGACGACTCCGTCGAGATGGTCCCGATCTGGGACTCGATGGGCCTGCGCGGTACCCGCAGCCAGCTGCTGAACTTCCGCGGGACGCTGCTGCGCGCGGAGAACCGCGCGCACATGGTCGACCCGCTCGCGCCGAACATCATCGGGCTCGGCCTGCCGTGGCTGTCCATCGGCATCGCCGAAGCCGCGCTCGACGCGCTGACCGACCACGCGCGCACCCGCATCGTCCCGGGCACCGGTGCCCCGGTGGGCGCGATGCAGTGGGTGCAGTTCGACGCGGCGGACTCGCACGTCAAACTCCTCGCGGCCCGCACGCTCGCGGAACGCGCGATGTGGCTCGCGGACCGCAAGGACCCCGGCTGCCTCCCGGCAGCCATGGAGGCCAAGCTGTACGCGAACCAAGTCGCGAAGGAGATCGCCGAGTTCGGCCTCCGGGTCGGCGGCGGCTCGGGATTCCTGCGCACCTCCCCCATCCAACGCCACTTCCGCGACGCCCAGGCGGGCGCGCTGATGGCGTTTTCGGTGGAGGTGTGCCGGGACATGATCGGTAAGGGGCTGATGGAGGGCACGGGGGCGTAACGCCCGGTCTGCGGGGACGAGTCGGGGCGGCTACTGCACCCCCGCGTTGACGGCGTTCCGCAGGATCCCCGCCAGCGCCCGGTCGTGCGCGAGTGCGCCGTTGAAGCACAAAGAGCTCGCGGAGAACACCCAGCCTCCGTTGCCGCGCTCGAAGTGCACCATGTGGGATCCGCCCTGCTGGGTGCCGTGGGCGATGCGCTGGACGCCGGGCAGCCGCGCGCCGTTCTCGTCGCAGGTGTCGACTTCCCAGCCGCTGGCGGCGAAGTTGTAGCCGGTCCTGCCGAACTGGTCGCCGGGCTGCAGGCCGGTGCCGGCCAGGAACGGGTGGTCGGCGTCGACTTCGTACGGGGCGAACTCCATGAAGGACGCGCCGTTGTAGGCCACGCCGAGGATGTTCTTCTCGGAGTGGCCTTGGTCGCGCCACAGCCAGCGGTCGCCGCGTTCGTTGCGGTGGGTGAGGGCGGTGCCGTTGACGGACGGCTCGGCGCGTTCGTACATGCCGTTGCCGCCGGTGTAGATGACGCGTCCGCCGCCGGTGAGGTAGGCCTCCAGGCGGGTGCGCATCGTGTCGGTCCAGTACTCGGGGTGCGAGGCCAGCATGAGGGCCTTGTAGCCGCCGAGCCAGGTGTCGTCGTTGTGCAGGTCGAGGTCTTGGTAGCAGTCGTACGCGACGCTGTTGTCCGCGAGCCAGCGCAGCAGCAGCAGGTCGCCGTAGAAGCGCACGTCCATGTGGCCGGGCGGTTCGATGTAGGCGTTGGCGAACGGCCGGAGCATGGTGTGCGTGCGGTTGTGCGGCGGGTTGTCCCAGCTGTACTGGTAGTGGCCGCCCCAGTGGTTGTAGGCGCTGTGCGTGAGGAACGGCAGCATGAGCGCCATCTTGGCGACCGGCTTGGGCGGGCGCACGACGAAGGGGACGTAGCGTCGCACGCCGCGGTCGCCGGTGAGCTGCACGACGTAGAACCCGGACTTCCAGTCCTGCGCGATGGGGACGGTGAAGTCGGTGGGCCAGCCGCAGCCCTTGGTGCGGTAGCCGGACTGCACGCTGCGGAGATGTCCGGTGTGGCTCGTCGGGCCGGACACGACTTGGCTGTTCGTCCGGTCGAGCGTGGTGCCGGGGGTGATCGGGCCGTCGAGGCGGAGCACGGTGGCCTGGTACCGGTCGAACGCGGACGAGACGGAGACGTTGAGGGCTTGGCCGTTGGCCACCGACCAGCGGTCGGCGTACCCCTGGAGGTTCGCGGTGCGGCCGACGGTGAAGCCGTTGCCGACGAGGGCGCCGGCCGAGCCCGCCCAGGTGCCGCGGCCGTCGCGGTCGACGGTCTGCCAGTTCGTCAGCCGGCTCCAGTGGAGTTCGTGGTCGCGGCCGGGGGGATCCTTCCGGTCGAGCCACACGGAGTAGAACGTCCCGTGGTCGGCGAAGCGTTCGGTGAGGGAGCCCCAGTCCCAGCCGTCGTCGATGCGGATCGCGCTGCCGCCGTTGGCCCACGCGCCGGAGCCGTTCGAGCCGTCGCCCGCGAGGTAGCGGAACCAGTCGAGGGTGGCGCCGTGCCGGACGCCGTAGATGACGCCGTCCGCGTCCGCGAAGTGCATGTCGTAGTCGCGGCGCCCGGAGGCGATGCGGGACCCTCGGCCGCCGTTCGCCCAGGCACCGGAGCCGGTCGACCCGTCGCCGGCGAGGTACTTGAACCAGTAGAGGTCGCCGTTGGCGTCGATCCCGTAGATGACGCCGTCCCAGCCGCCGAAGATCTGGCCGAAGCCGCCGAAGCCGGTGTGGATGACGGTGTTGCTCTTGGGATGCCAAGAGCCTTCGCCGGTGTCCTGGTTGGCCAGCTGGTACTTGTGCCAGACGAGCGAGCCGTCGCCGCAGAAGCCGAACAGCTGCCCGTCGGCGGCCGCCAGCACGTTCGTATGGAGGTGCCAGCCGGATCCGATCTCCCGGGGGCTGCCGCCGCCGACCCACACTCCGGTGCCGTTCTCGCGCCCCAGGTGGCGGAACCACTTCAGGCGGCCGTCGGCTTGAACGCTGTAGATGACCCCGTTTCCCCCGGGAACCATCCGCGTTTGGCTCTGCTCGGGATCGACCGGATTCGTGGCGGCGGAGGCGGTGTCGGCGGCCAACCCCACCGGAAGGACCGCGGCACTGGCGAGAGCCGCCGTGCCCTGCAGGACCCGCCGCCGGGAGAGCGCCGCACTACCCGAGTCGTCACCAGACCATAAAGCAACAGAAAGTGACATATCGGACACGCTACAGGCGGGTTGGGGCGCGCTCTGCGCAACACGAATCGGCGTGTCGGTGGACAGGGCACGGAAGTTCGTCCCGAATGATGCGCCGCACGGGCGACATACGTCATATCAAATGACCCCGTCATCCGTTGGGAGCGCGCCTGGTTGCCGTCCGGCGCGGACCGCACGCCGGGCGTCGCGGGCCGTGGCAGGATGCCGCGCATCACGACGGCGGATCGGCCAGGCCACGGCCGCGCGCCGCCGCAAGCCTGGGGGGAAAGTCATGCTGTTTGCACCGTGGTTCGCGGTGGATCCGGAAGACCCGGCCCGTATCGGGCCGTTCCGCGTCACGGCCCGGCTCGGCGCGGGCGGGATGGGGCACGTGTTCCTCGCCCGCTCCGCCACCGGCCGCTGGGTCGCCGTCAAAACGATTCGCCCGGAGCTCGCCGGCGACCCGGCGTTCCGCGACCGCTTCGCACAGGAAGCGCGCGCCGCCGCCCGGGTCAACGGAATGTTCACCGCGCCGGTCCTGGGCAGCGATCCGGACGGCCCCGTGCCCTGGATCGCCACGGCATACATCGCGGCCCCGTCCCTGCACCTGCTCACCGCCGACGCGGGCCCGCTGCGCACCGACACCGTGCTGTGGCTCACCGCGGGCATCGCCGAGGCCCTGCAGTCGATCCACGCCGCCGGAGTCGTGCACCGGGACCTCAAACCGGCCAACGTGCTGTTGGACGAGCAAGGACCGCGGGTCATCGACTTCGGCCTCGTGCACGCGCTCGGGGGCCGTGCCGCCACCGCGGGGACGACGGCCGTGGGGACGCCGTCGTTCATGGCGCCGGAGCAGGTGCAC
The DNA here is from genome assembly GCF_039542225.1 of Yinghuangia aomiensis. Lineage (NCBI taxonomy): Bacteria > Bacillati > Actinomycetota > Actinomycetes > Kitasatosporales > Streptomycetaceae > Yinghuangia > Yinghuangia aomiensis. The sequence goes on along the minus strand of NZ_BAABHS010000036.1, from coordinate 19,986 downwards.
GGGCGGCCGGTCACCGCAAAGGCGGACGTCTACGCGCTGGGTCAGACCGCCCTGTACCTGGCCACCGGGGCGGCCGCCCCCACCGGCCAACTGCCCGCGGAACTACCGGAACCGCTGCGGGGAATCGTCGCCGACTGCCTGCGCCCCGTGCCGCACAAGCGGCCGACGCCGGCCGCGTTGATCCGCACGCTGGGGGACGCGGTCGACCTGACGGCACACCGCGATACGGAGGGCTGGCTGGACCCACGAGGGCGGGCGCTGGTGCGGCGGTTCCGCGAGGCGCTGCTGCCGGTGCCGGCGCCGGGCGCGGCGGACGGTTCGATGGCGGCTGCCACCAAGGCCGCCTCGACGGCTCCACCGGCGCTCACGGTCTCCGCGCCCGAGCCGCGCGCCGTCCGCTACGCAGCCCTCCGGTCGTTCACGCACCCGGCCACCGCCGCCGAGGTCGCGTGCGCGGCCCGGCACGACACGGCGGCGGCACTGGCCCGCGCCGACCGGCACCACGAGGCCCGGAAGGCGTTCCGCGCGCTCCACGCCCAGACGACCCGGGACTTCGGCCCCTGGCACCCGCAGACGGTGTTCGCGCTGCTCGGCCACGTCCACATGACCGGGGCGATGGGCTGGTGCGGCGCCGCCCGCGACCAGGTGGGCACGGCTGCGGACCGCGCCGCGCGCGCGTTGGGCCGAACCGACGTGCGGACGCTGCTGCTCCGCGGCGAACACACGTACTGGACGGGCCACTCCGGCGACCCCGAGACCGCCGCCCACGCCCTGGAGCTCCTCACCGCCGACTGCACCGGGCATTACCCCTTGGCCCTCGCCGCCCGCACCGAGCGTGCGCTGTGGCTGGGCGTCGCGGGCGACCCGGCCCGAGCCGTGCGCCAGTTGTCCCACCTGGTCGACGAGTGCCGCCGCACGCTGGGCGACGGCTCCGATGTCGCGCTGTACGCGATGAACGCCTACGCCCACTGGCTGGGCGTCTCCGGCGACCCGCAGCGCGCCGCGCGGCTCTACGGCGAACTGCTGGCGTGGGTGGTGACGGGACTGCCGGCCACGGATCCGTACCCGGGCAGCGTCCGCACGCGGTGGGAGCACTGGCGGCGGGTGGGGGTCGAGGCGGCATCCGAGGTGCTGGTGGGCGAATAGCGGGGACAGCGTCCGGGCGGCGCGGTCGGGACCACCACGGTGGACCCGGGCGCGCCGCCTTCTGCTGGGTGCGCCGGCCACTACCGACAATCAGATCCTCCTTGACAAATTTTTTTGTCGGAGGGATTCTGGATGCGTGCTCGACGTACTCGTGATCGAAGAATCCGCGGCCGCGGAGGCCTCCTTGGACCCCATACGGTCCGAGATCCTGGCGTCCCTGGCCGAGCCCGGGTCGGCGGCGATGGTCGCCTCCCGCCTGGGCCTGCCCCGGCAGAAGGTGAACTACCACCTCAAGGAACTCGAACGGCACGGCTTGGTCGAGTTGGCCGAGGAGCGCCGCAAGGGCAATGTCAACGAGCGGATCTACCAGGCGGCCGCGGCCTCGTACGTCATCTCGCCGGCCGCCCTGGCCGCCGTCAGCCCCGACCCGGCGCGGGCGCCCGACCGGCTGTCCGCCCGGTGGCTGGTCGCCCTCGGCGCCCGGCTGGTGCAGGAAGTCGGGGGGCTGGTGACCGGGGCCGCGCGGGCCGGGCGGCGGGTGGCCACGTACGGCCTCGACACCGAGGTCCGCTTCGCGTCCGCCGCCGACCGGGCCGCGTTCGCCGAGGAACTGACGCAGGCCGTGGCCGCGTTGGTGAGCCGGTACCACGACGAGTCGGCGCCCGGCGGCCGACGGCACCGGGTCGTCGCCGGCATCCACCAGATCCCCGACGCACCGGAGCCCGGAGCCCCGGACCGCACCTCGCACGAATCCGCATCGGAACAGGAACCAGGATCATGACGGAGCCCTTCGAGATCCGCCTCGAGACGACGCTGCCCGCCACCCCGGAGCAGGTCTGGGAGGCCATCGCCACCGGACCGGGGCTCGACTCCTGGTTCATGGGGCGCAACGAGGTCGACCCCGAGGCCGGCACCGCCGCGATGGACACCGGCGGCCACCGCGAGGAAGCCGAGATCACCGCCTACGAGCCCGGGCGGCGACTGGCCACCCGGACCGGCACCGCGCCGGACGGCCGCTTCATGGCGTTCGAGTACCTGGTCGAAGGCCGCGACCAGGGCAGCACCGTCCTCCGCGTCGTGCACAGCGGAATGCTCGGCGACGACTGGCAGGACGAGTACGACGCGCTGCGCCGCGGCTGGCCGTTCCACCTCAACACGCTGCGCGAGTACCTCGCGCACTTCGCCGGCCGCACCGCCGTCCCGGTGTTCGGCATGGCCCCGGCGGGCGACCGCACCGCGCCGGAGGTCCGCGCCGCACTGGCCCGCGCGCTCGGGCTCGGCATCCCGGTCGTCCAGGGCGCCCGCGCGCAGGCCGACCGGCCGCCGCTCGACGGCGAGGTCGTCTGGGCCGACGACGAGCGCTTCGAAGTCCGCACCGCCGACGGCCTCTACACGTTCCACCACTCCGCGGACATCGCCCTCATGTTCCACCACCTCTTCGGCCCGAAGACCGACACCGACGGCGCCGAAGCCGCGTGGCAGCAGTGGCTGTCCACGACCCTCGCCTGAGCGCTGCCCGCCCCGGCACACGAACACCTCACCAGGAGCACCCCATGCGCACCCTCATCACCTCCGCCTTCGTGTCGCTCGACGGCGTCGTCGACTCCCCCGGCGGCGAGCCCGGCTACCGCAACTCCGGATGGACCTTCAAGGACGTCGAGTTCCTCCCCGAGGCGTTCGAGATCAAGGGCCGTGAGCAGGAGGAAGCCGGCGCCATGCTGATGGGCCGGGCGAGCTACGAGGCCTTCAGCCCCGTATGGCCGGACATGGCCGACTTCGCGCGCTACAAGACGCTGCCGAAGTACGTCGTCTCGACGACGCTCACCGACGACCGGCTGGTCTCCAACTGGGGCGAGACCACGATCCTGCGTTCGCTGGACGAGGTCGCCGAGCTGAAGAAGACCGATGGCGACCCGATCATCGTGCACGGCAGCGCGTCGCTGAACCGCGCCCTGTCCGACGCCGGCCTGATCGACCGCTACCACCTGCTCGTCTTCCCGCTGCTGCTCGGCGCGGGCAAGCGCCTGTTCAGCGCCACGGACAAGGACGCGCAGAAGCTGCGGATCGTCGAGCACGAGGTCTACGGCAACGGGCTGCAGAAGCAGGTCCTCGACGTCGTGCGCTGACCCCGTTCCCGCCGTCGGCCCCGGGTCACCACGCCCCGGGGCCTCCCACGTCGATCTGGATGCTCCCGGTCTCCACTCGGCAGACCCGCCATATCCCGCCCTCCCGCCGCAGGTCGACGGCGTAGGGGGTCGGGGACCGGTCCCGGCCGACCACGGTGAGGTTGACGTACGCGGTGTCCCCCGTCGCCGTCGACGACGTGAGGTCGAAGGTGAACCCCGGGCCTTCCGTCTCGACGAGCCGCCGGGGCGCCCCGGTGTCGGGGGTTCCGTCGCAGACGCCGTAGTACCCGTCCGCCGCCGCGCCCGCGGCCGTCGCGGCCAGGAACTCCTTCGTGGTCTTCTCCAGTTCGCGGTTGCCGCCCCCGCCCGTGGACGTCGCCACCACGACCGAGGCGACCGCCCCCGCCACGGCCACCGCCCCGGCCGCCGCCAGCATCGCGACGAATCTTCCCCCAGCAGGCACCGCGCCCCCTCTCGGACGAACTCCGAGCGGATGGTAACCCACTTGGCACACATGCGAGTTGACCAAGACAAAGGGGTATTCCCGGCGCCCCGGACAACACACCGGTGTCGTGCCGTACCGGGCCGATTCCCGCCACCCCGCCTAGCCTGTGAAGCGGGAAGCACGGACCCGAGCCGACACCGACCCCGCGGAGGAGTCCCGATGAACCCCGAGAAGGCGATCGACCCGACCGTGCCGCCGAGCGGCACCGGCTGCGCCGAATGCGACGCGTCCGGCGGCTGGTGGCTGCATTTGCGCAGGTGCGCGCGGTGCGGGCACATCGGTTGCTGCGACGACTCGCCGAGCAAGCACGCCACCGCGCACGCCCACGACACGGGGCACCCGGTGATCCGCAGCTTCGAACCGGGCGAGGCGTGGTTCTGGGACTACACCACGTCCGAGTTCTACGAGTCCGGCCCCGCGCTCGCCCCGCCGGAGCACCACCCCGTCGACCAGTCCACGCCGGGCCCCGCGGACCGGCTCCCGGACGACTGGCGGCAGCAGCTCGGGGGCTAGCTTCCCGCACGCGGGAAGCCTCGACGGTTCACACGTCGTCCGGAGCACGGATATCGGACAGCGACCGCTTCTGGCGGCCTTCCGCGTCGAAGTTTCCGGGCGCGAGCCACTCCCGCAGCGCCATGCCCACGCGCGGCCACTCGGAGTCGATGACGGAGTACCAGGCGGTGTCGCGGCTGCGGCCCTTGTAGACCACCGCCTGGCGGAAGATCCCTTCGAAGGTGAAGCCCAGCCGCAGGGCTGCCGTGCGCGAGGGTGCGTTCAGGCTGTCGCACTTCCACTCGTAGCGGCGGTAGCCGAGTTCGTCGAAGGCGTAGGACATGAGCAGGTACTGGGCCTCGGTGGATATCGGGGTCCGCTTCAGCAGGGGCGAGAAGGCCACGCTGCCGACCTCGACGACGCCGTTGGACGGGTCCTGGCGCATCAGGGCGAGACTGCCCGCGGCCTTGCCGGTGCGCGGGTCGACGACTGCGTAGTGCAGGGGGTCGTCCGCCTGCGTCGTCGCCGTCACGTAGGCGCGGTAGTCGGCCGGGCTGTCGAAGGGGCCGGCCGACATATAGGTCCAGTCGCTGCCGTCCGCCGCGAGGGCGAAGGCCGCGTACAGGTCGCCGGCGTGGCGGTCCGCGTCCAAGGGCTCCACCCGGCAGAAGCGGCCCTCGAGGGTGACCCCGGCGGGCGCGGGAACAGCCGTCCAGCCGGGCAGAGGGCGACCGACGGCTTGGCCGTATTCGTTGGGACGTGCGGACATGCCGTTCTCCTCGCTCGCACCTGGTTATGCGGATAATATTCCCCGTCGATGGTTATCCGCGTAACCACCCCGTCGAGGAGCGCCCGTGGACTTCGAGGAAGCCGACGCCGTCAACCAGGCCGTCCGCCTGCTGACCCTGCGCCACCGCGCGCGGATCTCGGCGCTGCTGGCCCCGTTGGGCCTGCATCCTGGACAGGAGGCGGTGCTCCTCGAACTGGCCAGAAGCGGCCCGATGATCCAGGCCCGGCTCAGTCGGGCGCTCGGGGTCGAACCGCCGAGCGTCACGCTCATGACCCGCAAGCTCGAGGCGTCCGGCTACCTGCGCCGCACGCCCGCGCCGTCCGACAAGCGCGCCGGCGTCGTCGAGCTGACCGAGCGCGGCGCGGCGCTGACCGAGCAGGTCAAGGAGCTGTGGCGCACCCTCGCCGAGGAGACGGTGGCCGGCCTCCCGGCCGGCACCGCGGCGGGCCTGCCCGGCCTCCTCACCACGCTGGCCCGCAACGTGGACAGCCGCCCCGCCACCTGATCCGCCGAACCGCCGCGGGTAGGTCGGGAAATCCGGACGACCGGCGGGCACGAGCGGCGAGCGGTCCGCGCGCGGTGCAACGCTTGGGGTATGACCCTCAGGTCGTGTCCGGTGACACGGCCTCAGTCCCGGGCCCGCGGGAGGGTCCGGCCGGGGCCCTTCGGTCCGCAACCACGACGTCGGACCTCGGACGCCGCCTCGCCGCGGCGAGCCGGGTCACTCGTGGAAGAAGTCCGTCATGAATCGACTCCTCGCGTTCTCCGCGGGCGCGGTCGCCGTCGCGGCCCTGGCCGCGGGCTGCGGCAGTTCGTCGTCCAGCTCGTCGAGTTCGTCCCCTACGCCGTCCGCGGCGACGAGCGCCGCGGGGCTGCACACCGCGAACTCGCAGTACGGCGAGATCCTCGTCAACGGCTCCGGGCGCACGCTGTACCTCCTCACCGCCGACGCGGGCACGACGTCCAACTGCTATGGCGAATGCGCCTCCATCTGGCCGCCCGACACGCAGGTCAACGCCCCCGCCAGCGGCCAGGCCGACGCCTCCAAGGTCGGCTCCACACCGCGTAACGACAGCAGTAGCCAGGTCACCTACAACGGGCACCCGGTCTACACCTACGCCCAGGACGCCAAGCCCGGCGACGTCAACGGCCAAGGCCTGAACACCTTCGGCGGCACCTGGTGGGTGCTCGACGCCCACGGCAACCCGGTCACCACGGTGCCCAGCCCGTCCGGCGGCAGCTCCGGCGGCGGCGGTTACTGAAGCCGTTGCTCAGGGGGCGGGCGCGGTTACCGGCCCGCGCCGCGCGGCAGTATGAGGATCATGGAACGGAATCCGAGCCGGCGCGGGTTACTCGTCGGCCTCACCGCGGCGGGCGCCGCCTTGGTCTACCCCTCCGGTGCACGGGCGTTCGCCGGGGAAACAGCACCGGCGGGCGTCACCGCACACCTGCGCGCACTCGAACAGGCGCACGGCGCCCGCCTCGGCGTCTTCGCCCACGACCCGCGAACCGGCCGCGGCGTCGCCTACCGCGCCGACGAGCGCTTCCCGATGTGCTCGACGTTCAAGACACTCGCGGTCGGCGCGGTCCTGCGCGACCTCGACCGGGACGGCGAATTCCTGGCCACCCGGCTGCATTACACCGAACAGGACACCGCCGCCGCGGGCTACGCCCCGATCACCGGCCGAGCCGACAACCTCACGCACGGCATGACCGTCTCCGCCCTCTGCGCCGCCGCGATCGCCTACAGCGACAACGCCGCGGCGAACCTGCTGCTCCGCCGGCTCGGCGGCCCCGCCGCCGTCACCCGCTTCTGCCGCTCGCTCGGCGACCCGGTGACGCGCCTCGACCGCTGGGAACCCGCCCTCAACTCGGCGGAACCCGGCCGGATCACCGACACCTCGACACCCCGCGCCCTGGCCGGCAGTTACGCCCGCCTCACCCTGGGACGCGCCCTCAACCCCCGGCACCGCGAGCTGCTCACCGGCTGGCTCCGCGCCAACACCACCGGGGCCAACCGCATCCGCGCCGGACTCCCCCGCGACTGGACCGTCGCCGACAAGACCGGCACCGGCGACTACGGCACCGCCAACGACGTCGCGCTCGCCTGGCCGCCCTCCCGCGGCCCACTCGTGCTCGCCGTGCTGACCACCAAGCCCGATGCCGCCGCGGCCGCGGACGAACCGCTGCTCGCCGCCGCGGCGTCGGTCGTCGCCGCACACACCTGACGGACCCGACGCCTCGACCCGGCCGAGACGCGGGGTTCCCCGGCGGACTACGGTACGTGTACGCCGCGTTACCCGGACGCGCACCCGAGGAAGGGACCTCGTGCCATCACCCTGCGACCCCCGGCACGCTCCGGCCGGCGACGTCGCCGCCGCGCTCATGCTGATCGACTCGCGCCTCAAAGGCATCTACGACGGCAAGACCGGCCCGGACCCCGAGGAACAGGCGCTGGTCGACCAGTACATCGCGTCCCTCGGCCCGGAGGGTGCGGACGCGGTGCTGGACGGCACGTGCACGCTCATCTACATGTTCATGGCATAGCTGCGGCAGGCCTACGAGGACCACGACCAGGACCCCATCGAGGCCGTGGTGCCGAACCTCGTGGCCACCATGCGGATGATGCCGAAGAGTATCCGCCCGGAGGTCATTCCGACGATGGCCGGCCTGCTCGTCGCCGCGGGCACCGGGCTGAGCCCGAACCTGTGGCGCAAGCAGTACGGCTACTGGACGAACGAGGAGATGACGCCGCTCGAAGCCACCGCGTTCCTCCTCGCCGAGCACATCAATCGGATGACCGACGACCACGACTTCGCCACCCGCATGATCGCCGACGTCCTGTCCGGGGCGGAGGACGAGACGGCGTAGCCACGGCCTGGCCGCGGCCTAGCGCACGCGCGGTATGTAGGGGTCGCGCGGGTGCCGCACCGCGACGCGGATGCGGGCGTCCACGACGGTGACGCCGCCCGGGGTGGCGATCGCCGGGTTGAGGTCGAGTTCGGCGATCTGCGGGAGGTCGTCGGCGAGGCGCGATACCCGGTGCAGCAGGTCGGCGACCGCGTCGGTGTCGCACGGCGGTTCGCCGCGGTGGCCGTAGAGCAGTTTGGCGGCGCGGGACTCGCCGAGCAGGTCGTCGGCGTCCAGGTCGGTGAGCGGGGTCAGCCGGGCCCCGTGGTCGCCGAAGAGGTCGACGGCGGTGCCGCCGAGGCCGAACAGCAGGAGCGGGCCGAGGACTTCGTCCTGGTCGATGCCGACGATGAGTTCCACGCCGCGCGCCGCCATGGGCTGGACGACGGCACCGGCGAGCCGCGGGCCGAGGCGGTGCGCGAGTTCGGCGTAGGCCGCGTAGGCGGCGTTCGGGTCGGCGATGTCGAGGAGGACGCCGCCGACGTCGGACTTGTGCGGGAGTTCCGGACCATACGCCTTCACCGCGACGGTCCCGGCGGGCGACAGGTCGGCCAGTTCGCGGAACGCCCGCACCGTGGCGTCGCCCGACGTCACGTAGCGCATGGGTGCCTGGGGGATGCCGTAGGCGCCCAGCACCGTGGCGCACTCCTCCGGCGGCAGCCAGCCGCCGGCTTCGTGCCCGGCGAGGTACTCGGCCACCACCGCCCGGGCCCGGTCCGGGTCGATTCCGGGGAGAAGCGGGACGACGCCGCGCGGCCGGGCGAGCCATTGCGCACGGTCGCGGGCGTGGGCGAGCGCGACGGCGGCGGTCCGCGAGTCGGCGAACACCGGGAGCGCGCCGTGCCAGGCGGGCAGCAGGTCGACGGCCTCGGCGCGTTCCGGGGCGACGACGGCCAGCGGGATGCCGCGCACCGCGGATCCCCGGGTGAGCTCGGCGAGCGGGTCGCCCAGCGCCGTCGGGGCGAGGGCGAGCAGGACCGCGCCGATCCGTCCGGTCGCGGCGATGGCGTCGACGGCCCGGCGCAGGCTCTCGCCGGTGACGGTGGCGGTGGTGTCGACGGGGTTCGCGCACACCGCACCGGGCGGCAGGATCTGCTTCAGCTCGCGCTCCAGTTCCTCGCCGAGGTACGGGACGGCCAGTCCGGCATCCGCGCACGCGTCCGCGGCCAGCACGCCCAGGCCGCCCGCGTTGCCGAGGACGGCGACCGCGCTGTTCCGCGGCAGCGGCTGCGCGGACATCAGCGCGGACACCGCGACCAGGTCACCGATCGAGTGGGTGGCGGTGACACCGGCTTGGCGGAACAGCGCGGCGCGGGCGACGGTCGGGGTGACCGCGGCCGCGGTGTGCGACGCGGCGGCGCGGCGGGCCGAGGCCGAGCGCCCCGCGTCCACGGTGAGCACGGGGATGGACCGCCCGACACGGCGGGCGATGCGCGAGAACTTGCGCGGGTTGCCGAAGGATTCCAGGTGGAGGACCGCGAGTTCGGTCCGCGGGTCGGTCTCGAACCACTGCAGCATGTCGTTGCCGCTGACGTCGTACTTGTCGCCGAGCGACACGAAGGTGGACACCCCGATGCCGAGCCGGTCGAGCTGCCGCAGCAGCGCGATCCCGACGCCGCCGGACTGGACGGCCACGCCGGCGTGCCCGGCGACCGGCCGGATGCCGGTGAAGTTCGCGTTGAGCGGGGTGCGGCCGCCGGTGTCGGCGATGCCGACGCCGTTCGGACCGATCATGCGCATGCCGTAGCGGTGGCAGGCGTTGCGGACCCGGGCGGACTGGTCGGCGTCCAGACCGGCGGTGACCACGACGAGCGCGGCGACGCCGGCCTGCCCGCATTCCTCGGCGAGATCGGGTACGGCCTTCGCGGGGACGGCGACCACCACCAGCTCGGGCAGCCGCGGCAGATCGGCGATGTGGCGGTAGGCGGGCACGCCCGCGACGGACTCGGCCGTGGGGTGCAGCACGTAGAGCCCGTTGCGCCATCCGGCCGAGGTCAGGTTCGCCAGCAGCGCGCGGCCGATCGAGTCGGGGCGCCGCCCGGCGCCCGCGACGGCCACGGCGGACGGCCGGAACAACGGCAGCAGGCTCGCCGTGTCGGCTTGGCGCTCGCGCAGCCCCATCGCGGACAGGAACTCCTCGCGCCCGGGGTCGTCGGCGGCCGGGTCGAGCGGGATCACGGCGGTGACCACCCCGGCTTCCGCACGGCGGTGCAGCGGCAGCCCGAGGTCTTGCAGGACGCGCAGCATCGCCCGGTTCTCGGCGAGCACGTCGGCCGTCCAGCGGCGCACGCCGCGGCCGCGGGCGATGTCGATGAGGTGCTCGATGAGGAGTGTGCCGATGCCGCGGTGGTGCCAGTCGTCGGCGACGGCGAGGGCGAGTTCGGCTTCGTGCGGTGTGGTGCCGTGGAACTCGGCGGCGCCGACCACCCGGTCGCCGCGCCACGCGAGCAGGGCGCCGCTTTCCGCGGGCGGACGGCATATCCGGGCGGCCGTCCGGGTCCCGGCGACGCGGCTCGCGCCGAAGAACCGCATCCGCGTGCTCTCGTCGGACAGCCCCGTGAAGAACGCCCGGACGGCGGGTTCGTCCGCGGGATCCGGCACGGCCAGGCGCAGCATCGTGCCGTCGGCGGCGAGAGCGTGGCGTTCGCCCGCCGCGGCGGGGGCTCCGAAGGGCGGGGTGGTGTTCATGAGCGCTGTTCCTCCGGGTGCGGAGTGGCGGGTGGGCACGCCCGAGGCCGACGGGCGGCGCACCTCGTGGGCGCGACGGCCTCGCGCCACGACCCTGCCGGGTCGGGGAACGGCACGGACAGGGCCGTTCGGCCCGTGCGGACCGGCGGACCGGCGGACCGGCGGACCGGACCGCCGGCGACGGCATCCGGCGCCCGGATCCCGTTGGCGGGACCAGCGACGGATCGCCGGAGGCCGCAGCCTGGTGACGGATCCGGCTGCCCGGATCGCGGACGCCGCGCCGCAGGCGGGTGACGGAGCCGAGGCCGCTCGGCGGAGCCGATGCCTGAGCCGACCGCCGACCCCGTGCCGTGCGTCCCTTTGATCGTTATGCCCAGTCCCCGCGCCGGTCCGACCCGAACCTGCCTGCCGCTTTGCCGCCCGGCGGGCGGTGACCGCCGCACGTCCCTTCGACGTGCGCCGCCGTCCCCGACTCCGCCCCGGCGCGACGCTCCCGGCTGCCTTGCCACCCGCCGGGCGGGCGATCCGGCCCCGGCCTGGCGCACACCCCAACCGGCCATTCGACCCATGACGTCGGGTCCACCGCCTCTGCGGGCGAACTCCCCTGCCGCGCGAAGGTCTTCCCAGGACGACCGGGCAGACCGCCCCGGCGCAACGGTAGGAAAGGGGTCGGCCGTGTTCCTCTTCGACACCCACTTCTGGACGGTCTTCGGCCTGATCGTCGGCTGCGCGGGCGTGGTCGCTTTCCTGGTCGGCGCCGCGCTCGGCGGCCCGCCGCGGCACCGCCACCGCCAGGGCCACTGACCGACGGCCCGACGCCGTTCACGTCGATCGGCACGGCTTTCCGCCCGCGGCGGTCCACGCCGAGGAGCCGCCCCCGCCGCCCGAGCCGATCAGGCGCCCGACGGGCCCCGCTCCGCATCCCCGCCCCGCCCATCCCCCGTCCCGACCACGCTCGGAGGCACGCCATGGGTCACCAGCTCGTCCGCTCCGTCATGACCACGGACGTCGTCACCATCGACCCGGACGCCCACTTCACCGACATCGTGCGGACTCTGCGGAGCGCGCGGATCAGCGCCGTGCCCGTGGCGGCCGCCGACGGACGGATCCTCGGCGTCGTTTCCGAGGCCGACCTGCTGCGCAAGGAAGCCCACGCCGACGATGCGTGCCGCGCTCCGGCGCGGCGGCTCTTCGGGGGCCGCGGCACGGCCGACAAGTCCCGCGCCGAGGTCGCCCGCGACCTGATGACCTCGCCCGCCGTCACCATCCGCGCGGACGGCACGGTCGTGGACGCCGCCCGCCTCATGGAACGCCGCGGCGTCAAACGCCTCCCGGTCGTGGACGCGGACGGCCGTCTGGAAGGCGTCGTCAGCCGCTGCGACCTCCTGCGCGTGTTCCTGCGCGGCGACCGGGAGATCCACGACGAAATCGTCGGCGACGTGCTGCGCCGCGCGCTGTGGATCAACCCGGCGACGGTGTCCGTCACCGTCGACGCCGGGCGGGTCCACCTCGCCGGGAGTCTGGAGACGCGGAGCCTCGTCCCGCTCGTGGTCCGGCTGTGCCGGGCGGTCGACGGCGTGGTGGGGGTGACCCACGATCTCCGCTACGACTACGACGACACGCACGTCCGGCCGGGGTCCCGCGGACCGCGCGGCATCACCGACACCTGGATGGCCCGGCTCTGAAACGGCGACCGCGGGTGCCCGGGGGCGAACCCGGGCACCCGCGGTATCCGCCGGCATCGTGCGACGCGGCCGCGCCGGACGCCGCCTCGGCCGGCAGACGTCCGGCTCGCCGCCGCCCCGCCGACCGTCAAGCGCGGCACAGGATCTCGCCGTGCACGATGACCTGCCACCCGTCCGGCTCGGCCACCCACGCACGCCACGCCCCGGCGATGCGCTCCAGGTCGGCGTCCGTCGCATGGCCGCCGCCGACCGCGCGCTCGCGGTAGGTGGGCGCCAGCGTGCGTTCCGCCCACAGGCCGCCCCACCAGGCCCGCTCGTCCGGCGTGGCGTAGGTCCACGTGGAGGTCGACGCCGTGACGTCGGTCAGGCCCGCCTCGCGTGCCCACGCGTGCAGGCGCCGGCCGGCGTCCGGCTCGCCGCCGTTGGCGCGGGCGACGGTCCGGTACAGGTCCTGCCACTCGGTCAGGCCCGAGGCTTCCGGGTACCAGAACCAGCCGCCGTAGTCGGCGTCGCGTGCGGCGATGACGCCGCCGGGCTTGCAGACCCGGCGCATTTCGCGCAGCGCCTGCACCGGGTCGCCCACGTGCTGCAGTACCTGGTGTGCGTGGACGACGTCGAACGTGTCGTCCGCGTACTCCAGCGCGTGGACGTCCGCGGTGGAGAACTCGACGTTTTCCACCCCGCGTTCCGCCGCGTACGCGCTCGCCGCGGTCAGGACGTCCGCGGAGGCGTCGACGGCGGTGACGGAGCCCTGGGGGACACGCTGCGCCAGGTCGGCGGTGATCGTGCCCGGGCCGCAGCCCACGTCCAGGACCTTCATGGCCGGCTGCAGGTGGGGCAGCAGGTAGGCGGCGGAGTTCTCGGCGGTACGCGAACGGTGGGAGCGCAGAACGGAGTCGTGGTGGCCGTGTGTGTAAACGGCGGTTTCTCGAGCCATGCCCAGACCCTACTCCCACCATCCACCATGCGGGACAATGCTTCTCGCTATATGGACACTTGCTTTCCGTGGCAGCCGTCTCACGAGGCTCCTCCGAGGCGTTCGTGCAGGTCGGCGGGCGGCGGAACCGCGTGCTCGGCGGCGCGGCTGACGTCCTCCCACTGCGACCACGCGGCCATCCGCTTCCGCGCGATGTCGAAGGCCAAGTCGTAGACCATGCTGCCGAGGAGCAGGCGCAGCGGCGGGTCCTCGGCGTCCACGAGCGTGAGCAACGCCTCGGCGGCGAGGCGGGGTTCGCTGTCGATGGAGCCGTCGGCGAACTGTTTTTCGAGTTCGGCGCGCAGCGGGGCGTACGCGTCGAGCGGGGTGGTGGTGCGCATCGCGGTGTACAAGTCCGTCCAGTAGCCGCCGGGTTGGAGGATGCTGACCTTGACGCCGAAGCCGGCGGCTTCCATGGCCAGCCCTTCGCTCATGCCCTCCAGGGCGAACTTGCTCGCGGCATACATGCCGGTCGACGGGAAGCCGCCGAGTCCGCCGATGCTGGACACCTGCACGATGTGTCCGGCGCCTTGCGCCCGCAGCTGCGGCATGACGGCCTGGCCGACCCAGAGCGCGCCGAAGAAGTTGGTCTCCATCTGGGCGCGGGCCTCGGCCTCGGTGAACTCCTCGACCATGCCCATCGACAGCGTTCCCGCGTTGTTGACGACGATGTCGAGCCGCCCGAAGCGGCCGACGGCGGCGTCGACCGCGGCGAACACCGCGTCGCGGTCGGTCACGTCGGCGGTCAGCGGCAGCACGCGGCCGGGGTGTGCGTCGGCGAGGCCGTCGAGCGCGGACGTCGTGCGGGCGAGCGCGGCGACCCGGTCGCCGGCCGCCAGCGCGGCTTCGGCGAAGGCCCGGCCGAGACCGCGGCTGGCGCCGGTGACGAGCCAGACGCGGAAACGGGTTTCCTCGGCGGCCGCAGGGGCGGCGACGGTGTCGGCAATGGTCGCGGCGGCGGAGCTTGCGGTGGCGGCGGGGTTCGCGGTGGTACGCATCTGCGCGTCAACTCCTCGGGCCGGGGTTCGACTATTCGAGACGAGACGGCCCGTCTCGTTTCGAGGCACCACTATGCGCCGCCGATCCCCACGAGTCAAGACGGACCGTCTCGTCTAGCTCCCCTGCTAGCCTGATCCCATGCCGCCCGCCAAGAAATCCCCCGCGCCCGCCGCCCCCGCCCGGCCCAACTCCGCGCGCCGCAGCGAGGCCTCACGCCGGGCGATCCTCACCGCCGCGTTCGAGCTGGCCGGCGAACTGGGCTACGCGAAGCTGAGCATCGAGGCCATCGCGGCCCGCGCCGGGGTGGGCAAGCAGACGATCTACCGCTGGTGGCCGACCAAGGGCGCCGTGCTGTTCGACGCTTTCCTCATGCTCAGCGAAGGCCCGGACGGCGATGCCGAACTCCCGGACACCGGCGACATCGAAGCCGACCTGAAGACCGTCCTGCGGGCGACCGTCGAGGAGTTGGCCGACCCGCGGATCGCCGAGCCGATGCGCGCGCTCAGCACCGAGATCGCGCACGACCCGCAACTCGCCGCGCTGTACGCGGAGCGCCTCGACGAGCCGGTCCGCGAACTGAAGCGCGCGCGGCTGCGCAAGGCTCAACAGGCCGGCCAACTCGCCGCCGACCTCGACCTCGACGTCGCCGTCGACGCCATCTGGGGCCCGCTCCTGAACCGCTGGCTGCTGCGCACCGGCCCGGTCACGACGGCCTACACGGACGCGGTCGTGGAGACCGCGCTTCGCGGTCTGCGGGCCTCATGACCATGCCGCGGCGCCCGGGTCCGAAGACCCGGGCGCCGCGGCATGGCCGCCTGTCAGGCGCCGATCACCCGTACGACAGGTCCGCGCACACGTCCTCGTCCGCCGACCGCGCGTCGTCGGCGACCTTCGTGGGCACCGAGGTCGGGGCGGGCGCCGACGGCGAGCCGGACGCCTTGGGCCCGGTGGCGGCGTAGTCGGCGCCGAGCACGACGCGGATGCCGGTGACGCCGTCGGTCTGCCGCACCTGCGCGCCGGGGAACGCGGCGGCGACGGTCTTCGCCTGCTCGGCCTTTCCGGCCGCGTACTCGACCAGGGTCGTGGCCTGGTCCTGCACCTTCGCCGTGCCCGCCGCGGTCACGGTGAAGCCCTGGGCCTTCAGCATGTCCGAGGCTCGGCCGGCCAGGCCGGGGGTGACGGTGCCGTTGTAGACACCAACGCGGATGCCGCTGCCGTTGACCGTCGGCGGCGCGGTGGTGGGCGCCGCGGGCGGGGTGGCCGAGGCGGACGGGTTCTGGCCGTTCTTGCCGCTTGCGTCCTGGTTGTCGAGGGTGCGGTCGTCGCGGATCGCGGCCCACACGGCGTTCGCGTCGGGCTGCACGATCGCGACGTCTTCGCCCGAGTAACGCCACGGTACGGTGCTGAACTTGATGTTGTGGAGGTCGATGTCCTTGAGGCCGAGCCCGAAGGACAGCAGCTTGTCGACCGAGTTGAGTCCGGGGTCGAACGTCATGGACTTGGCGGCGGACTCGGCGAGCGGCAGCAGCGTCGTGGGGCTGAGGCCCTTCGCCTTGATGGCCTTGAGCAGGCTGGAGATGAAGGCCTGCTGGCGCTTGATGCGGCCGATGTCCGAGCTGTCGCCGATGCCGTGCCGGATGCGGACGTAGTCGAGCGCTTTCTGCCCGGAGACCTTCTGCGGGCCTTTGGGGAAGACCAGTGCGCCCCGGTGCCCGAGGTTGGGGTTGAGGTCGCCCTCGTACACATCCTTGGGCATGCACACGTCGACGCCGTTCACCGCGGAGGTCATGGCGGCGAACCCGGCGAAGTTCACCACGATCGTGTGGTCGACGCGCAGTCCGGTGAGCTTCTCGACCGTGTTCTGGGTGCAGGCCGGGTTGCCGTCCTTGAACTGCCCGACCTCGAACGCCGAGTTGATCTTGACGTTGTTCCTCGGCTTGGTCCACGTTCCGTCTTGTTGGCGGCAGGACGGCACCGTGACGAGCGTGTCGCGCGGGATGGACACCGCGACGGCGTGCTTGTGGTCCGCGTACACGTGCATGAGGAGCGTCGTGTCGGACCCGCCGACGTTCTCCGCGCTGCCCCCGGCGAAGTCCGAGTTGTCGCCCGACCGCGAATCGGAGCCGAGGATCAGGATGTTCTGCCCCGGCGACGTGTCCGGCGGCCGGTCCTGGGCGACGCCGTCGTCGCTGAACGTGTTGATGTCCTTGTTCAGCTTGTAGTAGATCCAGCCGGCGCCGGAGAAGATCACCACGAGGAGCACCAGCGTCGTGATTCCGGCGGTGCGCAATCGCCGGCGCCAACGGATGCGTCGCCGGTCGCCGCGTATCGCGCGTCGGGCAGCGGCACGCGATTGCTGTTCTTCTCGGACGGTCACGGGTCTCCATCGCTCGTCGCACCAACGGCCGGCGCCCGCAGCCGCGCGCGTCCAACGATGGAGACGGTTTCCGGCGGCGAGTAGTTCCGTACTTGCGAAATCCCTGCACCGACGGCAATGGCCGCACGTACGCGCAAGAGCGTCGACCATGCAGCATGCACAACACTTCAACAGTTAAGCAACTATGCAAGAGCAAGGGTCGGGCAAACGGATCGTGGTGCGGTCCCGGCGTCGCGGCTCCACCCCATCACGGGTGCCGGACACGGGAAAAGCCCGCGGCCCCCGGGGAGTTCCGGGCGCAGCGGGCGTTTTCGCCACACAAGGGGGGTGCTCAGCCGCGGCTGGCGATCCGCACCGTCTCGGGCAGGCGGACGAGCGGGATCCGGCGGTCGCAGTTGGCCTGGTAGTCCTTGTAGAACGGGCGCTCGGCGGTCAGCGCGGCCCAAGTGGCGGTGTATTCGTCGCCGTCCAGGACCTCGTGGTCGCTCCAGTACGTGGCGCCCTGCACGCGCACCAGCAGCTGCGGGTTGGCGGTGCGGTCCGAGAGGTTGGTGAACCACGCCGGGTTCTGCGGCGCGCCCGCGAACGACGCGACGACGACGCGGTGCCCGTCCTTGTCCGCCCAGAACGGCAGCGCGACCTTGTGCAGGTTTCCGGTGCGCCGGCCGACCGTGTGGATGAGGACGTGGTTCATCCCGCCGTAGATCCACACCGAGTCGTCGTCGGTGGCTTCCAGGCCCTGCACGTGCTGGCGGCTGATCGCGGGGATGTCGTCACGCGAGGGTGTGACGAACTCCTCCGGCTTGAGGTTCTCGGACATGCCGGGAGCCTAGGGACGAGCCTCCCCCGAAGGCAACGCTTTCGGACGCATTATCTGACGCTCCGTCATATGCCGAAAATCACGTCCGGCGATTGAATCGTCCGCGCAGGTGGCGAGGGGTGCGGCGGGAACCGGCGCGACCCGCCCGACCGGGGTGGCGATCATGTCCCGCGGGATAGTCGAGCGCCAACCGGGTAGCGCACATGCAGGCCATGGCGACGGCGCCGGGCCTGCAGACGGCGGACCGAAACGGAAGGGCGCCATGAGCGAGCGGCGCGACGAGCCCGCGCCGGACGGCCGACAGCGCCGCCCCGCGGCCCGGCAGGCGGCCTTGCGCAGACTGTCCGGGAACGCGGGCGTCCGGCGGTCGGTGGCCAGTGCGCGGGGCTGCTACCAGCACGCCACCGACGTGGAGCTGATGCACCGTTCGATGGGCTTCGCCGCACTGGGGCTGGTCACGCTGGTGCCGCTGCTCATCGTCATGGCCGCGGCGAACCCGCTGCCCGAGGACGTGGCCTATCCCGGGTTCGGCGGGTGGATCGTGGACGCGATGGGGATCTCCGGCCGATCGGCCGCCTCGGTGCAGGATCTGTTCACCGCGCCGCGCCAGGTGCTGAGCACCACGAGCGCGTTCAGCCTCGCCATCCTCGCGGTGTTCGGCCTGACCTTCGCCTCCAGCGTGCAGACGGGCTACGCCAAGATCTGGGGCCTGACCGTCGGCGCGTGGCACCGGGCGTGGCGCGGCACGATCTGGCTCGCCGTGCTCAGCCTCTACCTGTTCGGCATGGCGGCCAGCCGCGACCTGCCCCTCGACAGCGCGTCCCACAGCGTGATCCGGGTCGTCGTCATCGTGATCGGCGGCTGGCTGTTCTTCTGGTGGAGCCCCTACTTCCTCCTCGGCGGACGCGTCCCCGCCCGCTTCCTGTCCCCGGGCGCCATCGCCACCATCGTCGGGCTCGTCGGCCTGCGGCTCTTCTCCACCCTGGTCTTCGCTCCCCTGATCGTCAGCAACGCCGTCACCTACGGCACCGTCGGCACGCTCCTCGTCGTCGAGTCGTGGCTCATCGGCGCCGGGTTCGTGGTCTTCGGCGGGGCCCTGCTGGGGCACGAGCTGGTCACGGGGGCGATGGACTGAGGGGGTTGGTCCGCTCCCGCCGCGAGCCGGGGCGAACCGACTGCCGCCGGCCCGCCGCGCGTCCGGTTGCGTCCGGCCGCCGCGGCGCGGCAAGGTCGGGGCGTCTCCGCCCTCGGGACGCCTCAGGAAACGGAATCCGTGCCTTGCCGACTCTCCGCCTCGACGCCGCCGTCGCCGATGCCTTCCCCGACACGCTGATCGCCCTCGTGGCCGCCACCGGACTGCGCGGGCACGAGCCGTGGCCCGTCACCGAGGCGGCGGTCGCCGGACTCGAAGGCGACCTGGCCGCGGGCACGTGGCGGCCCGCCGACGAGACCGACCCGCGCATCGAGGCCTGGCACGCGGCCTACCGGGCTTTCGGGACCAACCCGCGGCGGATCCGGCCCAGTGTCGACGCCCTTGGGCGCCGCCTCGCCAAGCGCGGCGCGCTGCCGCGGATCAACCCGGCGGTCGACTCGTACAACGCCGTTTCGGTGCGGCACGGACTGCCCGCGGGGGCGTTCGACCTCGACCGCGTCGCGGGCGACATCGCGATCCACTACGCCGCCGGCACCGAGCAGTTCACCCCGCTGGGCGAACCCGGCACCGTCGAGACGCCCAAGCCCGGCGAGGTCGTCTACACCGATGCGTCGGGTGTCCTCACCCGCCATTGGAACCACCGCGACGCCGACCGCACGCGGGTCACCGAGGACTCCCGCCGCGTGGTCTTCCTGCTCGAAACCGTCCGGGCCGCGCGTGACGGCCACCTGGTCAAGGCGGCCGCCGAGGAACTCCGTGTGCTCCTCCTGCCGCACGCGGACGCGACGACCGTGGCCTACCTGGACGCGGCGGGGCGGCAGGCCGAGGTCTGACGGGTCAGCCCGCCGGGTTCTCGATCAGCGTGACCCGGTTCCCGTCCGGGTCTTCGATCGCGGCGAACCGGGCGGTGCCGCCCGCGCCGGGCTGCACCGGGCCGAGCACCAGACCGCGTTCGGCCAAGGCGGCGGTCTCCTTGTCGAGGTCCTCGACGGCGAAGTTCACCAGGGTCGCCCCGGCCCGCTCCGGGTCCTGGAACACGTGCAGCCATCCGCCGACCGCGAGATGCCAGTCGGCGAGCCCGGGCATGGGCCGCAGATCGGCGGGACGGCCGAAGAGCCGCTCGTACCACGCGACCGACTGCTCGATGTCCCGCACGGGGGCGACGGCGAGGACGTGGGTGATGGCCATGGGTTCCATACCTTTCTTCGTGGGTTGTTTCTGATCATTCGTAAGATCGGGACGCCCGGGGGTCCGGGTATGGCTGGCATGGGTGAGCCGATGTCGTGGCTGAAAGGGATTGGCCGCCCGGTGCCCCGCGA